>NZ_JBFUAI010000045.1:0-1042 GCF_056406355.1 Cellulomonas sp. P1_C4 | reverse complement strand
GAACCCGTCGTAGCCGCCGATCGTCACCGGGACGGGGGTGGTGCCGTCGCGCATCGGCTGTGCGGCCAGGGCGTCGGCAAGGTCGGCCGCCGTGGGTCCGACGGCGACAGTGCGCCGAGTCGTGTCGCACGGGTGGGAGTAGACGCTGTCGATCTCCCAGATCAGCAGCATCCTGCCGTCGTCGGCGGCATCGGCACCCACCGTGACACCGCTGGCGTCATCCGTGGCGGCAAAACCCGCAGGCACCGACACCACCGGGAGCAGCTCCGGCGCGCCGTCCATCACCGGGAACACATAACGGCCCGGCTCCAACGGCGCCACACCATCGCCCGACGGCAGCGCCCGCACGGTGGTCGGAGCGGATGAGGGGGCGATGTCGGGCGCCGCCTCGGCGGTGCAACCGACGAGCCCGGCCGCCAGGAGCGCCGCACTGGCTGCGACGAAGAGATTGGTGCGATGGGTCGACATCATCGTCTCCTTGCGTGGAAGGGATCAGCGGCCGGCGGATGCGGCCGCAGGGCATGACGGAGGCGGCGAAGGCGCCCCGACGGAGCGCGCGGTCTCAGAGGTCGTCGGTCGGGACGAACGTGGCGGTGGTGACCATGTGCTGGAGCTCGGCGCGCTCCTGCGGGCTGGCGCCTGGGAGGGCCCAGGCGTCGAAGACGACGCGCTGCCCGTCGACGTCGACGATCCACAACATGTCGACCTGCCCGGCACCCTGCTGCCATCGGCCGGGCCAGCTGAAGAACTTCCCCCCGGGGCAGGCGTCGACGTCGATGTCGTCCGGCACGGAGAGCTCGACATAGAACCCGTCGTAGCCGCCGATCGTCACCGGGACGGGGGTGGTGCCGTCGCGCATCGGCTGTGCGGCCAGGGCGTCGGCAAGGTCGGCCGCCGTGGGTCCGACGGCGACAGTGCGCCGAGTCGTGTCGCACGGGTGGGAGTAGACGCTGTCGATCTCCCAGATCAGCAGCATCCTGCCGTCGTCGGCGGCATCGGCACCCACCGTGACACCGCTGGCGTCATCCGTGGCGGCAAAGCC
>NZ_JBFUAI010000044.1:0-2631 GCF_056406355.1 Cellulomonas sp. P1_C4 | reverse complement strand
GTGCGAGGGGAGCTCGACCACTTCGGCGCGCTCGGCTTTCTGCAGGGTCTGCTCACCGTCCTGCGGGACTCCGACTACCGAGGCCTGGTTGTCGTGCTGGACGAGGTGGAGACGCTGCAGCGCGTCCGGTCCGACGTCCGCGAGAAGTCGCTCAATGCCCTCCGACAGCTCATCGACGAGGTCGACGGAGGGCGGTTCCCCGGCCTCTATCTCGTGATGACCGGAACGCCGGCGTTCTTCGACGGCCAGCAGGGCGTGCAACGGCTCGCTCCGCTAGCGCAACGGCTCGCAGTGGACTTCGACACCGACGCACGATTCGACAACCCGCGCGCGGTCCAGATCCGACTGCCCGGCTTCACCCCGGACTCGCTGCGGTCCCTTCGGCATGCGGGTGCGCGACATCTACGCGGCGGGCGCGGCGTCACCGGAGCGTGTCCAGTCGGTGGTCGATGACCGCTACATCGAGCTGCTCGCAGGGGCGGTCGCGAGTGAGCTCGGCGGTCGCGTGGGTGCGGGCCTCGCTCTGCTCGCCTTCGGCACCTTCGCCGCCATAGCTGCGTTCAACCGTTCGGTGGTGCACTCTTCGCGCGCGCTCAGCAGCGCGATGACGCGCAGGAGTGACGTCTGAGCGATCCACGGGCGATAGCCTCCCTGTCGAGCGAGGAGGCCAGCCGTGGACGTGAGCGACATTGTCGAGTACTGGGCGCGATTCGGACGGGATGAAGCCACGGGGCAATGGACCCATCCGGACGACCGGGCCGTTCTGGCGGGGCAGCACTCGTTCAACCTCGACTACCCGACCTGTCCATACCTTGGCCCGGTGACATCGGCGAAGGTCGTCATCCTCGGCGCCAACGGCGGCTACAGCCCGACTGTGACGCCCGACGAGTTCCCCGATGCCGAGGCGTTCGAGCGCTATCTGCGACGCATTCGGGACCCAGAGAGCGCGGACTGGTCGAACGTCTCCCCGTACTACGACCGCGTGAACTACGGACCGCTCGTCTTCCACGGTGACGCGGTCTGGATCAACGCTTCGCCCTATCGGAGCCTCAGAATCAGCGCGGAGCCCGACAACCATCGCCTGGTCAGGTTGCTGCCCTCGTCGGCTTTCATTCGGCGCTGGCTCATCGATGCCGTCGTGCCTCTCGCCGCCCGCGGAGAACGCCTTGTCGTCGTCAAACGCCCGGGACTCTGGCGGCTCCCGCCAGAGGTGAGGACGGCCATGGGCGTGATCGTCGATCCGGCACCGATCTCACCTCAGTTGACTTCGGGGCCTTGGAAAGCGGTACAGGACTTCCTCACCGGCCGCGGTCCGGCATCGGGCGCTCACACCCCAGGCCCTCAAGAAACGGCTGGGCAGACTCGAACGACAGCCGAACCGGGCGAGGTTGAGGCGCGGCGGAAGCGCCTCAAGGCTGACGCCATTCCCGCCGGAACGCCGCAGTCGCAGGTCTGGCCGCTCGTCCGCGTTTGCGAAGCGCTCGGGCTCAAACTCATAGCCCCAGAAGCGGCGTGGCCCGGTTACGGCAAGGTGGTCCACCTCGACGACGAGCGGAGTATCTACATCAATCGCACGAACGCTGATGTCCGCTCGAGCCCGGCTGAGATCGCAGCCTGGCAGAAGGCCGGCCTCGGCACGGTACGGCCCGACAACGACCGATACCTACGCGTGAAGCTAGACGCTGCCCTGCTCGAGGACGTACTGGTCCGGGGACCTGAGAGCGCGTCACTATTCAAGGTGGACGTCAATGACATGCTTCGGGACCTGATCGGCGTCCAGCTCACCACGATCAGCGGACGACCGAACCGGATCCTGGGTGTCCGACCACCGGACGCCGGACAGGGGATTCTCGGCTTCGACTTAGCGGACGCGCCACCGGTCGAGTCGCTGGATCCCGAGGCGGCTCTGGTCGACGCTCTCCTCGGATCGGCGACCTATCGGGAGCAGCGCCTCCACAGTGGCCGTCACCCGCTCGACGATGCCGTTGTTCGTTCCTTCGTGCTCGGCGCGTTGCGTCGTGGCGGGCGCGCGCACCACGACACGCTGGCGGCCGATGCCGGCGTTGCGACTCCGCTCGTCGCAGGGACCCTCGTGAGGCTGCGACGGCTCTTGAACGTGGACATGTACCCCGTCGTTCGCGACGACGAAGACGGAGTCACTCTTGTGCTCGACGTGGCACTCCTGCGTCAGCAGTTCGGCCTGGGATCCTGACGCCGTGGTAGTCATCAGCCCTCGTCGCCGTTCCGAAGTCATCGATGCACTCCGTCGAGGCACCGTCCCTCAGCAAGGTCTCGACGTGCTGGCCGTCGGTCTCGAGAAGTTCGAGACGGCGATCGATGGTGAGCTCACGACCGTGGCTAACGGCGGTGGGCAGTTCAAGGCTGTCCGCGGCGAGTACGGCTCCGGCAAGACCTTCTTCACGCGATGGCTCGTCGAACGGGCGAAGCGCGAACGCTTTGCCGCGGCCGAGATCCAGATCTCTGAGACGGAGACGCCACTCCACAAGCTCGAGACCGTCTATCGCCGCCTCGTCGAGAGCCTGTCGACCGCGGAAGCGCCCCCCAGCGCGCTCCGCGACGTGGTCGACGGCTGGTTCCACGTGCTGACCGAGGACGTCATCGCCGCGGGCA
>NZ_JBFUAI010000043.1:0-5808 GCF_056406355.1 Cellulomonas sp. P1_C4 | reverse complement strand
TCGGCTCCGGCGCGGCGGCGGCGCGGGTGCCGGMGCGGCGGCGGCGGGGCGCGGCCTTGGTGKCGGCGGGCTCCTCGACGACGGGGGCGGCCTCGACGACCGGCTCGGCCTCGACCGGGGCCGCGGGGGCCTCGTCGGCGACGGGCGCCGGCTCGACCGGTGCGTCGGCCGAGACCGGGACGACGGTGCGGGTCACGCGGCGGGACTTCTTCACCGGCGTCGACGGCGCCGTGGCGGGCTGCTCGGCAGGGGCCGGGGCGGCGTCCTCGACCTTCGCCGGGACGGCGGGTTCGGTCACCGCCGGGAGGGTGACGACGGCGTCGGCCGGGGCGGCGCTGCTGGGTGCGGCGGTCACGCGGGTGGCACGGCGGCGGCGCGGTGCGGCGGGCGGTGCCTCACCCCCGGCGATCGTCGTCGTGTCTGCGGTGGGGGTGTTCTCGTCGGTCACGCGAAGTGCTCCTGGGTACCGGGCATCGCCACCCACACGCGGTGACACTCGGTCGGTCGGTCGTCGCTCGCGTGCTGCGCGGCGACGGAAAGTCGGCGGTCGTGGCTGCTGCACCCGGTCGGCGCCATCGCCTGCGACGCCGGAGCCGGCGGTCCCGATCGGGGACCAGCGGGCGGCAGAGCGGCGGCTGGCGCGCACGACATGCTGGTGCTGCGAGCTCAAGGGTCCTCGGGCGGTGTGGCCACCCGGAGAGCCGTGGTCAGTATCGCACAGCGCCTCCGCACCGGCGTCCGGCAGTGCCCGGCGCGCCGTCGGGAGGTCCCGCTACCCGGGACCTTGGTCCCAGGGGCAGACTGGACCCGGTCCTAGCGTTTTCCCAGGTCCGCAGGTCAGGACTGGTCTGCTGTCCAGACCGGTGGGCGGCGTGGACCCGACCCGGTATCTGCTGCACCCCCGGAGGGGCCCGTGGACACGCTCGACGTCGCTCGATGGCAGTTCGGCATCACCACCGTCTACCACTTCATCTTCGTGCCGCTGACGATCGGTCTCGCGCCGCTGGTCGCGATCATGCAGACGATCTGGGTCCGCACCGGCAACGAGCGCTGGCTCCGGCTGACCAAGTTCTTCGGCAAGCTGCTGCTGATCAACTTCGCGATAGGGGTGGCCACCGGCATCGTGCAGGAGTTCCAGTTCGGCATGGCGTGGAGCGAGTACTCCCGCTTCGTCGGCGACGTGTTCGGGGCTCCGCTGGCCATGGAGGCGCTCGCCGCGTTCTTCGTCGAGTCGACGTTCCTCGGCCTGTGGATCTTCGGCTGGGACAAGCTGCCGAAGAAGATCCACCTCGCGTGCATCTGGGCGGTCGCGCTGGCCACCAACCTCTCCGCGTACTTCATCCTCGCCGCGAACTCCTGGATGCAGCACCCCGTGGGCGCCGTGTTCAACGCCGAGCGCGGCCGCGCGGAGATGACGGACATCGGCGCCGTCCTGTCGAACTCGACGCTCCTCGCCGCCTTCCCCCACACGATCTCCGCCGCGTTCCTCACCGCCGGCACGTTCGTCGCCGGCATCGCCGCCTGGTGGATGGTGCGCCTCGTGCGCGCGGGCCAGGTCGACAAGGCGCGCGACGTCTACCGGCCCGCCATCGTGCTCGGCGTGATCGTCATGCTCATCTCGGGCGTCGGCGTGGCGCTCAGCGGCGACCAGCAGGCCAAGCTCATGTTCCAGCAGCAGCCGACGAAGATGGCGGCCGCCGAGGCGCTGTGCGAGACCACGGACAGCGTGCCGTTCTCGCTGCTCGCGGTCGGCCCGCTGGGCACGGGCGCCGACTGCGACAAGGTCACGCACCTGCTCGAGATCCCCGGCATGCTCTCGTTCCTGGCCACCGGCGACTTCTCGGCGACGCTGCAGGGCACCGACCAGCTGCAGCAGGAGTACGAGGACAAGTACGGGTACACCGACGCGAACGGCGACCCCATCAGCTACATCCCGAACCTCGCCGTCACCTACTGGGGCTTCCGTCTGATGATCGGCTTCGCCCTCGGCTCGGCAGCGCTCGCGCTCGTGGCCCTCTGGGTGACCCGCAAGGGCCGCGTGAACGGCAACGTCTGGGTCGGGCGGCTCGGCATCGTCGCGCTGGTCACGCCGTTCCTCGCCTCGTCGTTCGGCTGGATCTTCACCGAGATGGGCCGCCAGCCGTGGGTCGTCGCGCCCAACCCGAACCCGGGCGGCGTCGACGGGGTCTGGCTCCTCACCGCGCGCGGCGTGTCGACCGTGACCAGCACGGGCACGATCCTCACGTCGCTCATCGCCTTCACGCTGCTCTACGGCATCCTCGCCGTCTTCTGGTACCGCCTCATGCACCGGTACACGATCGAGGGCGTCGCGGACAGCGAGCGTGATCCCAGCCCCGACAACCCCGACAACGACCCGGACGGCGCGTCCGACCGGCCGCTGTCGTTCGCGTACTGAGAGGGCCGACGACCATGGAGCTCACGACCGTCTGGTTCATCCTCATCGCGGTCCTGTGGACCGGCTACCTCGTGCTGGAGGGGTTCGACTTCGGCGTCGGGATGCTGCTCGGGCTGCTTTCCCGCGGCGACGGCGCGGCCAAGGACCGCGACCGCCGCGTCATGATCAACACGATCGGACCGGTCTGGGACGGCAACGAGGTGTGGCTGCTCACCGCGGGCGGTGCGACGTTCGCGGCCTTCCCGGAGTGGTACGCCACGATGTTCTCCGGGTTCTACCTGCCGCTGCTGCTCATCCTGCTCGCGCTCATCGTGCGCGTGGTGTCGTTCGAGTGGCGCGGCAAGATCGACGACCCCCGCTGGCGGTCCCTGGCCGATCGGTGCCTCATCGTCGGCTCGTGGGTGCCCGCCGTGCTCTGGGGCGTGGCGTTCGGCAACCTGGTCCGCGGCGTGGAGCTCGACGCCGGGCACCAGTACGTCGGCGGGTTCTGGGCGCTGCTCAACCCGTTCGCCCTGCTCGCGGGCGCGACGACGGCGCTCATCTTCCTCACGCACGGCGCCGTGTTCCTCGCGCTGAAGTCGGACGGCGACGTCCGGGCGCGGGCGGGTGCGTTCGCCGCCCGGTCGTCGATCGTCACGCTGGTGGTCGCCGGTGCCTGGGCCGTCTGGGCGCAGGTTGCCTACTCGGTGCCGTGGACCTGGGCGGCCGTCGTCGTCGCGGCCGGCGCGCTCGTGGTGCTGGTCGTGTCCGCGCAGCGCCGCCAGGAGGGCCGGGCCTTCGTCGCCTCGGCCGTCGCCATCGTCGCGGCCGTCGTCCTGATCTTCGGGTCGATGTACCCCGACGTCATGCCGGCCTTCGACCCGGCCAACTCGCTCACCGTCACCAACGCCTCGTCGACCAGCTACACGCTGACGGTGATGACCTGGGTGGCCGTCGTGCTGACGCCGCTCGTGCTCATCTACCAGGGCTGGACGTACTGCGTGTTCCGCAAGCGGATCTCGGCGCAGCACATCCCGGCCGCCACGGGCCTGACGTTCGACAAGGTGCCCGCCCTGAACAAGCCGTCCTCGTCCGACCAGTGAGGCCGCTGGACCCGCGTCTCCTCAGGCACGCCCGGGCCGCCCGCGGCTACGTCGCACTGACGTCCGCACTCGGTGTGCTCACGGCGGCGCTGGTGGTCACGCAGGCCCTCCTGCTCGCGCACGCCCTCGGCGACGCGGTGACCGACGGTGCCACGCTGGACGAGGTGGGTCCGACGATCGCGTGGCTCGCCGTCGTCGTCGCCGCGCGCGCCGTGGTCACCGCCGTCCAGGAGCGGTTCGCGCACCGGGCGGCCACGCGCGCCGTGGGCGAGCTGCGGGAGCAGGTGGTCGAGCACGCCGTCGCGCTCGGTCCGCGCTGGCTGGCGTCGGGCGAGGGACCGTCGGTGGTCACGCTGGCCACACGGGGTCTCGACGCCCTGGAGCCCTACTTCGTCCGGTACCTGCCGCAGCTGGTGCTCGCGGCGACGGTCACCCCGGGCGTCCTGCTCGTCGTCCTCGGGCTCGACTGGGTGTCCGCCGCGATCCTCGTCGTCGTGCTGCCGCTGGTGCCGATCTTCATGGTGCTGGTGGGTCGGCTGACGGTGGGGCGCTCCGAGCAGGGGCTCGTCACCATGCAGCGGCTGGGCGGGCAGGTGCTGGACCTGCTGGCGGGCCTGCCCACCCTGCGCGCGCACGGCCGCGAGCGCGGCCCGGGCGCCCGGGTCCGGGCGCTCGGTGACGCCCACCGGGTGGCGACGATGGGGACGCTGCGGATCGCCTTCCTGTCCGGCATGGTGCTCGAGCTGCTCACCACGCTGTCCGTGGCGCTGGTGGCGGTGGGGATCGGGCTGCGGCTGGTCGAGGGCAAGCTCGACCTGCTGACCGGCATCGCGGTCCTCGTCCTCGCGCCCGAGGTGTTCCTGCCGCTGCGGCAGGTCGGCGCGCAGTTCCACGCCGCGGCCGACGGYGTCGCGGCGGCCGGTCGGGCGTTCGAGGTGCTCGAGACCCCCGTCCCGACGGCCGGGACGCAGCCCGCACCCGACCTGCGGACCGCGACCCTGCGGCTCGAGGGCGTCGGCGTCGCGGGCACGCCGCACGACCTCGACCTGGTGCTGCGCCCGGGGACGGTGGTCGCCCTGACGGGACCGAGCGGCGTCGGCAAGACGACCGCGCTGGAGGTCGTGCTCGGGCTGCTCCGCCCGGACACCGGCCGCGCGAGCCTCGGCGGCGTCGACCTCGCGGACCTCGATCCCGCCTCCCTCTGGGCGCAGGTCTCGTGGCTGCCGCAGCGGCCCGTGCTCGAGCCGGGGACGATCGCCGAGCTCGTGGGGGGCGACGCCGCCGCACGGAGGACGGCCGCCGCACTGACCGGCCTCACCGAGGTCGTCGCCGCCCTCCCGGACGGCTGGGCGACGTCACTCGGTCGCGGCGGCGAGGGGCTCTCACTGGGCCAGCGCCAGCGCGTCGCGCTCACCCGCACGCTCCTGTCCGACTCGCCGCTGGTGATCCTGGACGAGCCGACCGCCCACCTCGACGCGGCCGGTGAGCAGGTCGTCCTCGACACCGTGCGCGCCCTGCAGGGCGCCGGGCGCACGGTGCTGCTCGTCGCGCACCGCCCGTCGCTGGTCGCGGCCGCCGACKAGGTCGTGCGGGTCCGGTCGGCCGTCGGGGTGCCCGCGTGAACGGCCCGCTGCGCCGGGCGGTCCGGCTGCTCGACATCGACCCCCGCCGCCTCGCGCTCGCCCTGCTGCTCGGCACGCTCGCGCTCGGCTGCGGCGTCGCCCTGGCCGCCGTGTCGGCCTGGCTCATCGCGCGCGCCTCCCAGATGCCGCCGGTCCTGCAGCTCTCGGTGGCCACGGTCGCCGTGCGCGCGTTCGGCATCGGCCGCGGGGTCCTGCGCTACCTCGAGCGGCTCGTCTCGCACGACGTCGCGCTGCGCGGCATGACCCAGCTGCGCGCCACGCTGTACGAGCGGCTCGCGGTCGCGCGGCCCGACACCCTGCTGCGCCTGCGGCGCGGCGACCTGCTCGCCCGCGTCGGAGCCGACGTCGACACCGTGGGCGACGTCGTCGTCCGCGGGCTGCTCCCGGCCGGCGTCGCGGCGGCGCTCGGGCTAGGCACCGTGGTCGCGATGTGCCTGTTCTGGCCACCGGCGGGTCTCKCCCTCGCGGCGTGCCTCGCCGTGGCCGGCATCGCCGCCCCCGTCATCGCGGCGCGCGCGGCCCGCACCACGGAGGTCCGGGCGCTGCAGAGCCGGTCGGACATGACCGCGACCGCGCTCGGCCTGCTCGACGACGCCGGTCCCCTGCGCGTCGGCGGCCGCGCGACCGACCAGCTCGCCGCGCTGCGGGCCGCGGACGGCCGCCTCGC
>NZ_JBFUAI010000042.1:0-10116 GCF_056406355.1 Cellulomonas sp. P1_C4 | reverse complement strand
CCGCGCCTCCCGTGACGACCGCGCCGCCGGTCGTCACCACGCCGCCCCCGCCCGTCACCACGCCGCCCCCGACCACCCCCGCCCCGCCGCGGTACGGCCTCGGCACCGGGACGTCGCGCGGCTCAGCCGGTGGGGGCGCGGCCGCCCTGGCCTGGGCGAAGACCAAGATCGGGTTGCCCTACATCTGGGGCGGCGTCGGTCCCGCGGGCTACGACTGCTCGGGCCTGACCATGACGTCCTGGCGCACCGCCGGGGTCAACCTCGCCCGCACCACGCGCGACCAGTACAAGCAGGTCCTCAAGATCAGCTACAACGAGCTGCGCCCCGGCGACCTCGTCTTCTGGTCCACCGACCCGAACAACGCCGACGCGATCTACCACGTGGCCATCTGGGCGGGCAACGGCCAGATCATGGAGGCGTCCAAGCCGGGCGACCCCCTCCGCGTCACCTCCATGCGCTGGGGCAGCACGATGCCCTACGCCGGCCGCCCGTAACGCCTTCTCTCACCGCAACGTCCGCACATTCGGTCGTCGGAACGCTCGAACATGCGGACGTCCGCACTACTTCGAGCGGAACGTCCGCAGATTCGGTTGTCGGGACGCCTGATCCCGCGGACGTTGCGGGGCTGAACGTCAGGTTGCTGGGCGCCAGCCCGCCTTGCGGAGCGCGCGCTCCACGATGTCGAGGTGGCGTTGCGGGTCCAGGCGGAGACCGAGGCTCGGCACCCTGAGCACGATCTCTCCTCCCAACGCGATCTCGTTGTGCCGGACGCTGTCGTCGATCCACCGGTCGGGCTGCAGGTGGCCTATGCCGTCGATCTCGACCACCACCCGCCATCGTCGCCACCGCACGTCGAGGTACGACCGGCCGCCGGGATGGTCGACGACGACCTGGCGGTCAGGCTCGGGCAACCCCCGACGGCGGCACATCGCGGCGAAGTCGAGCTCGTTCAACGACCGGACACCGTCCGCCACGTCTCCGAGAACGGCACGGAGCAGCGTGCGCCGCTTGTCCCGGCGGACCCGGTCCAGCACGTCGGACACAGCGAGCGGGCTGATCAGTCGCTGCTGCACGGGCGCCACGAGCAGCAGCGCCGCCTCTCGGTCGGTGCGAGCCCACAGCGCCGCCTGGACGGTCGCGACTTCCGGCCTCGTGCGCGGGATGCCCAGGTCGATGATGTCTTCGTCCCGCCAGCGCCGCGTCTCGTGCAGGCGGACGCCGGACGCCGTCACCACCGGGTGGGACGACTTCGGCGCGCACACGTGGATGAGGCCGTCCCCGCTGATGCCCTCGAGTCCGGCTGCGTGGAGTGCGCTGAGACCTCCGAGGGCCGCGCGGGGTCGGACACCGCGAGCTGCCTGCGGTGCGCACTCCAGCACGGCGAGCCACCAGTCCGCTCGGTCGTCGCGGGTGAAGGGCCGCACGACGAGGCTGCGCCGGCCGGCCGGGCGCCAGCGCTCGGCATCGACTTCCGCCCTGAGGTGCGACGGAGTGACGCCGAGAGCGAGCGCCTGCGAGCGCGCGACCACGCCCGCCTGACGTTCAGCCAGCCGCTGCACGGCAGACCGCCGACGGACTCGGTCGGGCGAAGACGACATCGAGCGAGCGTGGCGCCCCGCCCCAGCCACGGACCTGACGGGGGCCGATCCGTGGAGGAGGCTGCGGATAGCCGGCCCTGAGGGCGCCTCGAGATCAGGAACGAGCCGGTCCACAACGTCCGCACATCCGAGCGCCGGGACGACCGAATCTGCGGACGCAATGGGCTGGAATGCGCAACGTCCGCACAATCAGGCGTCGGGACGCTCGAATGTGCGGACGTTGCGGGAAAAGCAGGGGAGCCAGAGCCAGCGCTCAGTGGGCGTAGTAGTTCGTGTCGATGGCTCGCTGGCGGCTGCGCTCGATCTCCGCCTCCGCCTCGGAGCGGCCCGTCCAGTGGGCGCCCTCGACGGACTTGCCGGGCTCGAGGTCCTTGTAGACCTCGAAGAAGTGCTGGATCTCGAGGCGGTGGAAGTCGGACACGTCGTCGATGTCCTGCCGCCAGGCGGCGCGCTGGTCGCCGGTGGGCACGCACAGGACCTTGTCGTCGCCGCCGGCCTCGTCGCGCATGCGGAACATGCCCAGGGCTCGGCAGCGGATGAGGCAGCCGGGGAACGTCGGCTCCTCGAGCAGCACCAGCGCGTCCAGCGGGTCGCCGTCCTCGCCGAGGGTGCCCTCGATGAAGCCGTAGTCGTCGGGGTAGCGCGTCGAGGTGAACAGCATCCGGTCGAGGCGGATGCGCCCCGTCGCGTGGTCCACCTCGTACTTGTTGCGCTGACCCTTCGGGATCTCGATCGTGACGTCGAACTCCACAGCAGCTCTCCTCCGCCCACGTCCGCGCCCGGATTCCGGGACCGTCGGTCGCGCGACACTCGTCGTGCGGCGCGCCGAGGTGTCGGGGGCGCCCTTGTCTCGGACAGTAGTCTGACGCACCGCGGGGCGGGGCGTCCCGCGACGGATCGAGCGGGGTGGGTGACGATGGCCACAGCGGCGAGGGTCGTCGGCACGGGCCTGCTCGTGGTGGTCCTGGCCGGTGCGGCGTACGTGACGGCCGACGCGTACGACGTGGTCCCGGGCATGGTGACCCTCGAGGAGGCGCCGCCCGAGCCCCTGCCGTTCCCCACGGCTCCCGGTGCGGTCGACCCGGCGACGACCGTTCCGGCGCTCACGGACCTCGACCCGCAGGCGCCCGTGCCGGGCGACCCCGCCGTCCAGGCGCTCGTCGACGGGCTGGTCGCCGACCCGCGGATGGGTGCGAGCGTCGGTGTGGTGGTCGCGGACCAGCTCACGGGCGACGTGCTCGGGGGTCACGTGCCCGAGCAGGGCCGGACCCCGGCGTCGACGGCCAAGCTGGTCACGGCCATCGCGTCCCTGGACACGCTCGGCCCCGACGTGACCTTGCCGACGAGCGTCGTGCGCGGGTCGGGCAGCAGCATCGTGCTCGTCGGCGGGGGAGACATGATGCTCGCCGCCGGCGCGGGGGACCCGACGGCCGTCGAGGGCCACGCCGGCCTCGCGGACCTCGCCGCGCAGGTGGCCAAGGCCCTGCAGCTCGAGGGCGTCGGCACGGTGAGCCTCGGGTTCGACGACTACCTGTTCACCGGGCCGTCCCTGAGCCCGACGTGGAACACGGGCGACATCGCCGCGGGGTTCGTCGCGCCCGTGACCGCGCTCGCGGTCGACACGGCCAAGATCAAGCCCGGCGAGTACCCCCCGCGCTACCCGGACCCGTCGCTCGCGGCGGCCAAGACGTTCGCGCAGCGCCTGACCGAGGCGGGCATCGCGGTCGACGGCACGCCCAAGCGGACCGAAGCGCCCGACGGCGGGCACGAGATCGGCGTCGTGCAGTCCGCGCCGCTGGACGGGATCGTGCACCACTTCCTCGACACGTCCGACAACACGATCACCGAGGTGGTCAGCAGGCTGGTCGCCATCCACGAGGGCCTGCCGCCCAGCTTCGAGGGCGGCGCGACGGCCGTGCTGCACGCGGTGTCGGTGGAGGGCATCGACATCGCCGGCGCGCACCTGGTCGACGCGTCCGGCCTCGGGGCGGGTTCGGTGCTCCCGCCCGACCTCCTGCTCGGCCTGCTGCGGCTGGCGACCGACCCCGCGCACGGGGCGCTGCGCGACGTCGCCACCGGCATGCCGATCGGGGGCCTGACCGGCACCCTGAGCGACCGGTACACGCAGTCGAGCGCCCGCGGCCTGGTGCGCGCCAAGACCGGCAGCCTGCCGCACGTGACGGCGTTGGCGGGGACGGTCCTGGACGCCGACGCGCGCCAGCTGGTGTTCGTCGTGCTGGCGGACGCGACGCCCGACGGCGGGCAGTGGGGGCCGCGCGCCGCCATCGACGCGTTCGTCACCACGCTGTCGGGCTGCGGCTGCGGTTAGTTTGACCGGGTGGAGACCCCCGAAGGACCGGTCGACTGGGACCTTGCCGCCCGCATCGCCGGACGGCTCGCCGCCCCCGGACCCCTCGCCGGCCGCGACGAGCTGGTCGCGCTCGTCGACGAGCTGCGCGACGCCGCGGGCCGCGCCGCCGTCCACGCCTCGCGCATCACCGGGCTGGAGGCCGTCGACGGCACCCCGCCCGCCGACGTGTCCCGCGTGGTGGTCGTCGACCGCGCGCGCTGGGCGCAGGCCAACGCGGAGACGTTCGCGGCGATGACGGGACCGCTCGCGACGAGCGAGACGAACAACGCGTCCCGCGCGGCGGCCGCGGTCCAGGTCGGCGGCGTCCTGGCGCTGCTCTCCGGCAAGGTCCTCGGGCAGTTCGACCCGTTCACGGCGCGCGAGGGGCGCGGGCGCCTGCTTCTCATCGCGCCCAACGTGCTGCACCACGAGCGCCGGCTGCGGGTGGACCCGTCGGACTTCCGGCTCTGGGTCGCGCTGCACGAGCAGACCCACGCCCTGCAGTTCGCGGCGGCCCCGTGGCTGGCGGAGCACCTGCGGGGCCKGGCGGGCGAGCTCATGGGCGACCTTGCGGCGGACAAGGCGCTCGTCCCCCGCGTGGGCGAGCTGGTGCGGGCGGTCTCGCGCGCGGTGGCGGCGGGTGCCGACGACGGCGTCGGCGTGCTCGACCTGCTCTCCGCCCGCCAGCGGGAGGTCTTCGAGGAGGTCGGCGCGGTCATGTCGCTGCTGGAGGGGCACGCTGACGTCGCGATGGACGAGGTCGGGCCGCGGGTGGTGCCGAGCGTCCGCAAGATCCGCAAGGCGTTCGAGACCCGGCGCGACGATGCCGCGAAGGCGAAGGGCTTCGACCGCGTGCTGCGGCGGCTGCTCGGCCTCGACACCAAGCTCGCGCAGTACCGCGACGGCGCCGCGTTCGTCCGGGCGGTGCGCAAGGACGTCGGCCTGGCCGGCTTCAACGCCGTGTGGACGACGGCGGAGCACCTGCCGAAGCCCCAGGAGATCTCCGACCCGCGGGCGTGGGTGCGCCGGGTGCACGGGTGAGCGGTCCGGCCCCGTCGGTCGCCGCCGTCCGCTCGGCGGTCGCGGCGTCGGTCGCGGACCTGCCCCCCGACGCGCTGGTGCTGGTCGCCTGCTCGGGTGGACCGGACTCGCTGGCGCTCGCGGCCGGCGCGGCGTTCGTGGCGCAGCGGTCCGCGCGTCGGGGGCCCGCCTGGCGCGCTCGGGCCGTCGTCGTCGACCACGGCCTCCAAGACGGGTCGGGGCAGGTTGCCGACGAGGCCGCGGCGGCCTGCCGGACCCTCGGCCTGGACGCGGAGGTMGTCCGGGTGGAGGTCGACGGGCGCGGGGAGGCCGCCGCCCGGGCGGCGCGCTACGCGGCGCTGGAGAGGGTGGCCGACGAGCGCGGCGCCGCGGCCGTGCTGCTGGGCCACACGCTCGACGACCAGGCCGAGACCGTGCTGCTGGGCCTGGCCCGCGGCTCGGGCGCGCGGGCGCTCGCGGGCATGCCGGCGTTGCGCGGACGGTTCCGACGCCCGCTGCTGGCCCTGCGTCGCGCGGACACGCTCGGCGCCTGCGAGGCCCTCGGGCTGCGTCCGTGGCTCGACCCGACCAACGACCACGAGCACACCAACGCCGCCCTGCGCAGCCGGGTCCGCGGCGAGGCGCTGCCGACGCTCGAACGCGTGCTCGGCCCCGGCGTCGCGGAGGCCCTCGCACGCACGGCGGCCCAKCTGCGCGAGGACGCCGACGTGCTGGACGCGCTGGCCGCCGACCTTCTGGACGCCGCGCGCACGGACGAGGGGCTCGACGTCGAGGTCCTCGCGCACGCCCCGGCGGCCCTGCGCACGCGCGCGCTGCGGGCCGCCGCCGTCGCCGCGGGAAGCCCGGCGGGGGCCTTGCATCGCGCGCACGTGCTGGCGGTCGACGCCCTGGTCACGGACTGGCACGGGCAGGGTGCCGTCTCCCTCCCGGGTGCGGTCGCGGCCCGCCGGGCGTGTGGCAGGCTTGCTCTGGGCCCGGCCCCCGCGTCGTAGCGGGAGCCAGCCGGGTACGCGGATCAAGAGGAGCGACTTCGGTGGACCCTGCGGACATGGGCGACGACCTCGAGCGGGTCCTTCTCACCGAGGAGCAGCTGCACCAGCGGCTCGACGAGATCGCGGCGCAGATCGACGCCGACTACGCGGGCAAGGACCTGTTGCTCGTCGGCGTCCTCAAGGGCGCTGTCATGGTCATGGCGGACCTGGCCCGGCGCCTGCACCACTCGGTGCAGATGGACTGGATGGCGGTCTCGTCCTACGGCTCGGGCACCAAGTCGTCGGGCGTCGTGCGGATCCTCAAGGACCTCGACGCGGACCTCACCGGCCGGCACGTGCTCATCGTCGAGGACATCATCGACTCGGGCCTGACGCTCTCCTGGCTGCTGTCCAACCTGCGCTCGCGCGGCCCGGCCACGGTCGAGATCGCGACGATGCTGCGCAAGCCCGAGGCGTCCAAGGTCGACGTCGACGTCCGCTACGTGGGCTTCGACATCCCCAACGAGTTCGTCGTCGGCTACGGCCTGGACTACGCGGAGAAGTACCGGAACCTGCCGTTCGTCGGCACCCTCGCCCCGCACGTCTACGGCGCCTGAGTGGGAGTGCGCCCTCGGTGAACACGGTCGGGTTCCCCCAGGAACTCCGTGTAACTTCGAGGCCACCAGTCCCGCGAGCGGAGGTTGAGGGGCTCTGCCCCGATCGCCCATGAACGTCAAGCGACTAGCCCGAGGCCCCATCCTGTGGGTCATCATCGCCGTGATCCTGCTGTACATCGGCGCCTCCACGCTCGCCTCCCCGCGCATCAGCAAGATCGACACGTCCGACGGCATCACGCTGCTCGCCGACGGCAAGGTCGACCAGGCGAAGATCACGGAGGGCGTCCAGCGGGTCGACCTGACGCTGAAGTCGGACTTCCAGAAGGACGACAAGAACCTGGGCAAGCTGGTCCAGTTCAACTACGTCGTGCCGCAGGGCGAGTCGGTCGTCAACGCGATCGCGGACGCCGACCTGGACAAGGGCTACACGTCCGTCGTGCCGCAGACCTCGTGGTGGAGCAGCCTGCTCGGGCTGGTCCTGCCGTTCGTCATCATCCTGGGCATCTTCTGGTTCCTCATGTCCAACATGCAGGGCGGCGGCTCGCGGGTGATGAGCTTCGGCAAGTCGAAGGCGAAGCTGGTCAACAAGGAGTCCCCGCAGGTCACGTTCTCGGACGTCGCGGGTGTCGACGAGGCGGTCGAGGAGCTCCAGGAGATCAAGGAGTTCCTCGCGGAGCCGGCCAAGTTCCAGGCCGTCGGCGCCAAGATCCCCAAGGGCGTGCTGCTCTACGGCCCTCCCGGAACCGGCAAGACGCTGCTCGCCCGCGCGGTCGCCGGCGAGGCGAGCGTGCCGTTCTACTCGATCTCCGGCTCGGACTTCGTCGAGATGTTCGTCGGTGTCGGCGCCAGCCGTGTCCGTGACCTGTTCAACCAGGCCAAGGAGAACGCCCCGGCGATCATCTTCATCGACGAGATCGACGCCGTCGGCCGCCACCGTGGTGCCGGCATGGGCGGCGGGCACGACGAGCGCGAGCAGACCCTCAACCAGATGCTGGTCGAGATGGACGGCTTCGACGCCAACGCGAACGTCATCCTCATCGCCGCCACCAACCGTCCCGACATCCTCGACCCCGCGCTCCTGCGCCCCGGCCGGTTCGACCGCCAGGTGGCCGTGGACCCGCCGGACCTCAAGGGTCGTGAGCGGATCCTGCAGGTGCACTCGCAGGGCAAGCCGATGGCGCCGCACGTCGACCTCAACGTCGTCGCGCGCCGTACCCCCGGGTTCACGGGTGCGGACCTGGCCAACGTGCTGAACGAGGCTGCGCTGCTGACCGCGCGCACCGGCCAGGCGACCATCACCGACCACACGCTGGACGAGGCGATCGACCGCGTCATCGCGGGGCCGCAGAAGCGCACGCGGATCATGAACTCCAAGGAGATCAAGATCACCGCGTACCACGAGGGCGGTCACGCCCTGGTGGCGGCGGCGCTCCGGTACACCGATCCGGTCACCAAGGTGACGATCCTGCCGCGCGGTCGCGCGCTCGGGTACACGATGGTCATGCCGACCGAGGACAAGTACTCGACCACCCGTAACGAGCTGCTGGACACGCTGTCGTACGCCATGGGCGGTCGCGTGGCCGAGGAGCTCGTGTTCCACGACCCGACCACGGGTGCGAGCAACGACATCGAGAAGGCGTCGGCCACGGCCCGCAAGATGGTCACGCAGTTCGGCATGAGTGCCCGGCTCGGAGCGATCCAGCTCGGCCAGGCCTCCGGCGAGGTCTTCATGGGCCGCGACATGGGCCACGGGCGTGACTACTCCGAGGACATCGCCGCCTCCATCGACCTCGAGGTTCGCGCGCTGATGGAGCGGGCGCACGACGAGGCGTGGGAGATCCTGGTGGAGTACCGGGACGTGCTGGACACGCTCGTGCTCGAGCTGCTCGAGAAGGAGACGCTCAACCAGGAGCAGCTCGCCAAGATCTTCGAGCCGATCACCAAGCGGCCGCCGCGCCAGGTGTGGCTCTCGAGCGAGCAGCGCGCGGTCTCGGACCGGCCGCCGGTCATGACGGCCGCGGAGAAGGCGGCCCTGAACGGCCACCCGATCATCCCCGAGGACGAGGCCGCCGAGGCCTTCGGGTTCCCGGGCGAGCGCATCATCCAGGTGCCGCCGTCGCAGACCCCCGACGCGTAGGGACGACGATGGCGGACGGGACGATCGGGCCGGTGCACGCGCACGGCACCGCAGTCGGCGAGTACGACCAGGACCGCGTCGAGGCTGCCATCCGCGAGCTGCTGTTCGCGGTGGGTGAGGACCCCGACCGCGAGGGCCTGAAGGAGACGCCGGCGCGCGTGGCGCGGGCGTACCGCGAGATCTTCGCGGGCCTGTACCAGGAGCCCGGCGACGTGCTGACCACCACCTTCGACCTCGGCCACGAGGAGATGGTGCTGGTCAAGGACATCGAGGTGTACTCGACGTGCGAGCACCACCTGGTGCCGTTCCACGGCATCGCGCACGTCGGCTACATCCCCGGCGTCGACGGCCGCATCACGGGCCTGAGCAAGCTGGCCCGGCTGGTCGACGTCTATGCGCGCCGCCCGCAGGTGCAGGAGCGCCTCACGTCGCAGATCGCCGACGCCCTCGTCGCGGAGCTGGAGCCGCGCGGCGTGCTCGTCGTCGTCGAGTGCGAGCACCTGTGCATGTCGATGCGCGGGGTCCGCAAGCCGGGCTCCCGCACGGTGACCTCCGCGGTGCGCGGGCAGATGCGGGACGTCGCCACCCGGGCAGAGGCCATGAGCCTCGTGCTCGGCCGCTGACGCCGCCGGCACACCCTAGGCTCGGCACCGTGACAGGCTCCGGCCCCTCCGCCCGCCCGGCACCGCTGCCGGCGGGTCTGCACGACCTGCGACGCACGCTCGTCATGGGCGTCGTCAACGTCACCCCGGACTCGTTCTCGGACGGCGGTCGCTGGTTCACGCCCGGCGCGGCGGTGGCGCACGGCCTCGAGCTGCTCGACCAGGGCGCGGACCTGCTGGACGTCGGCGGCGAGTCGACGCGTCCGGGTTCCCGACGGGTCGCGGTCGACGACGAGCTGGCCCGGGTGCTGCCCGTGATCGAGGAGCTGGTCGCGCGCGGCGCGACCGTCAGCGTCGACACCACGCGCGCGGTCGTCGCCCGGCAGGCCGTGGAGCGGGGCGCGGCGATCGTCAACGACGTCTCGGGCGGCCTCGCCGACGACGCGATGTACGACGTGGTCGCCCAGACGGGCGCGGTCTACGTGGCCATGCACTGGCGCGGGCACGCCGACGTCATGGACGACCTCGACGACTACGACGACGTGGTGACGGACGTCCGGCGCGAGCTCGCCGCGCGGGTCGCGGCGCTGCGGGCCGCGGGCGTGCGCGACGAGCAGGTGGTGCTGGACCCGGGTCTGGGTTTCGCCAAGTCGGGTGCCAGCAACTGGCCGTTGCTCGCGCGGCTCCCGGAGCTGGTGGCCGACGGCTTCCCGGTGCTGGTCGGCGCGAGCCGCAAGCGGTTCCTCGGCCACCTGCTGGCGGGCCCGGACGGCGCGCCCGCGCCGCCGCTCGCGCGGGAC
>NZ_JBFUAI010000041.1:0-10397 GCF_056406355.1 Cellulomonas sp. P1_C4 | reverse complement strand
GGCCGGAGCCGACCGTCCAGCCCGAGCTCGCCGAGGTGCACCACGGCCTGCGTGGCGGCCGGGTCGATCGCCTCCGCGCCCGCCAGGGTGGCGACCGCGATCGCCAGGTCGAAGCCCGACCCCGACTTGGGCAGGGTGGCGGGCGAGAGGTTGACGGTGATGCGCCGGTTGGGCCACCCGAGACCCGAGGACGTCACGGCTGCGCGCACGCGGTCCCGAGACTCGGCCAGCGACGCGTCCGGGAGTCCGACGAGCGTGAAGGCGGGCAGCGACGGCGCGAGGTGGGCCTCGACCTCGACCACGTGCCCGGTCAGCCCGACCAGCGCGACGCCCAGCGTGCGTCCGAGCACCACTCAGACCACCCCGACGAGGTGGTCGACCTCGGCGGCGCCGCGCGCGGGCAGCACCACCGCGATGACGTCGACCCGCACCGAGCTCGGGTGCACGTCGTGCGCGGCCAGCCACTGCGCCGCGAGGCGCCGGACCCGGGCCAGCTTGCGGGGCGTCACCGCCTCCGCGGGGTGCCCGAACGCGATCGACCGGCGGGTCTTGACCTCCACCACCACGAGCTCGTCGCCGTCGAGCGCGACGAGGTCCAGCTCACCGTCCCGCGTCCGCCAGTTCCGGTCCAGCACGTCCCACCCACGACCGCGGACGTGCGCCTCTGCCACGTCCTCGCCGTACCGCCCCACTGCGTCCTTCGCGCGCACCGGACCACCTCCGCGCAGGACGCTGCCAGGGCGGGAGGTTGCTGGGGTGGCGAGGTCGCCGTCTCGGGGACGGCGCCACGTCCGCGCGGGGCTGTGGGCGGCTCACCGTGGCGAGCGGGACCCTCGGGTGAGGGGCGGACGGTCAGCGGGCGAAGCCCGCGCTGCCCCCGAGATCAAGCTCGGCCTTGGCCAGCTCCTCGACGTTCACGTCCTTGAACGTGACGACGCGCACCGACTTCACGAACCGGGCCGAGCGGTACACGTCCCACACCCATGCATCGGCGAGCGTCAGCTCGAAGTACACCTCGCCCGCTGCCGACCGGACCTGCAGGTCCACCTGGTTGGCCAGGTAGAACCGCCGCTCGGTCTCGACGACGTAGGAGAAGAGCCCCACGACATCGCGGTACTCGCGGTACAGCGCGAGCTCCATGTCGGTCTCGTAGTTCTCCAGGTCCTCCGCGCTCACCGGGACATCATCCCCCATGACCAGGGTCGGGGCCGCGCGACGCCACGGTGGACGAGCGGTCAGGTCCGCGAGTCGTCGCGGTCCGCCGAGCCATCCGACAACCGGTCATCGACCACGAGCGCGTCGTCGACGCCGTCATCGAGAACGGCGTCGGCGTCGTCGTCGAGCGCGTCATCATCGAGAACGGCGTCCGCGTCGTCGAGCGCGTCGTCGTCGAGAACGGCGTCGGCGTCGTCGTCAAGAAGGGCGTCATTCTCGAGAACGACGTCCGCGTCGTCGCCGAGGAACGCGGCATCGTCGAACCCTGCGCCCTCGCCCGTCCCCGGTAGCCGCCACGAGCGTCGGTGCAGCACGCTCGGACCCAGCTCGCGCAGGGCCGCGATGTGCTCGGGCGAGGCGTAGCCCTTGTTCTCGTCCCACCGGTAGCCGGGGTGCTCGGCGGCGAGCGCGACCATCAGTGCATCCCGCTCGCACTTGGCGAGCACGCTCGCCGCGGCCACCGACGCACAGGTGCGGTCGGCCTTGACCCGCACGTGCACGCGCGGCGCCGGCACGTCCGAGTCGTCGACGGTGAAGAGGTCCGGCTGCGCGGGCCGGCTGAGCCAGTCGTGCGACCCGTCGAGCAGGACGACGTCCACCGGCCCGACGGTCACGGCGATCGTGGCCAGCGCGCGGGTGCCTGCGAGCCGCAGGGCCGCGATGATCCCGATCTCGTCGATCTCGTCGGCGCTCGCGTGGCCCACCGCACGCGCCACGCCCCAGCGGTTGAGCGCCGGCAGCAGCCGCGTCCGGGCCGCCGGGGCGAGGAGCTTGGAGTCCGCGACACCCTTCGGTGCGGACCTCGTCGTGACATCGACGACGACGACGCCGACGCTCACCGGACCCGCCAGCGACCCGCGGCCCACCTCGTCCATCCCCGCCAGCAGCCGGGCGCCGTCCCGCAGCAGCACGCGCTCGTGCCGCAGGTGCGGTGCCGTGCGAGGCGGAGCGGGCCGGCGAGCCGCCGCGACGGAGGTCACGGCTGGTCGGGCACGTCCGCGAACGTGCTGGTGGGGTTGTGCAGGATGCCGATGCGCTCGATGGGCCACACCGTCACGAACGCCACGCCGACGACGTTCGCGATGGGCACGGAGCCCCCACCGGGCTTGCCCTGGTTGTAGCGCGAGTCCGACGAGTGCGACCGGTTGTCACCCATGACCCAGATGCTGTTCTCGGGCACGGTGATGTCGAACGCGATCTCGCTGGGCAGCACGCCCTCCGCGAGGTACGGCTCGTCGAGCGGTTCGCCGTTGACCGTCACGGGCTCCCCGGGACCGGCGCAGGCGACGTGGTCGCCCGGCAGCCCGATGAGCCGCTTGACCAGGTGCTCGTTGGCGTCGGCCGGGTAGAGCCCGATGAACGTCAGGGCATCGTTGATCGCGCCGCGCACCGGACCCGGGTCGGGGGTGACGCCCGCCGGCAGCCAGCCGCCGGGGTCCTTGAAGACGACGATGTCACCGCGCCGCAGGTCGAACGGCCCGGGGGTCAGCTTGCTGACCAGGATGCGGTCGTGCTCGATCAGGGTGTCGTGCATCGACTGGCTCGGGATGAAGAACGCCTGCACCAGGAACGTCTTGACCAGCAGCGACAGCACGATCGCGCTGACGA
This sequence comes from Cellulomonas sp. P1_C4, assembly GCF_056406355.1. NCBI lineage: Bacteria > Bacillati > Actinomycetota > Actinomycetes > Micrococcales > Cellulomonadaceae > Cellulomonas > Cellulomonas sp. P1_C4. The sequence goes on along the minus strand of NZ_JBFUAI010000041.1, from coordinate 7,574 downwards.
GGATGATGACCGTCTCGCGCAGCAGCGACCCCGCACCGCTCGGGCGCCGTGCGGCGGCGTGCCGACGGCTTGCCGCGTGAGGTGACTCGGACCCGTCATCGGCACCCGTGACGTCGGGCATCAGCGGGCCTCCCCCGGCCTCGGCCGGCGCCTCGCGGCCCGGCCACGACGTGGGCGACGAGTCCTCGTCGAGATCTCGGGCGGGTCGGTCGATCACCCGCACACTCTCGCACGCGAGGGACCCGATCGCGCACACGACCAGCGGCCGAGATCGGGTCCTGTCGCGCGCGTCACCGGCCTCGTGACCCGCTCCACGGGCCGAGGGCGCGCGTGACCTGCGGGGGCGCCGTCCGGAGACGCCGACGGGCGGCCACCGGATCGGTGGCCGCCCGTCAGGACGTCGCGTGCGGGAAGGCTCAGGCCTTCTTCGCGGCGGGGGCGAAGTCGCGCTTCTCCTTGATCTTCGCCTTCTTGCCGCGGAGCTTGCGCAGGTAGTACAGCTTCGCGCGGCGCACGTCGCCGCGCGTCACGACCTCGATCGACTCCAGGCTCGGGGAGTGCACGGGGAACGTGCGCTCGACGCCGACCTGGAAGCTGACCTTGCGGACGGTGAACGTCTCGCGGACGCCGTCACCCTGGCGACCGATGACGACACCCTGGAACGCCTGGATGCGAGAGCGGTTGCCCTCGACGACCTTGACGTTGACCTTGAGCGTGTCGCCGGCGCGGAACTCCGGGATGTCGGAGCGCAGCGATGCTGCGTCGACACTGTCGAGCGTGTGCATGTGATGTCACTTCCCCGCCCTGCCACAGGTCAGGAACGTCGTCGAGGGCGTCACGGCTGCCCTGTGCAGGCAGGACCGGCGTCCTTGGTCTGATGGTCCGGTGCGTCGGGGGTCGAACCCCGGGTGGTCGTGATTCGTCTCCCCTGTGGCAGAGACGCGACCTGCGCGCACCAACGGGCAAGTCTGCCACACGGGCGGCACCCACGGACAATCGGGTGCTCAACCTCACGATGGCCTCACGACGACCTCACGAGCGGGAGAGGCGCCCTTCGACCGGCGTCCAGCCGAGCGTGGCGAGCAGCGCGAGGTCGTGCTTGTCCAGCTCGTCGACCGGCAGGGCCGCGATGAGGTCGGGGCGGCGGGCGGCCGTCCGCTCCAGCGCGGTGTCCCGACGCCACCGGGCGATGCGCGCGTGGTGCCCGGAGAGCAGCACCTCGGGCACCTCGAGCCCGGACCACGCCGGTGGCTTCGTGTACACCGGGTACTCGAGCAGGCCGGCGGCCCCGTGCGACTCCTCGACGAGCGACTCGGGGTTCCCGACCACGCCGGGCAGCAGGCGCGCGACGGCCTCGACCACGACGAGCGCGGCGACCTCACCCCCGTTGAGCACGTAGTCCCCGAGGGAGAACTCGGTGACCCGCCCCCGCGACCGGTAGTGCTCGGCCACGCGCGCGTCGATCCCCTCGTACCGCCCGCACGCCAGCACCAGGTGGCTCTCGCCGGCCAGCGCCTCGGCCGTCCGCTGCGTAAAGGGCTCCCCCGACGGCGTCGGCACCAGCAGGTGCGCGTCCGCGTCGAGCAGCTCGTCGAGCGCGGTCCCCCACACGTCGGGGCGCATCACCATGCCGGCGCCGCCGCCGAACGGGGTGTCGTCGACGGTGCGGTGTCGGTCCGTGGTCCAGTCGCGCAGGTCGTGCACGCGCAGGTCGAGCAGGCCGCTCGTGCGGGCCTTGCCGACGAGCGACAGGTCCAGCGGCGCCAGGTACTCGGGGAAGATCGAGACGACGTCGATGCGCACGTCAGTCGTCGTCCCCGACGGTCTCCTCGGAGACCACGAGGTTGGCGGCGTCGGAGGCCAGGAGCCCGCCGGGCGGATCCAGCACGACGCGCCCGCCGGCGACGTCGACCACCGGGACGATCGCGCGCACGAACGGCACGAGCGTCCGCGCGCCGTCCGGCTCCCGCAGCACGAGCATGTCGTGCGCGGGCAGGTGCTCCAGGCCGACGATCTCGCCGAGCACGCGACCGTCGACGTGCTCCGCACGCAGGCCCGCGAGCTCGTGCGGGTACCAGGCGTCGTCCTCGTCGGACGCGTCCTCGTCGACCACCAGCTCGGTGCCGCGCATCGCCTCCGCCGTCGTCCGATCGTTGATCTGCGCGAACGTCACGTACCAGCGACCCTGCTGGACGCGCGTGCTGACCACGGTCAACGGCCCGCGGGCCGCGGGCTCGGTCGCCAGCACGGCACCGTCACCGAACCGGTCCTCGGGGGTGTCGGTCCGCAGGTCGAGGGCGACCTCTCCGCGCAGGCCGTGGGCACGGCCGATCCGCGCGACGGTCAGCTGCATGGGAGTCCTCACGATCGGGGGGTGGAAATGACGAAGGCCCGGTCCCCAGGCTAGGGGACCGGGCCTTCGGCGATGACTCAGCGCCGGTCGACGTCCACGACGTCGACGCGGACCGCGCCGTCCGTCGAGAGCGCACCGACGACGGTGCGCAGCGCGCGTGCCGTGCGACCGCCGCGGCCGATGACCCGGCCGAGGTCGTCGGGGTGCACACGCACCTCGAGCAGGTCCCCACGACGCAGCGTCGACGCGTTCACGCGGACGTCGTCCGGGTGGTCGACGATGCCACGCACCAGGTGCTCGAGAGCGTCGGCGAGCATCAGGCCTGCTCGTCCTCGACCGTCTCGGCCGAAGCCTCGACAGTGGCGGCCTTCTTCTCGGACGCCTTGGCCTTGGCCTTCTCGGCGTCCAGGGCGACCTTGTCGATCGCTGCCTTCGGGTCGACCTTGTCGGCCTTGGTGCGCAGGGTGCCCTCGGTGCCCGGGAGACCCTTGAACTTCTGCCAGTCGCCGGTGATCTTGAGGAGCACCTCGACCTGCTCGGTCGGCTGCGCGCCGACGCCGAGCCAGTACTGCGCGCGCTCCGAGGAGATCTCGATGAGCGACGGCTCCTCGGTGGGGTGGTACTTGCCGATCTCCTCGATCACGCGGCCGTCGCGCTTGGTGCGCGAGTCGGCGACGACGACGCGGTAGTACGGCTGACGAATCTTGCCAAAACGCTTGAGACGAATCTTGGTGGCCACGGTGTGGTCTTCTCCTGAGGTCTGCTGGGTGACCTGCCCGCGCATTGCCCGTGGGGTGGGCGCGCCGGGAAGGTCAGGGACACGACGAACGCAGGTAGAGGGGCTGCAGACGTCGGGTACAGCCGACCATTGTGCCAGATGCCGGACGGGACTCCCAACCATGTCCCGCAGGTCACAGGCCTCCGGCGACGACCGTCCCCCGGAGCACGACGGCGCGCGGAGCGGCGAGCACACCGACGTCCGTCCGCGGGTCCGCGTCGTACACCACGACGTCGGCACTCTCCCCCTCGGCGATCCCGGGGACCCCGAGCCACGCGCGGGTGCGCCAGCTCGCGGCGGCCACCACGTCGCGCGTCGGCAGACCGGCCAGGACCAGCTCGGCTGCCTCGTCGGCGATCCGCCCGTGGGCGAGCGTCCCGCCCGCGTCCGTGCCGACGAGCACGGGCACCCCCGCCTCGTGCAGGTCGCGGACCAGGGCGTACCGGTGGGCGTACAGCGCACGCATGCGCGCGGCGAACAGCGGGTAGCGGGAGGCCTGGGCGGCGATGGCCTCGAACTGGCCGATCTGCAGCAGGGTCGCCGTCACGGGGATCCCGGCGGCGGCGATGCGGTCGATCTGGTCCGGCGTCGCGCCCGTGGCGTGCTCGAGGCAGTCGACGCCGGCGTCGAGCAGGGCGTCGAGCGACTCCGTGGCGAAGGTGTGGGCGGTCACGCGGGCGCCGGCGGAGTGCGCGGCCGCGACGGCGTCGGCGAGGACGTCCGACGGCCAGAGCGGGCGCAGGTCGCCGTCGGCACCGAGGTCGCGGTCGATCCAGTCGGCGACGAGCTTGACCCAGCCGTCGCCGCGCTCGGCCTCCTCGCGGACGGCGTCGGGAAGGTCGGCGACGTCCGCGAGCTCGCGCCCGTAGTGCCGCAGGTAGCGCTTGGGGCGCGCGAGGTGGCGGCCCGCGCGGATCAGGCGGGGCAGGTCGTCGCGGTCGTGCACCCAGCCGGTGTCGGCCGGCGAACCGGCGTCGCGAACCAGCAGCACTCCCGAGTCGCGGTCGGCGAGGGCCTGCTTCTCCGCGGTCCCGTCGTCGACCGGCCCGTCCGACGCCAGGCCGATGTGGCAGTGCACGTCGACGAGCCCTGGCAGGACCCAGCCCTCGAGCACGGCGTCGGGTGCCGACGACGGCCGCACGAACGTGATCCGGCCGTCGACGACCCACGCCTCGCCGACCTCGCGCTCGTCGTCGAGCACGACGGTGCCCCGCAGGTGCAGGAGCACGGGCCCTCAGCGTCCGCCGAGGTAGCGGTCGAGACCGGCGGGCAGCTGGAGCCCCGCGGGATCAGTCGGCTCGGGCGTCGCCGTCGGGGTGATCCCGAACGAGGACCCCGCGGGGGCCGACGGGCGGCTGGTGATTCCCCGCTCCTGCTCGGCGCGGCGTGCCGGGTTGCCCGACTTGCCCTTGACCTTGCGGGCCGGCGCCTGGCGTCCGCGCGACTTCTTGCCGCCCATGCCGGGCAGGTTGCCCATGCCGGGGGGCATGCCGGGGATGCCGCCGCCCTTGGCCATCTGCCTCATCATCTTCTGCGCGCCGTCGAAGCGCTCCAGCAGCTGGTTGACGTCGCTCGGCTTGGTGCCCGAGCCGGCGGCGATGCGCGAGCGCCGCGAGCCGTTGATGATCTTCGGTGTCCGGCGCTCGGCGGGGGTCATCGAGCGGATGATCGCCTCGATGCGGTCGACCTCGCGCTCGTCGAAGTTGTCGAGCGCCTCCCGCATCTGCCCCATGCCGGGCAGCATGCCCATCATCTTCTTCAGCGGGCCGGCGTTGCGCAGCTGCTGCATCTGGACGAGGAAGTCCTCGAGCGTGAGGTCCTGGCCGGCGGCGAGCTTGCCCGCCATCTCCTCGGCCTGGCCAGCGTCGAACGCCTTCTCGGCCTGCTCGATGAGCGTGAGGATGTCGCCCATGTCGAGGATCCGCGACGCCATGCGGTCGGGGTGGAAGACCTCGAACTCGGTGAGCTTCTCACCCGTGGACGCGTACATGATCGGCTTGCCGGTCACGCTGGCGACCGAGAGCGCGGCACCACCGCGGGCGTCGCCGTCGAGCTTGGTCAGGACGACGCCGGTGAAGCCGACCCCGTCCTGGAAGGCCTGGGCCGTGGCGACGGCGTCCTGGCCGATCATCGCGTCGATGACGAAGAGGACCTCGTCGGGGTCGAGCGCGTCGCGGATGTCCGACGCCTGCTGCATGAGCTCGGCGTCGACGCCGAGGCGGCCGGCCGTGTCCACGATGAGCACGTCGTGCAGCTTGGTCTTGGCCGTCTCCAGGCCCTGGCGCGCCACGGCGACCGGGTCGGCGCCGAACGGCATGACGTCCTCGCTGCCCTGGTTGCCGGGGTGCGGGGCGAACACGGGCACGCCGGCGCGCTCCCCCACCACCTGCAGCTGCGTGACGGCGTTGGGGCGCTGCAGGTCCGCGGCGACCAGCAGCGGCGTGTGGCCCTGACCCTTGAGGTGCAGCGCGAGCTTGCCGGCGAGCGTGGTCTTGCCCGCGCCCTGCAGGCCGGCCAGCAGGATGACGGTCGGCGGGTTCTTGGCGAGGCTCAGCGTGCGCGTCTGGCCACCGAGGATGGCGACGAGCTCCTCGTTGACGATCTTGACGACCTGCTGCGCCGGGTTGAGGGCACCGGACACCTCGGCCGACAGCGCGCGCTCGCGCACGGCACCGGTGAACGAACGGACGACCGGGACGGCGACGTCGGCGTCGAGCAGCGCCCGGCGGATCTCGCGCACGGTGGCGTCGATGTCCGCCTCGGACAGACGGCCCTTGGTGCGCAGGTTCTTGAAGGTCGACGTCAGTCGGTCGGACAGGGTGGCGAACACCTGGCGGTCCTCACGCTTCGGGGATTCTTACGATGTCAGGGACGTCCTAGGGTACCTGCCAGCGCACGGGTGGCCCGTGCCGTGAGGTCGTCCACCAGCGTCGCGCGCCACGTGCTCCAAGCCTGCGGGCCGGCCGCGCCCGCGTCTGCTTCGGTCAGTGCCCGCAGCAGCACCAGCATGTCCGGCCGGTGGTCCACGGCGTCCAGCAGGCGGTCCATCGTCGCCGGGTCGTCCGGGTCCGCGGTGGTGGCCAGCTCCGAGAGCGTGAGGTGCTCGCGCACGAGTCGGGTGACGTCCGCCGCGACCTGCTCGTCGAAACCCATCCGCAGCACGATCGGTCCCGCGAGCCGCGCACCCTCGGTCGAGTGGTCGCCCGCGCCGGCCCGCTTGCCGATGTCGTGCAGGAGCGCCGCCAGCAGCAGGGTGTCGCCGTGCTCCACCCGCTTGTCCCGACCCGCCCGCGCCACGGTCTCGACCAGGTGCCGGTCGACGGTGTGCCGGTGGATGGCCGACCGCTGAGGGCGGTTGCGGACGCCCGCCCACTCCGGGATCCAGGTGGTGACGACGCCGGCGAGGTCGAGCGCCTCCCAGATGGGCACCTGGGCGGCCCCCGAGCCGAGCAGCTGCAGGAGGTGGGTGCGCGCGGCCTTGGGCCACGGCGTCGGCAACGCCGGTGTGGCGGTCAGGCTGGCAACCGTGACGGGCGACAGGCTGAGCCCGGTCCGCGCGGCCGTCGCCGCGGCCCGCAGGGAGAGGAGCGGGTCGTCCGCCGGGCGCGCATCGACGGCCAGCACGATCTCGCCGTCGTGCTCGACCAGGTCCTCGGCGATGGTCCGCAGGCGCGGAGCGCTGCGCCGACCGCGGACCAGCATGGTCGTGCGAGCCGGTCGCTGCAGGGCCTGGCGCGCGTTGCGCACCGTCGTGTCGAGCGCGTACGAGATGACCCGCGCCGCCTCGGCGATGCTCGCCAGCAGGTCGTCGCGGTCGTCGAATCCGACGAGGGCGGCCACCTCGTCCTGGTCCGCGAGCAGCAGACGGTTGGTGTGCCGGCGCGTCACCACCTGGACCGTGTCGCGCACGTCGAGCAGGTGGGCGTAGGCCATGTCGACCGCGCCGTGCGGACGGTCGGTGAGCCAGGTGGCGGCCAGCGCGCTCAGCACGACCGCGTCGCGGATCCCGCCGCGGGACTCCTTGAGCTCGGGCTCGATGAGGTAGGCGAGCTCCCCGTGACGCTCGGCCCGCTGCCGGGTCGAGGCCAGCAGCTCCGGCAGCCGCCGGCGGGCGGCCGAGCGCCAGTCCTCGAGCAGGGCGGACTTGGCGCGGGCGATCACGACGGCGTCCCCGGAGACCGGCTGCAGGTCGAGCAGCCCGACCGCGGCGGGGAGGTCCTTGGACGCCACCTGGCGGCACTGCGCGAGCGACCGGACCGAGTGGTCCAGGTCCAGGCCCGCATCCCAGATGGGGTACCAGAGCTTCTGGGCCAGCGCGGAGAGCTCCTCGGGCGAGTGCCCGCGGCCCTCGTGGACGAGCAGCAGGTCKAGGTCGCTGACCGGGCTGGCGTCCCCGCGCCCGACGCTGCCGACGGCGCCGAGCGCGACGCCGGACACGTCCTC
>NZ_JBFUAI010000040.1:0-12475 GCF_056406355.1 Cellulomonas sp. P1_C4 | reverse complement strand
GTTGAGCGGCGCGCTGGCCGCGCCCGCGGCCGCCGCCGAGGCGACGGCCGCCGTGGTCAGCGCGGCCGTGCCGCTCCCTGCGTCCAACCTGGACTTCGAGTCCGGCCTGACCGGCTGGTCGACCACCGGAACGGTGTCCTCCGGCACGGCGGGAGCCCAGAACGGAAACGGCTTCGCGGCGCTGAGCGCTGGAGCATCGGCATCCGTCACGATCACGGGCCTCGCCCAGGGCAGCTACTCCCTGACGGGGTGGTTCCGCGGCGCTGCGAGCAACAATGCGGCCGCCGTGCGGGTGACCGGCACCGGGGGGCCCGACGCCGTCGCCCTGCTCGACACGAACCTGGCGGGCGGCAGCACGTGGCAGCAGACGGCGCACCGCAACGTGCTGGTCTACAACGGAGCCCTGACCCTGACGGTGACGGCGGGCAGCGCCGCCCTGGCCGTTGACCACCTGGAGCTCACCCTCGATTCCGCGGATCAGTCCGTGGCCAACTGGGGTTTCGAGGACGGCCTGAACGGCTGGACCACGAGCGGCGCCGCGTCGCGCGTCACCACGGGTACGGATGCCGGCGGCGGCGCCGTGCGCCTCGCTGCCGATGCGCAGGTCGCGCAGACCGTAGCGGTCCGGCCGGGCACCCGGTACACCGTCACCGTGCGGGCGCGGGTCGACCGGCAGGACACCTTCGCGACGACCGGGCACTCGAACTGGCGGGGACGGGATGGGGAGCTGGTGTCCCGGACGAGCACCGGTGACCGGGTGAACCTCGGGGTTCGAGGGCTGGATGGCACCGTCCTGCGCCAGGCGCCGTCGGGAACCAGCGGCTGGTCGCTCACCTCATTGACCTTCACGACCCGCCCGACGGACCACCAGGTCGTGCTCTACGCGAACACGATCAAGGACGCGGCGTACACGGCCTCGGTGACGCTGCACCACTCGTCAGGCACGTACGTCGAGGACCCGTGGACCGGCAACGGGGCCGACAGCGCGTACGTGGACAACGCCGACCTCTTCGAGCTCCCCGACGATCAGGTGCGCGGCGCCGACGTGTCCTTCCTCCCGGCCGTCGAGGACAACGGCGGGAAGTACTTCGCCAACGGCGTGCAGCAGGACGCCTTGACGGTCCTGTCGAACCACGGTGTCAGCTCCGTGACCAGCATGATCTTCGTCCAGGCCGGCAGCGGCCTCTATGCCTGGGACACCCTCAAGCAGGTCTTTCAGGGGTGGAACGGGCCGGACGGCCAGCCGATGCCATCCCGGATGATCCCGGGAGGCTACTTCGACAAGGTCCACTCAGCCGACATCGGCGTCCGGGCCACCGCCCTGGGTATGAGCTACCTGCCGAGTTTTCACTACTCCGACTCCTGGATCAGCGCTGCCAAGGCCTACACACCGGCCGCCTGGATGAACGTCGACTACGCCGGCACCCGCACCAACACCGACCTCGCCCACATGAAGGGCATCGTGTACGACTACGTGTACGACTTCATGTCTAACCTCGCGGCGCGGCACGTGCACCTGGCGGGCGTGAAGATGGGGAACGAGCAGAACGGCGGCATCGTCTGGCCCGTCGGCCAGGGCGCGACGTCGGCCGGCCACGCCGCCCTCGTCACCGCGACCTACGACGCCGTCGAGGCCGCCACCCCGGGTGTCGCGCGGTTCGTGCACACCAACAACGGCTACGACCCGGCTGCGGCGACCAGCTTCTTCGGCGGCCTCACGGCCAGCGGCGCCACGTTCGACGGCGAGGCGTACTCGCTGTACGGCGGACGTTCCAGCGGCAACATCCTGAAGATGGCGACGTCCATCATGAGGGACCCGGCACGCCGGTACCGGGACTACGTCAACGTGGAGACCGGTTTCAGCTTTACCCGGTACGCGCCGACCTTCGACCAGCAGACCGCCCAGATGGGTCAGTCGGCGTTCTACCAGAACACCGCAAACGGCCAGTACAACTGGCTGCTCGACTACCTTCAGGCCCCGCTCGACGTCCCCAACCCTTACGGCCAGACGCGCGGCGTCTACTACTGGGAGACGGACTGGACGCCCACGCCGGGTGCTGGCAGCAGTGACGGGGGCACCGCCGACGTCAACAACCGGATCATGTTCAACAACGGCGACGTCAACATCCACGAGATGGGCAGCGTTCAGCCCGGCCGGTCGGGCGACATAATGGACTCGATGTACGCGTACCTGATGCGCGGCGTCCCGAAGGCCAAGGCCGCCACGGCCCGGACGCCGCTGGGGACGGACAACGGTTTCACGGACGGTACCTACTCCGTCGATCCCACCGCCCCTACCAGCATCGCGCTGACGCAGGCGTCCCTGACGTTGTCCGCCGGGCAGAGCCGGCGCCTCCAGCCGGTGCTGCAGCCCACCGACCGGGTCCTCACCGACAGCCACATCGCGTACGCCAGCGCCGACGACGGCGTCGCGACCGTGACCGAGGACGGCTTCGTCCGTGCGCAGGGCGCCGGTTCGACCACCGTCACCGCCACCGACGCGGCAGGCCACAGCGCGACCGTTGCTGTCAGCGTGAGCGCCCCGACGACAGCAGCTCCCGGGGACCTCGCCGTCACCGCCAACGGCAACGCCGTCGCGAACGGGGCGACACTCTCGGCCGCGGCCCTCACCCGGCTGGACCTCGTGGCGACCGTGGCCCGCGCCACGGGCAAGGCCGTGGTGGCCACGTCGTCTGACCCGGCGGTCGCGTCGTTCCTCGGCGAGACCTGGCAGACGCCTCCCGGTCGGCTCGTCCTGCGGGCCGATGCGACGACCAAGGCGCAGCTCGACGTCCACCGAGCCGGCACGACCACGGTCACCGTGGCGACCCTGGACGGCGGGACCAGTGTGCAGTTCACCCTCGTCGCCACGAAGGTCGCCGTGCTGTCCGTCACGTCGAGCAAGGCCGAGAGCACGCTCAGCAGCGGCCGCACCCTGCAGCTCACCGCGACGGTCGCCCCGGCCAACGCGACGTTCTACAAGGTGGCCTGGCAGTCGTCCGACCCGGCGATCGCCACGGTCGACGCGAAGGGCCTCGTCACCGCGGTGGGCGTCGGGGATGTGACGATCCGCGCGGTGTCGGACGACGACCCGACCAAGGTCGGCGTCACGCTCGTGCACGTCCTGCCCGTTCAGGTGGAGGGCATCGTCCTGGACCGGTCGGCGATGACTGTCCAGGTCGGGACGACCAAGACCCTCGGCGCACTGGTGCTGCCGCAGGACGCCAACGACCCGCGAGTGACCTGGAGCTCTTCGGACGACGGCATCGCGCGGGTCGACGCCAACGGTGCGGTGACGGGGGTCGCCCTCGGCACCGCCACCGTCATCGCCACCACGGTGCAGGGCGGGTTCACTGCCCAGGCGACGATCACCGTGCAAAAGGACGCCGTCGAGGTCACCGGGATCACGATCGACCGCGAGCGCTACGCGTTCGTGTCGGACTGGTTCTCGAGCGTCAACCCGCCGCTGGACCCGCCGACGGTGACGCTGCACGCCGCCGTCGCACCCGCGGACGCCACGAACGACTCGGTGACGTGGACATCGGACACCCCGGAGGTCGCGACCGTCAACGCGTTCGGCATTGTCACGGCGGTCTCACCCGGCGCCGCGGTGATCACGGCAACGAGCCAGGACGGTCGAGCTCTCGACACGGCTACGGTTCTCGTGCCGACTCTGAGCGACGACTTCGAGAACAGGGCCGTCGGGGACACCTGGGGTACGGGCAGGGCCGTCAACTACGTCGGCACCATGTCCGCCGCGGTCGCCGCGGACCCGGGTGACCACGTTCTGACCGTCATCGGGAGCGGCACCGGCGGCCGCGCGGTGCAGAAGACGTTCACGCCCGTGCTGCGCAACGACCTCGTCGTGCTCGACTTCGACTGGAACGTCGGGCAGCCCACGGCGTCGAAGGGTGCCTTCTTCACCCTCAACGACAGCAGCGAGAACCGCTACCTGAGCATCCAGACGAACGCGGGTGCCGAGCTCGTCTACAGCACCGGGGGGAAGTCGTCGTCGACGACGACGAACGACCCACTGGCCAACGCCGTACCCGTCGGCACAGGGTTCAACATCGGGAACGTCTCGTACGCGGTTCATGTCGAGATCGACATGGCTGCGCGGCAGGTCACCTTCTCCCTGACCCGCAAGGACGCCCCGGCGATCACGGCCACCCGCACGGTGCCGTTCGCCGCCGGGCAGACGTTCACCGGCGACGTCGCCTCGCTCCAGCTCTGGGCGACGCGCGGATCCGGCACCATGGCGTGGACCACCCGTCTCGACGACGTCAGCGCCTACCAGGCCGCGCCCGTGGCGAAGCGGGTCACCGCCTCCGCCGCGTCGATCAAGCTGATCCCGATCGCGGGGACGCTCCAGGCGCAGTACTCGCTGACAGGGACGGTCGCTCCAGCCTCCGTCTCCCCGGACCTCCTCTTCAGCTCGGCCGACACCGGGGTGGCYGTCGTCAGCCCGGCCGGCGTGGTGACACCCGCCCATCTCTACGACAACCTTGCCGACGTGGTGAGCGGCACGACCACCATCCGGGTGGCGTCCAAGGCGACCCCGTCGGTGTTCGTCGACGTCCCGGTGCGCGTCACGTCCGAGATCAACGCCTCCGAGTTCTTCTGGGTAGAGGACGAGGCCGGAACGCGGGTCTTCGAGGAGGGCCAGCCGTCCGACCCGGTCGCGGTGGCGGTCGGCGCGCAGGGGCAGCTCGTTCCGCGCCTGACCGGCGGCGACGGCAGCACCGACGTCGCAGGGCTCCGGTGGAGCTCGTCCGACCCGAGCGTGCTCACGGTCGACCCGGCTACCGGGCGCCTCACCGCCGTCGACGACGGCCGGGCGACGATCACACTGACCGTCACGCTCTACGCAGGGGAGCCCAAGACGGCCACGATCGCGTACGAGGTCGGGGATGTCGTCGCCCCCGTCACCAAGGTCACCCTCGACCCGGGCACCCCGTCCGGCACCCAGGGTTGGTGGACATCACCCGTCACCGTGACCCTGGAGGCGACCGACGGCGGCACCGGCGTGGCGACGACCCGCTACGCGATCGGCACCGGTCCCTGGCAGGACTACACCCAGCCCTTCCAGGTGGCGGACGACGGCAGCACCACCGTCCGCTACGCCTCCACCGACGAGGCGGGCAACGTCGAGGCGGAAGCTTCGGTCGACGTCCGGCTCGACCGGACCGCTCCGACGGTCGAGCTCGTCGGCGGGCCCAGAGGCACGGTGCTGTTCGGGACTGTCCCGGCGGCCCCGACGTGCAACGCGTCCGACGCGACCAGCGGCCTGCTCAGCTGCGTGGTCAGCGGCTACAGCACGGCGGTCGGCACTCACGAGCTCGTCGCGACGGCCACCGACCAAGCCGGGAATGTCGCCCGCGCGACCCGCAGCTACACCGTGGCGCCGTACACGCTCCTCGGCTTCTACCAGCCGGTCGACATGAACGTGGTGAACACGGCGAAGGCGGGGAGCACCATCCCGCTGCGGTTCGAGGTGCTGCGCGGCGCCACTGAGCTGACCGACACCGCGGAGATCACCTCGATCACGGTCACCACCGTCTCCGACGACCCTACGGCCCCGACAGACGAGATCGAGACCCTCGCCGCCGGTGGCACCGTCCTGCGGTACGACACCACGGCCGGGTCGTACGCGTACAACTGGAAGACCCCGTCAACCAAGGGCACCGTACGGGTACGGATCACGACGCGTGATGGAGGAAGCCTCTCCGCGGTGTTCCGGCTCCGCTGATCGCCGGCGACGAATCGAGGGGGCCACATCACGGCACCGACGCACTCGGCGGGGTGCCCGATCTCACCGTCTACGTCGCGCGAGCGCCCCGCCACCAATGAAACCGGCGGAGATGGGTTCCGTGTTCTCGTGGCTGCCGGAAGATTGAGGGCATGCTTCAGAGATCGGCGCGCACGCGGCCGCGGGGCTCGCAAGCCCCACGTTTACCCCACGAATTCACTGCACGACGACGCTCGACAACAGTCAACGGTGCACGATGTTCACCGCCGCGCATCGCGTAAATTTGCCGATCACAGACGGTTTCACCAGATGGTGCGAGATGTTGGGGGAGACCCCAGCGGCCCCGGAATTCTTCCAGGGGTCGCAGGTTCGAATCAGCCCGACCAGCGTTAGTGCGGGTCAGAGATTGTCGGCAAGTAGAGACGCGCACCGTGCCAACTACGTGCCACCAACAGCCCCGCCTGACGTCATGAGAAGACGCCGGGGCTGATGTCTGATGACACTGACGAGGCGAACACGACCGGCATCGAGACGCACCAACACAGTCGCGATGCCGGTCGAACCGCGGAGTCTCTTGGCTACGCCGCCTGAACCGGAAACACACCTGCTTGTGCTTTCTCCCTGAATCCGGCCGCCGAGGTCAGCGCCAACCCCGCTGGTGCTGGATTCACACTTCAAGACCCGGCGGGTTGGCGCGCCGCTCACTTGTCGCCTGCCGGGTTGCGGAACGATGCTGCGATGACGCCGCTTGGCTACATTCCGGTCGCTGCTCTCGGACTCCTCTTCCTTCTCACACTGGCTGTCGCCGTTGGGGTTGCCACTCCCGCCCTTCGACGTCGGGACCGGGGTCGGGCGGTGCGGAACATGGCCCGCGCACTGCTTGTCGGCGCGGTGTTGGCGGTTGTCGTCCTGACGCTCGCCCTGGTCAGCCGCACTGTTGCTGGCGTGAACCTCCGACCTGGCGCCAGCATCGCCTCGGAACTGGGCAACGTGAACCAGTTGATGGGGATGCTCAACATCGCCGGCCCGGTCTTGCTGTTCGCCCCCATCGGGCTGCTCCTGCCGGTGGCCTTCGGGACCCGGTGGCTGACCTCGACGCTCAGTTGTTCGGGGCTATCGCTCACAGTCGAGGTTGTCCAGTACTTCATCATCGGGCGAAGCGCAGACATCGACGACGTGCTGCTCAACACCCTGGGAGGCGCAGTAGGAGCCGCCCTGGGCATCTTGGCTGTGAAGGCACTTGCTTCGACCCGCGAACCCGGAGCGACCGTGGAGGTTCGTGGTGTCGGGTCGGCGTGAGTCGGTGCGGCAGGTCGCGCCTGTGCTTGGCTGGGGCGCGACGGCGCCCATGCCGATCCGCTTTGGCACAGAGGGCCAGCTTGCTTGGCGCGAGCCTGAATCCCGGCCTGGTCGGAGGAGAGCCAGCGACCTTCGCCTACTCTCCGTCTATGGCTCAGCACCTGCGCGCTGAACGCACGCTTGGCGTGCTTGGGGTGGTCTCGCTCTGGGCGTCGGGTGTTCTGGGAGTGCTCAGCTACTGGGACCTGATCTTCGTGGCGGCTGCTCTGGTCGTGGCGGGAGTTGGTCTCGCGCTCCTGTGGGGTGAGCGAGCAGTTGCGCGACGCAACATGCAGGACCGTCTTGGGTACGACTGGCAGGGCCCCTGAGCGGCAGTGGCTGGCCTCGGCGTCAGCTGACACCGTGCGGGTCAGCTGACTCCAGCCAGGCTGGCAAATCTGCCCTGGGAGACTAACGCCACAGGTGTGCGTGTCGTGGTGGGACGCTGAGGGCCGTCGCCTCCCGCAGGAGGACCCCGTTGAGACGACGCCCGAGCCGCCGAGGGGGCCGGCCCGGATCGGCTGCCTCGCTCAATGTGCGCGTCCGACGGGCTGGAAGTAGTTCGCCGCCATGTAGTCGGCGACATTCCAGCCGAGCTGCTTTGCCTGCTCGTCCGCCGTGCGGAAATGCAGGCCCCCCCAGATGCGGGCCTCGGTGATCTCCGCAATCGACTGCGAGAAGCTACCGAAGGTGCGAGCGCGGGGATCAGTAGCACCCAGTAGCGGCGAGATGCTGGTGATCGTGTAGCCACCCTGGATCACGTCGCCGAAGAACGTCTGCAGGACGCGCGTGTGTGCGGCGTCGAGGCAAAGGTGGCCGGACGGGTGTTCTGGGTAGGGCGCCGAGATGAGCGGAGTCCAGCTGGCGTCTGGCACCGTTGCGGGGTTGCCGTCCTCGGCTGCCCGGGGGATGGCGTTCCACGGTCGCCAGAAGTCCCAGTAGTACTTGTCGTTCCAGCAGTTGATCGCCGCGTCGGCCCCGCTCAGGTTCTCCGTCGCCAGGAGGCGGGCGCTGTCGGCGATGCTGAGCCCGTTCCGCAGGGCGAGGTCCCTCGCGACTTCGTTCCAGCTCGATACGGGCGTGCTCTGCCACCACCGTGCGATGTACGTCTGCTCGCGCGTTCTGACGGCGCTGTTCGCAGCACCGAGCGTCTGGACCTCGTTGAAATCCTTGGCCCAAGCGGCGCTGGTGAGCGCGTTCGGACCGGGTGTGCGGAACTGCGAGGAGGTCTGCATCAGGAAGGGCTCCACGCCGCCCACCCACGGCGTGGGATCGAGGATCAGCTGCCCGGCCGCGTTCGTCTGCGGCCACCAGTGCCCCGGAGCAGTGTTCGGCACCCACTGCGAGGGCCCGAAGCGTCCGTCGTCCTGGCGGGCGGCGATCATGGCGCCGGCTGCGGCGTCCCCGGCCGCGACCCCCTGGGTCTTGAAGGGGCCGTTCGGGACCTCAGCCAGCGAGGTCGCATATTGCGTGGCGAGCGAGTCCAGCAGGGTCGCTCTGGCCGGGGCCGGGAGGTTCTGCACGGTGGACACGATGTTGCGGAGGACGCCGTAGGCCGCGGTCGCCACAGCGGCGTCCTTCGAGGCACGGGCGGAGAAACGCCGGTCCAGGAGGTACGGCCTGTAGTGCTTGGGCTCGGTCGCGTTGACGGCGTCGTACACGGCGCCCTGGACCATCGCCACGTGTACCTGCGCAGCGGGTGGGGCACCTCCTGCAGGAAGGGGCAGCCCGATGAGGGTGTTCACGGCGATCGTGTTCCACACCGTGACGGGGTTGCTGGGAGGATCCMCGCGCGCCGGAGTCGACGTTGCGCTCAGAAGGAGCACCACGGCAGCGGAGGCTGCCATCAATCGAATCGATTTCATCGCGTCCCCATCTCATTGGCGGGGACTCGACCAGCGCTCGGAGGGCCCTCGAAGCGGTCTTGTGCTCCTCAGCCAACGACTTCCGACGTGGGTTGGCAATCACGTTCGTGGGTGATCTTCGAGGCATTTTGTGGCCCGTTTGTGCGGCCGCCCAGACGGTGGTCGACGAGGATCGTCACGTCATCCTGGGCGTCACCTTTGCGGGGGCGGACGTGACCGAGCTGCACAGGTCACGAGAGACCACAGGCCAATTGCCACCGCCTGCCTGTCGCCTTGACCGGCCCGTCGTCCTAGCCTGGATGCGAGGTGATACTCGTGCGCGCAGAGGTCGGGGACAAGGTGGTCGTCCACGGGCGGACCGTCGGTGCGGCTCCGCGGACAGGCACCGTGGTGGAGGCTCGGGGGAGCGACGGTGGGCCGCCGTTCCTTGTCCGGTACGAGGACGGGCACGAGGCTCTCGTGTTTCCCGGGCCGGACGTCCATGTGGAGCACCAAGCGCGGTCCTGACTCGGTGCGTCGCAGCGTGCGACGTTCGGCTCGGCTCTCGACGGCTGCTCGCCCAGCCGGACTCGAGCGCCGGGTTACGTGAGGGCTGCCAAGAGCGCGGCGGTGTCGGCCCGGTGCCGGGCGGTCGTGGCCTCGTACTCCAGACACCACAGCAGCTGATAGATCGTTGCGCGGGCAGCCCAGCCATCGTCGGGTTGCACGCTGGCCCGGTAGACGGACCAGAAGGTCCCATCGGTCATGTCGTCCCAGAAGGCCATCCGCGCGAGGTCGCACTCCGCGGAACCAGCCCAGGCCTTGTCCCAGTCGAGCACGGCGACCAGGTGCCAGCCGTCGCCGGCCTGGCGGAACAGCAGGTTGGCGTGATGGAGGTCGTCGTGCGTGAGCCTCGGTCGAGGGTCGGTGCGGAACAGTTCCCAGTGCTGCTGGAGGACCTGCTGGGCGAGCTCCCTGTTGCTGCCGTCACGGATCCGGAGCGAGATCCGCGCCTGCAGCGCCTCGACGAGCCCGCCGTCGCCGATAAGGGCTGGCCCGACGAGACTGCCGAACCCGGGCATCGCCACGGTCTGCATCGTCACGAGCATCTGCGCGATCTCGGCCGAGGCGCTCACCAGTTCCGCGTCCCCCAGCTGCGGCCGCACCTTCCTCCACTCCGTACCCTCGACCTGCGCCTGGATGACGTACTGGAGGAGGACGCCGGCGGTCGTCTCTCCCACTGCGATCACGTCGGCCACGGGAACTCCGGCTCGACGGGCGAGGTCCTGCGCTGTGGCGGTCGCCGTGTAGTCGATCCCTGGCCGCGCATGGGCGGGCGCCAGCTTCACGACGAAGCGCGCGGTGCCCGACGAGACGCGGAACACCGCGCGGGTCTCGCTGACGGCGATCGTCTCCACCGTGCGCGCCGCGCCGAGGTGCGCCGCGACCACCTCGTGGAGGGCGCCCAGCCAGGCCGCGGCGTCCCTGTCACGCTCCGAAATCGTCACCCGTCTCTACCCGCCACTCGGGGCTCCGGTGCGCCCGCTCCCCTCGCTCAGCCGACGGCCGGCTCGGTCACCGTGTCGGCGTGACGGTGGGCCACGCGCCACTCACCGTCCTCGCGCCGGTACACCTGCGTCGCGCGCAGGGTGAACGTCCGCGGCTGACCGTCGACGGACACCGAGGTGTGCTCGCGTCCGGCCGTGTAGGCCATGTCGCCCACGACGTCGTGCGCCAGCAGCTCGAACGCGTAGGAGGTGCAGTCCGAGAAGGTGCTCTCGAGGAAGCGGAAGATCTCCTCCACCTCGGCCTGCCCGAAGGCGTCGCGCCACGCGCCCTGGATGCTCACCGGCTCGTTGCGGGACCAGATCGCCCGCCGGGGGTTCGCGTCGCCGCCGAGCAGGGCTCGCTCGGCGGCGACCAGCGTCGTGGTGACCCAGGCCAAGAAGTCCTCCCGCTCGGTCATCACCCCAGGATGCTCGCGATCGCTCCGGGTGGACAGGGCCTCGTCGCTAGGTCGTGGCGCGTTCCGGAGACACCGGGCCGTACAGCGGCGGCTGCATCTCGGCCATCTCGAGGTCGGCCGTCGCCTGGATGAGGGCGAGCAGCTCGGTGTCGACGCCCGGCGAGAACTCCTCGTACCGCTCGACGGCGATCTTCGACGGCACGCCCTCGGGCGCCTGCTCGGTGGCGTCCAGCTCGGTGCCGTCCTTCGACGGCGACATTCCCTGGAAGATCCGTCCCGCCTCGGACGACGCCGTGAGGTCGAACGTGTACTGCTTGCTCTGCAGCCCGAGGTCGACCAGCTTCTTCACCTCGGGGAACTGCTCGGCGTTCGTCTTCGGGATGGGCAGGACCGACGCCCAGTTGACGCCGAGGGTCTCCAGGGCGCGGGCGTAGGCGTTCTCGTGCGCCTGGTCGCGGACGATGAGGTACGCGATGGTCGAGCGGGCGGTCTTGTTCGCGGTCATCTCGTAGATGCGGCACTTCTGCAGCCGCCCCGTCGACTCGAGCATGAGGTTGTAGAGCAGGTCGAGCACGAGGTTGCCCGAGTTGTAGACGTAGGAGCCGCTCCACGGGTTGCCCGCGGAGTCCACGGGCAGCGCGCCCTGCGAGGCGACCAGGTAGTGGTGGATGTTGCCCTGGTCCAGCGCCGACGCCAGCGGCGTCGCCCCGCCTGCGCCGGGCTTGTCCAGCGGGTCGGACTTCTTGCCGTTGTACCGCGGCGAGCCGTCGAGCAGCCGCGCGATCGTCGTCCCGATGAGCTCCACGTGGCTGATCTCCTCCGTGCCGATGCCCTGGAGGAGGTCCCGGTACGGCTTCGCCTTCGGTCCGCGGAAGTTGATGCTCTGGAACAGGTACTGCATCATCGTCCGCATCTCGCCGAACTGACCCCCGAGCCCCTCCTGGAGAGCGTTGGCGGCGGCCGGATCCGGCTCGTCGGCCTCGATGTCGTTGATCAGTCGCTGCACGTGCAGGTACATGAGATCTCCTTGGTCAGTCGTCGGCGTCCGTCGTGCTGTCGGCGCCGCGCGACTCGCGCAGGGCGCGACCGAGCCGCACGTCCTCCTCCTGTTTGGCCTGCTTCTTCTCGCTCGCGCGGGTGTCCCGCGGCGGAAGCTGGATGGTCTTCTCGGCCTCGATGCCGCCCTGCAGCTGGCGCCCGCGCTCGACCTCGGCGTCGAGCTCCGCGCCGAACAGGAGAGCCAGGTTGGTGATCCACAGCCAGAGCAGGAACACGATGACGCCGGCCAGGGAGCCGTAGGTCTTGTCGTAGCTGGAGAAGTTCGCCACGTAGAACCCGAACGCGAGCGAGGCCAGCACCCACACGACGAGCGCGACGATCGCGCCGACGCTGATCCAGCGGAACTTGGGCTGCCGCACGTTCGGGGTCGCGTAGTAGAGGACCGCGATCGCGACGACGACGAGTGCGACGATCACCGGCCACTTCACGATGTTCCACACGGTGACCGTCACGTCGCTGAGCCCGATCGAGGCGCCGACCGACCGCGCGATGYCGCCGGACAGGACCACGGCCACGACG
>NZ_JBFUAI010000039.1:0-16102 GCF_056406355.1 Cellulomonas sp. P1_C4 | reverse complement strand
GCGCAGGCCGCCGCCGATGCCGCCGCCGCGCAGGCGGCCKCCGACGCCGCCGCGGCCGCGCAGGCCCAGGCCGAGGCAGACAAGGCCGCCCAGCGCGCCGCCTGGAAGCAGTCGTTGCAGGGGTACGCCAACGGCAAGATCCCCGACTCCGCGCTCTGCGGCGTCAGCTTCGACGCCTCGATCCGGTTGCGCTGCGACGCCGCCGAGCAGCTCGACGTCCTGAACGCCGCGTACAAGGACCAGTTCGGCACCAACCTGGTGGTCAACGACTCGTACCGGTCGTACGCCGGCCAGGTGATGTGCAAGCGCACCAAGGGCTACCTGTGCGCCGTACCCGGCACCTCCAACCACGGCAGCGGCATCGCGGTCGACCTGGGCGGCGGCATCGACTCGTTCGGGACCGCCCAGCACCGCTGGATGGACGCGAACGCCGCGGGCCTCGAGTGGGTGCACCCCTCGTGGGCCGAGCGTGGCGGCAGCAAGCCGGAGGCGTGGCACTGGGAGTACGCGGGCTGACCTTCGCCCGCGTTTCCCCCCGCGAGGACGGGCCTGACGCAGCGCCGCGGCCCTACGATCGGGCGCATGAGCACCTCGGCCGAGCCGGGGCGGACGTGGCCCCTGGTCGGCCGTGCCGCCGAGCTCGACGACCTCGACGACCTGCTGTCGACCGCCGCCGACGGCGTCGGTGTGACGGTGCTCCTCGAGGGTGAGGCCGGCATCGGCAAGACGAGCCTGGTCGACGCTATCCGCGGCTCCGCCCGGCTGCTCGACGTCGAGCTGCGCACCGCGCAGGCGTCGGCGATGCGCGGCTGGTCGTTCGCCCTGCTCGCGGACGCGCTGCTCGTGCACTCGAGCCGCAGCGCCGGACGCGGACCCGTCGAGGCCGAGCTCGCCGACCTGCTCGAGGCCATGCACGCCGACCCGGCCCACTCGGTGCCGCGGCACGCCCGCGCCGCCGAGCTGTTCGCGGCGCTGCTGCGCCGGCGAGGCGACGCCCGCCCGTGGGCCCTCGTGCTCGAGGACGTGCACGAGGCCGACGCCGCGTCGCTGGAGGTCCTGCTGCAGCTCGCGCACGAGGGCGCGGTGCCCCGCGCGCTCGTGGTCCTCACGATGCGCCCGGTGCCGTACCGGCCCGAGCTCGCCGCGGTCGTCGCCGCCTGGACCCGGGCCGGCGCGCAGTACCTCGAGCTCCGGCCGCTCACCTCGCGCGCCACCATCGAGCTCGCGGAGAACCTCGTCGGCGGGCCCGTCGGCCCCTCGCTGCGCGGCACGCTGGCGACGACCGGCGGCAACCCGCGGCTCGTCGCCGACGTGGTGCGGACCGCTCGCTCCGCCGGCGCGCTGGTGAGGTCCGACGGCGTCGTGGACTCCACCGGCGTGGGGTGGCTGACGCCGCTCGACGAGGTGGTCCGCCGGCGCGTCGAGTACCTCGGCTCCGACGTGCTCACGCTGCTCGGGCGGGCCTCCGTGCTGGGCACGTCGTTCGTCATGGCGGACCTGGCGACGCTCGCGGGCGACCCGGTGGCGGACTGCTGGCGCACGTTGCGGCACGGCCTGGCCGCCGGGGTGGTCCGGGCGCGCGGCGACCGGCTCGTGTTCGKCCACGACCTCGTGCGCGGCGCCCTGTACAACGGGCTGGAGCCCGACGAGCGGCGCGCCCTGCACGCCCGCGCCGCGTGGGCGCTGCGGCAGGCCGGCGCGCCGTCGCAGATCGTCACCGGTCACCTCGAGCGCGCGCGCTGAACCGCCCGGCTGCTTAGCGTGGAGGGGCGGGCGGTCTGCCCGCGTCATCCCGATCGAAGGAGCACCCATGGCCACGCGCACCGCTCGCACCGCCTGGAACGGGACCCTGAACGAGGGCGGCGGCCAGGTCGAGCTCACCAGCTCCGGCGTCGCCACCCTTGACGTGTCCTTTCCCAAGCGCACCGCGGAGAACGCCGACGGCACCACGAGCCCCGAGGAGCTCATCGCGGCCGCGCACTCCTCGTGCTTCGCGATGCAGCTGTCCGGCGTGATCGCCAACGCAGGCGGCACCCCGGTCGCGCTCGAGGTCAGCGCCGACGTCACCCTGCGCCCGGACCCCGCCGGCGGCCTGCGCATCAGCGGCATCGTGCTCACGGTCCGCGGCGAGGTCGAGGGCCTCGACGCCGACGGCTTCCAGGCCGCCGCCGAGCAGGCCAAGGCCACGTGCCCGGTGAGCAAGGCCCTGACGGGCACGGACATCACGCTGCACGCCTCGCTGGCCTGACCGGACCCACCCCCGCAACGTCCGCACCTTGGGGCGCCGGGACGCTCGATCGTGCGGACGTTGTCGCGGTGGGAGCAGTAGCGTCCGCAGATTCGGTCGCCGGGACGCTCGATCGTGCGGACGTTGCGGGTTCCATCCCTCGGTAGGCGTGCGGGGCAGGGCGTCGCCGATGGGAGACTGCCCCCGTGGTGGCCGTGACGGAGACTCTGGCAGGGGACGTGGGCAGCGCCGACGTCGTGCAGGCGCTGCGGTCCGCGCTGCGCGGGGTCGTCGACGACAGCACGCGCCGCCGGGCCGAGTACTCGACGGACGCGTCGAACTACCGCGTGGTCCCGCAGGTCGTCGCGTTCCCGCGGGACACGGACGACGTGCTGGCGGCCCTCGCGGTGACCAGGGAGCTCGGCGTCCCCCTGACCGCGCGCGGCGGCGGCACGTCCGTGGCCGGGAACGCCGTCGGCACGGGCGTGGTGCTCGACTTCTCTCGGCACGTGAACCGCATCCTCGAGATCGACCCCGAGGCCCGGACCGCCCGCATCGAGCCGGGCGTGGTCATGGCGAGCCTGCAGAGGGCCGCCGCGCCCCACGGCCTGCGGTTCGGCCCGGACCCGAGCACGCAGGCGCGCGCGACGCTCGGCGGGATGATCGGCAACAACGCGTGCGGTCCCCGCGCCGTCGCCTACGGGCGGACCGCGGACAACGTGCTCGCGCTCGACGTGGTCGACGGGACCGGCCGCCGGTTCGAGGCCCGCTCGGGTGCGGGTGCGCTCGACGTCGTGCCGGGTCTCGACGCCCTCGTCCGCGCCCATCTGGACGTCCTCCGGACCGAGCTCGGCCGCTTCGGCCGGCAGGTCTCCGGCTACTCCCTCGAGCACCTGCTGCCCGAGAAGGGGACCGACCTGGCCAAGGCGCTGGTCGGCACCGAGGGGACGGTCGCGACGCTGCTCGGCGCGACCGTGCGCCTGGTGCCGATCGCGGCCGCGCCCGTGCTCGTCGTGCTCGGCTACCCCGACATGCCGACGGCCGCCGACGCCGTCCCCGCGCTGCTCGCGCACGCCCCGCTGGCCATCGAGGGCATGGACTCGCGGCTGGTCGACGTGGTCCGTCGCGTCCGCGGTGCCGCCGCCGTGCCGCCGCTGCCCGCGGGCGGCGGCTGGCTCATGGTCGAGGTGGGGGGTTCCGATCTCGACGAGGCGCTGGACCGGGCACAGGCGCTCGCGGCGTCGTCCGGCACGAGCGCCGTCGGCCTCTTTCCGCCCGGCCCCGAGGCCGCCGCGATGTGGCGGATCCGCGAGGACGGCGCCGGGCTCGGGGGCCGGACCCCGTCGGGCGAGCAGGCGTGGCCCGGCTTCGAGGACTCGGCCGTCCCGCCCGAGCGGCTGGGCGCCTACCTGCGCGAGCTCGAGGCGCTCATGGCGTCGCACGGCGTCGACGGGCTGGCCTACGGGCACTTCGGCGACGGCTGCGTGCACCTGCGCCTCGACATCCCGCTGGAGCGCTCCGGCAACCCGCTGCGCGCGTTCATGACCGACGCCGCGGCGCTCGTCGCGACCCACGGCGGCTCCCTGTCGGGCGAGCACGGCGACGGCCGCGCGCGCTCCGAGCTGCTGCCGGTCATGTACTCCTCGCAGGCGATCGACCTCTTCGGGGCGTTCAAGGACCTGCTCGACCCGCACGACCTGCTGAACCCCGGCGTCCTGGTCCGGCCGCGCCCGCTCGACGCCGACCTGCGCCGGCCCTGGGCCCGCCCGCTGCTCGCGGACGGCCACGGATTCTCCTTCGCGCACGACGCCGGCGACCTGACCACCGCCCTGCACCGCTGCGTCGGCGTCGGCAAGTGCCGCGCGGACAGCACCACCACCGGCGGGTTCATGTGCCCCTCGTACCTGGCGACGAAAGACGAGAAGGACTCGACCCGCGGCCGCGCGCGCGTGCTGCAGGAGATGGCGAACGGCACGCTCGTCTCCGGCGGCTGGGGATCGCCCGAGGTGCACGACTCGCTCGACCTCTGCCTGTCGTGCAAGGCCTGCTCGTCGGACTGCCCGGCGGGCGTCGACATGGCGCAGTACAAGTCGGAGATCCTGCACCGTACATACCAGGGGAAGCTGCGTCCGACCTCGCACTATGCCCTGGGCTGGCTGCCCCGCTGGGCGCGGCTGATCACCGGCGTGCCTGGCCTGGCGGCGCTGACCAACACCGTGCTCGGCATCCGACCGGTCGCCAAGGTCGTGCTCGCGGGCGGCGGCATGGACACCCGGCGGGAGATGGTCACGTTCGCTCGGCAACCGTTCCGGGCCTGGGTCCGCGGGGAGGGCCGCGACGCGGTGACGGTGACCGGCCGCCACGACGACGCCGTGCGCCCCAGCGAGCGTCCCGGCCACCAGTTCCTCGGGCGGCCGGGCAAGGGGACGGGGGGCTCGGCGGGCAAGCGGCCGCGGGTGGTGCTCTGGACCGACTCGTTCTCCGACACCCTGTCGCCGTCGGTCGCGCAGGCCGCCGTCGCCGTCCTCACCGACGCCGGCTACGAGGTGCTCGTCCCGCAGGGCAACGCCTGCTGCGGCCTGACGTGGATCAGCACGGGCCAGCTGGACGGCGCGAAGAAGCAGCTCACGCACCTGCTGGGCGTGCTCGGGCCGTTCGCGGTCAACGGCATCCCGATCGTCGGCCTCGAGCCGTCCTGCACCGCGGTGCTCCGCTCCGATCTGCTCGACCTGCTCCCCGACGACCCCCGTGCGGTCGCCGTCGCGCGCGAGACCCGCACGCTCGCCGAGCTCCTCACCGCACCGGCGCCGATCGGCCCCGGCGACCGCTGGCAGGTCCCGGACCTCTCCGACGTCACCGCCGTGGTGCAGCCGCACTGCCACCACTACTCGGTCATGACGTGGACCGCCGACCGCCGGCTGCTCACGGAGGCGGGCGCGCAGTTCTCGGCGCTCGCGGGCTGCTGCGGGCTGGCCGGGAACTTCGGCATGGAGAAGGGCCACTACGACGTCTCGGTCGCCGTCGCCGAGAACGCGCTGCTGCCCGCCCTGCGCGATGCCGCCCCGGGCGACGTCTACCTGGCCGACGGCTTCTCGTGCCGGACCCAGGCCGACCAGCTGGCCGGGGTGCAGGGCATCCACCTGGCGGAGCTGCTGGCGGCGCACCTGCCGGCGCGGACGTCGGTGGACACCTAGGCCGGAGCGCACCAGGCTGGGGCGCATGCTCGTCGCCTTCTCCGTCGCCCCGCTCGGTGCGGGCGAGTCCGTGACCGCCGCCGTCGCCGATGCCGTGCGCATCGTCCGCGAGTCCGGGCTCCCCCACCGCACCGACTCGATGTTCACCACGATCGAGGGGGAGTGGGACGAGGTGATGGACGTGGTCAAGCGCGCGACGGAGGCGGTCGGCCGGCACGGCACCCGGGTCAGCCTGGTGCTCAAGGCCGACATCCGGCCGGGCCACGACGGCGAGCTCACGGGCAAGGTCGAGCGCGTCGAGGCAGCCCTCGCGAACGAGTGACGAAAGCGGCTTCCCGGGCGCCCGGGTCGGGGGCATCCGGGTGATGTGACCGATCTCCTGCGACGAGGTCGGACGGACGGGCTGACGGGTCCAGCGCGCTGTGGGACAGTGTGGTCGCGAGCGCGCCGGCGGGGTGCGCGGCCGCACGACGGGACCGCGGAAGGCCAGGACAGATGCCCATCTTCGAGCTCGACGAAGGCCGACCGCGCCTCGTCCAGCCGATGCAGCCGCTCACCGGCTCGTTCGCGCAGGAGTGCGCGTCGCTGCTGACCCACCACCTCGCCGCCATCGCCGGCGAACCCCTCTTCGCGGTCCGTTCCCGCACCGCCGCGCCCGACCACGCGGACCTGCCCGAGCTGCTCGCGCTCGACGCGACGGGCCGCGCGGTCGTCATCGACGTCGTGCAGGTGGTCGACGACGACGCCGTGATCTCGGCCCTCCGGCACGCCGGCGCCGCGTCGCGGATGACGACGACCGACCTGGCTCGGGCGTACCACCCGGACCCCAGCCGGTTCGCGGTCGACTTCGCGGCGTTCCGCGAGCAGGCCGCGTTCGGCACGCAGACGAGTCGGCGCGAGGGCGTGCGACTGGTGCTGCTTTGCTCGGAGGTCGCGGCCGAGGCCGGCGACACCCTGGGCTTCCTGCGCGGACCCGGCCGGCACGTGGACGTGCTGCAGGTGGGCGTCGTGCGTGGCGTCGACGACCGGCGGCTGCTGGACGTCTCCCCGCTGGCCACGCACGAGGGCGCCCGCCGGTCGGTCGAGCCGACGGCGCTGCGCCTGGTCCGCTCGAGCGAGGGCTTCGCCGCGAGCCCCACCCCGAACGTGCCTTACGAGCCCCGGAACGCGCCGGCGGCCGGCTCCCGCAAGCCGCCGTCCGGCGAGCTGCGCGCGGTGACGCCGCCGCCCGTCGCGCCCGGGCCGCCCGCCCCGACGCCCCTGCGCGCGCCGGACCCGGTGGAGCAGGACAAGCCGCGGAGCACGATCCAGGAGGCGCCGACCACGCTGACACCGGTGGTGGGCCTGCGGTTCGGCGCCGAGCAGGTCGTGCCGCGCACGCCGCCACGGGACACCGACGAGGTCGCCGGCCCGCGCCCGTTCGCACCGGTCTCGGCTCCCCTGCCCGTCTCCTCGACCTTTCCCACGGCCCCGGCGGACCTGCCCAGGCCTCCGCAGACCACCGAGGCGATCCCGCCGGTCCCCGACGCGGTCGCCGACTCCGACCTGCGCGCGCTGCCCGAGCTGGCGACCCTGGCGAAGAGCCGCCGCGCGATCACGACGCTGGTGTGGGTTCGCGCCCGCCGCGGCCAGCGCCTGGTTGCGATGCTGCGCACCGACGGCCTGATCGAGCTCCCGAGCGGCGAGCTGTACGCCGACCCGGACGACGCGGCCTCGGCGGCGGTGGAGGCCGAGAACCCGGTCGACGGCTGGCGCGCCTGGCACCTCGGCGAGGGCGGCCCGACGCTGGCCGAGGCCACGGGCATCCTGCGCCCGTAGGTCCCGCTCAGCCCCACCCGTACGCGGCGGCCCAGCGGTCGATCTCCGCGTAGAACGTCGCGCGGACGGGCGGCGGCGACAGGGCCAGGTCGTGCAGGCCGTCGCGGACCCGCACCACGGTCACGTGCGTGCCCAGCTGCACCGCCCGGCGAGCCACCAGCTCGACGTCGAGCACGACGTCGGCGTGCCGCATGTCCTCGCTCCACCGCGGGCTGATCACCGTGCGGCTCGAGGCGAGCATGAGGATCGGTTGCTCGACCGACAGGCCGCGGGCGACGCGACCGTGCCCGCTCATGATCGCCTGCAGCCACCCGGCCCGGACGGGGAACGACGGCGTCGGCCGCCAGCGGGTGTCGTACGTCCACTCGCCGCCGCTCTCGCTGCTCAGCGTGCGGGCGTAGTAGCCCGGGTCGATGTTGGGCAGCGGTGCCTTTGGCTGGAACCGGGCGATCCGCGCGACGGCCGGCGCGCTGAGGTGCCGCAGCACCGACGAGCCCTGCAGCTCGAGCCACGGGCTGTTGAGGACGAGGCCGCTGAGCTCGCCCGGGTGACGGTCGGCCCAGAGCGCCGCGACGAGCCCGCCGGTCGAGTGGCCCATCACCATGACCCGGGCGCGCACCCCGAGGTCCCCGCGCACCACGTCGAGCGACGCCTCGATCTCCTCGTCGTACGTGTGCAGGTCAGCGACGTACCCGGGCGTCTGGCCGGGGCGCAGGCTGCGGCCGTACTTGCGCAGGTCGAGGGCGTAGAACGCGGCGCCCCGGGAGTGCCAGTACTCGGCGAGCCCGGTCTGGAAGAAGTAGTCGGACCAGCCGTGGATGTAAAGAATCGCGCGCGACGGGCGCAGCGGCTGGGGCGTCGCCGGGGAGTAGCGCACGAGGCTCGCGACGACGTCGCCCTCGTCGTCGGGCCGCAGCACCAGCGTCCGGACGCGGTAGCCGGGGCCGAGGACGTCGTCGGCCCACTCGTCGCCGGTCAAGGCTCGAGCACGATCTTGCCGAACTGGTCGCCGCCCGCCAGGCGTCGCACGGCGTCGCGCGCGTCGGCGAGCGCGAACGTCGAGTCGACCAGGGGCCGCACCCCCGTCCGCGCCAGGAACGCGAGCAGGCGCTGCAGGTCGTCGCGCGTGCCCATCGTGGTGCCGACGACGCTGATCTCCTGGAAGAAGATCCGGGTGAGCTCGGCCGGCTCGGCGTCGCCGCTGGTCGCACCCGCCACGACGATCGTCCCGCCGGGACGGACGGAGCGCACGGAGTGCGACCAGGTCGCCTTGCCGACGCTCTCGAGCACGACGTCGACGCGGGGCACGCGGGCCCCGGTCTCGACGGCCGCGGCGGCGCCGAGCGCCAGGGCCCGCGCGCGACGCTCCTCGGACCGGCTGGTCACGACGACCTCGAGCCCGGCCGCCGCGCCCAGCAGGATCGCCGCGGTGGCCAGCCCGCCGCCCGCGCCCTGCACGAGCACGCGCTGTCCGGGGGTGGCGCCGCCGGACCGGAAGAGCATCCGGTAGGCGGTCAGCCAGGCCGTGGGCAGGCACGCCGCCTCGACGAACGACAGCTCGGCCGGCTTGTCGACGAGGTTCCACGTGGGCACGGCGACCTGCTCGGCCAGGGTGCCCGGGTAGCGCTCCGACAGCAGGCTGCGCGGTTCGTCGGCCCCCACGCCGTGTCCGGAGGCCCCGCCGATGACGCCGTGCACGACGACCTCTCGCCCGTCGGTCGTGATCCCGGCGGCGTCGGTGCCCAGGATCATCGGCAGCTGCTCGGTGCGGATGCCGACGCCGCGCAGCGTCCAGACGTCGTGGTGGTTGAGCGCGGCCGCGCGGACGTCCACCACCGACCAGTTCTCCCGGGCCTGCGGGGCGGGCCGCTCGCCCACCTCGAGGCCGCTGACGGGGTCGTCGGACGAGAACCGGGCGGCGTAGGCGGCGATCACCGCCTCAACGTATCCGCCGCGGGCCGGTGATGTGATGCTGGGCGGGTGACCTCCAGCGCCGTCATCGGGAACGTCGTCACCGAGATGGACCGGCTGCGGGCGGGCTGGTCGCCGCACGACGGCCTCGGGGTGTTCCTCGACGTGTATCGGCAGGTCACGGCCCTGGTCGCGACGAAGGTCACCGACCGGACGTTCGCCGACCATGCCTTCGTCGAGGATCTCGACGTGCGGTTCGCCGGCCTTTTCCTCGACGTCCCGAGGGATCTCGCGGCGCACCGACGGGTGTCACGGGCGTGGGCGCCGCTGGTGGAGCGCCGGGCGAACCGGGGCGTCCAGCCGGTCCAGTTCGCGCTCGCCGGGATGAACGCGCACATCAACCACGACCTCGCGCTGGCCGTCGTCGCCACCTGCCAGGCACGCGGCACGGCGCCCGAGACGGGGTCGATCCACGCCGACTTCGAGAAGGTGAACGCGGTCCTGGCGGAGGTGGTCCGGCCGATCCGGCGGTCGTTCCTCGACGACGAGGTGGTCCGGCTCGGCGCCGGGGCGTCGCCGCTCGCGGACCTCGTCTCGAACTTCTCGATCGACAAGGCGCGCGACGCCGCGTGGGTGTCGGCGCTGACGCTCTGGCACCTGCGCGACATCCCCTTCCTCGCGTCCGCCGCCCGCGACACGCTCGCGCGCACGGTCGGGCTGGTGAGCCGCCAGCTGCTCACCGTCGTCGAGGTGTGAGGTTCCCCCGCGGCAAGGCCCTAGGTTCACGGACATGGACGACGACGGCCTGCTCACGGTGGGTCAGCTGGCCCGCCGGGTCGGGCTGACCACCAAGGCGCTGCGGCACTACGACCGGATCGGGCTGCTCACGCCCGCCACGGTCGACCCAGCGAGCGGCTACCGGCTCTACGCCACCGACCAGGTCGCCGCGGCGCGATTGGTGCAGGTGCTGCGGTCGGTCGACGTGCCGCTGGAGCAGGTCCGCGCCTGCCTGGCCGACGAGTCCGTCGTCCCGCAGGTGCTGGCCACGCACCGGCGTCGGCTCCAGGCCCGGCTGGACCGGGTCCGGGGCGAGATCCACCGGACCGACCACCTTCTCGAGGACGGAGCACCCATGACCGTGCAGGACACCACAGCGGCCACCACGCAGGACGAGCGCCGGCTCGCCGTCGACCTGTTCAACGGGGTCTGGCGACTGCTCGAGAACGAGGACCGCACGGTCGAGGACGACGACCGGATGGTCCACATGGCGCACGCGTCCCGCTACCACTGGGGGCAGGTCGGGGCGCCGGAGAACCTCAGCCGCGGCGAGTGGCAGGTCTCGCGGGTCTACTCGGTGCTGGGCCGCGCCGAGCCGGCGCTGCACCACGCCCGGCGCGGGCTGGAGATCTGCCAGGCGCACGGCATCGCCGACTGGGACCTCGCCTACGCCTACGAGTCGCTGGCCCGGGCCCACGCCGTCGCCGGCGACAAGGAGCAGGCCCGCGCGTGGACAGAGCAGGCGCTGGCCGCGGCGGACGAGATCGCCCAGGACGACGACCGCGAGCTGCTGCTGTCCGACCTGGAGTCGATCCCGGGCCAGCCGCGGTTCTGGTGAGCGGTCAGAGGATCGGGAGCATCCGGCCGAGGTCCGGGACACCGTCCGACGTGTAGCGCGGGTGCAACGCCTCGGCGAGCACGTCGACGTCGTACGGCTGCCGGCCGGCGGCCAGACGGACCCACGCGCGGGCGTCGGCGATCTCGAGGCTCCAGCCGCCGCGCGCGACGACGATCTCGAGCAGCGCGTCGGCCACCAGCTGCAGCGCACCCGGGTCCACCGGGTCGGTACCGGCCGGCACGGACCGCGAGAGGTCGTCGGCGTGGATGACCAGCTCGAGCACTCGCGACACCGCCATGGTGCTGAGCAGCACCGGCCCCCGTCGCGCCTGCACCACGAGATCGTCCGGGCCGAGCTCGTCGAGCCGCGCGAACGCGGCCTGGGCGCGGGCGTCGACCTCGGCGAGCGGGTCGCGCTCGATCTCGACGGCCAGGTTCCGCGTGGTCTCGGCGATGTCCGCGGCCCGTCCCGCGTACGTGCCCACGTACTCGGCGAGGCTCAGCGGCACGGTGCCGTCCGCCACCGGGACGCAGACGGCCAGCGCCTCCATCGCGCGGCCCAGGTGCGCGACCAGCTCCGCGACCGTCCAGCCGGCGAGGACCGAGGGGTCGCCGGCGACGTCGTCGTCGACCACGAGCTCGACCCAGGGCCGCAGCCGGTCCCACTGGGCGTGCAGGGCGGTGCGGGCGTCGGCGAGGTCTCGGGAGGGCATGGCGCCCATCGTGCCGCAAGCGGGTCTAGCCGGCCTGCTCCAGGAACTCGCGAACGTACGCGCCCACCAGGTCCTCCTCGATGAGGAAGCCGTCGTGGCCGTAGTCGGAGTGGATCGTGTGCAGCTGGGCGCCGCGGATGCCGGCCGCGATCCGCTCGGACTGGGCGGGCGGGAACAGCCGGTCGGAGTCGACGGCGATCACCAGGGCGCGGGCAGTCACGGACCCGAGAGCCTCGTTCACCCCGCCGCGGTCGCGGCCGAGGTCGTGCGTGATCATCGTGCGCGTGAGCACCACGTAGGTGTTGGCGTCGAACCGTCGGGCCAGCTTGTCGCCGTGGTGGTCCAGGTAGGACTGCACCGCGAACCGGCCACCTTCGAGCGGCTCCTCGCCGCCCTGCGGGATGCGGCCGAAGCGCAGGTCGAGCTCGAGGGGGCTGCGGTACGTCTGGTGGGCGATCTGCCGCGCCAGGCCCAGGCCGACGTGCGGCCCCTCGCCGTCGGGGGCGTCGTAGTAGTTGCCGTCGCGGTAGTGCGGGTCGGCGCGGACGGCGGTCAGCTGTGTGTGGAAGCCGGCGATCTGGTCGCCCGAGGTCTGCGCGGCGGTCGCGATCGCGGCGAGCGCCTCGACCCGTTCGGGCGCGCTCGCGGCCCACTCGAGCACGCGCAGCCCGCCCAGGGACGCGCCGATGACCAACGCCCACGTGTCGATGCCCAGCAGGTCGGCGAGCCGGATCTCCGCGGCGACCTGGTCGCGGACCGTGAGCAGCGGGAACCGGCCGCCCCACGGCCGGCCGTCGGACGCGGGCGACGACGGCCCGGTCGAGCCCTGGCAGCCGCCGAGCACGTTGGGCGCGACGACGAACCAGCGGTCGGTGTCGATGGGGGCGCCCGGCCCGACCATCGACTGCCACCAGCCGGCCGTCGGGTGCCCCTCGCCGGCCTCGCCCGTGACGTGCGAGTCGCCGGTCAGCGCGTGCAGGACGAGGACCGCGTTGCTGCCGTCCTCGTTGAGCTCGCCCCAGGTCTCGTACGCCAAGCGCACGGCCGGCAGGCGTCCGCCGGACTCGAGCTTGAGCGGCCCGAGGTCGGCGAACTGCCGACGCCCGACCGGGTCGCCRTCGCGCCACGCCGCGCTCGCGGGCACCGGCGGGCGCCCGGTCTCGGGCGCGCGGGTGGCCAGCGTCCGCGGTCGGGCGGCGGTGAACGTCAGGTCGGGCACGGACTTCCCCTCGTCGGTGGTGCGCGCCGCCGACGCGTCCGTGCCCCGGGCGGGCTCGGACGGCGTCGGCGGCGTCGTGCTCATGCGGTGTCAGGCACCCTTCGCGGCGCGGAACCCGGCATCCAGGTCAGCCAGGATGTCATCGATGTGCTCGATGCCGACAGCCAGGCGGACCAGGCCGGGGGTGACGCCGGACAGCGCCTGCTCCTCGGGCGTCAGCTGGCTGTGCGTCGTCGACGCCGGGTGAATGACCAGCGAGCGGACGTCGCCGATGTTGGCCACGTTCGAGTGCAGCTCGAGCGCGGAGACGAACGCCTGACCGGCCTCGGTGCCGCCCTCGAGCTCGAACGCCAGGACCGCACCCGCGCCGCGCGGCGCGTACTTGAGCTGCGCGGCGTGCCACGGGCTCGACTCCAGCCCGGCGTAGTGGACCTTGACGACGTCCTCGCGGGCCTCCAGCCAGGCGGCCACCTTGACGGCGTTCTCGACGTGGCGCTCAACCCGCAGCGACAGCGTCTCGATGCCCTGCGCGATGAGGAACGCGTTGAACGGCGAGAGCGCCGGACCGAGGTCGCGCAGCAGCTGCACGCGCGCCTTGAGGATGAAGGAGAGGTTGACCCCGAAGATGCCGCCGACACCCAGGTCCCGCGCGAACACGAGGCCGTTGTAGGACGGGTCGGGGGTGTTGTAGTTGGGGAACCGCTCGGGGTGCTGCGCGTAGTCGAACGTGCCGCCGTCGACGATCACGCCGCCGATCGCCGAGCCGTGGCCGCCCAGGTACTTCGTCGCCGAGTGCACGACGACGTCCGCGCCCCACTGCAGCGGGTTGATCAGGTACGGCGTGGCCACCGTGTTGTCGACGATGAGCGGCACGCCGGACTCGTGCGCGACGTCGGCGACGAGCTCGATGTCGAGGATGTCGGACTTCGGGTTGGGGATCGTCTCCGCGAAGAACAGCTTGGTGTTCGGGCGGACCGCGTCCTTCCACGACTGCGCGTCGTGCGGGTCGGTGACGAACGTCGTCTCGATGCCGAGCTTGGGCAGCGTGTAGTGCAGCAGGTTGTACGTGCCGCCGTAGAGCGACGGGCTGGCGACGATGTGGTCGCCGGCCTCGGCGATGTTGAGGATCGCCAGCGTCTCGGCCGCCTGGCCCGACGCCACGAGGAGCGCGCCGACGCCGCCCTCCAGGTTGGCGATGCGGTTCTCGACGACCTCCTGCGTGGGGTTGCCGATGCGCGTGTAGATCGGGCCGAGCTCCGCGAGCGCGAAGCGCTTGGCGGCCGTGGCGGCGTCCGGGAAGACGAAGGACGTCGTCTGGTAGATCGGCAGCGCGCGGGCGCCGGTGGTCGGGTCGGGCTCCTGCCCGGCGTGGATCTGGCGGGTCTCGAAGCTCCAGCTCTCGTTGCTCACGGTCTCGTTCTCCTCGGGTGGGTGCAGAACTGCAGGGGATCCGCGGAGGGGCCTCGGGCAGCCGACATCCGTCCCGCGGAGGGAGGGGAGTGGCGCACGGGTCGAGCCGTGACTCGGGGCGGGTGCGAGGTGCCGTGTGTCGAGACGGCGACCTGCCCGCGGGCACAGCCGAGCGTGCGCTGGGTCAGCGACACATTCGGCGGGACATGGGGCGAGAGTAGGCCGACCTGTCCGGTCGGCAATACGGCCGTCTCATGATGTGGAAGGGCGCGAGGTGCAGTCCACCGGCTGTTCGTCCTGCGGTCGCGCGCACGACGCGCAAGACATCTGGACGTCCGATGAACTTCCTCAGGTCGCGTCGGCGGGGCGCGCGGGTGAGAGGGGCGGTGGAGGTGCCGGCCGCGTTCCAGCTGTACTCCTTCCTCCGCGAAGCCGGCGTCTGGTGGCGTCTGCTCAGCCCGAACGGGCGTGGGCTCGCGTGGTCGAGCACCGCTTTCGTCCACGACGACGAGGCGCGTGCGGCGCTCGCCAGGCTGATCGGCGACGTCGACGGGCTCGAGCCCGTGACCCGGTTGACCCTCGACCACCGGTGGCGCTGGTCGCTGCGGCGCGATGGCGTCGACGTCGCCCAGGGCATCAGCGCTCAGGACCGTCGGGTGCGGTGCGCCGCCGCCTGCCGGTCCTTCGTCGAGCTCGTGCCCACCGCGACCGTGGCGCCCACGGTCGCGGTGTTCCGCCGACCAGAGGGAGCATCCGTCGCTCGGGTCCACGCGGACCTGGCGCGCTGACCTGCTGCGACGGGCTCGTGCGCAGCCCGAAGAATGCCGATGTCTGAGGCGAACGGGTGATTCGGCCCCGATCGTGTCCGCTTCGTCCCAAAGCACACTCGTGTGACTCGTGGGACTGGTGTGACAGGTGTTCTCTTCTGGGGTTTCCGCAGGTAGCGTCCCTCGAGGACGGCCGCCGGTGGCCGCGCCGCGACGTCGGGGGAGGACGTACAGGTGAGCTGGAGCATGACCACGCGCAGGGCCTCGCGGGGCCTGGCCGCCGGCGTGCTCGTCGCCACCCTGATGGCCGGCGGCGCCTCGAGCGCCCTGGCCGACCCCACGCCTCCGTCGCAGCAGGACGTCGACCAGGCCAAGGGCGCGGTGAAGAGCGCCGAGCGCTCCGTCGCGTCGATGGAGGTGCGGCTCGCGCAGCTGAGCGCCGAGACGGACGCCGCCGATCTCAAGGTCCAGCAGGCCGGCGACGCCTACACGCAGGCGCTCTCCGACGCCGACGCCGCGCAGCAGACCTGGGACGACTCGGTCGCGCGCTCCAAGACGGCCGACGCCTCGGCCGAGGACGCCCGCCGCCAGCTCGTCGCGATCGCCCGCGAGATGTCCCGCTCCGGCGGGTCGACCGACCTGCTGCAGGCCGTGCTGTCCGCGGACGGCTTCGAGGACGTGGCGCGCCGCACCACCGCGCTGGACCAGATCAGCGGCAAGGCCGACGCGGCCGTGCAGGAGTACAAGGCGACGCAGCTCGTCGCGACCACGCTCGCGGCCCGTGCCGCCGCCGACGCCGCCGAGGCCAAGGCCGCCAAGGCCGCCGCTGCCGACGCCCTCGCCGCCGCCGAGCAGGCGCAGACCGACGCCCAGACCGCCCAGACCGCGGCAGCCGCCGAGCGCGACGGCCTCATCACCGCGCTCGCCGCGGCCCGCCAGACCAGCGCCGACGTCGAGCGCCAGCGTCAGGACTTCCTCGACCAGCAGCGCCGCGATCGCGAAGAGGCGGCCGCCAAGGCCGCGGCCCTGCGCCCCCCGCCGGCGCCGGTCGTCGCGACGCCGCCCCCGGCCACCGGTGGCTCGTCGTCCGCCGGCTYGTCGTCCGCCGGCTCGTCGTCCCCGGGCGGCGGTACCACGACCGCCCCGCCCGCCACGACGACGCCTCCCGCCACGACCGCACCCCCCGTCACGACCGCGCCTCCTGTCACGACCGCGCCTCCCGTGACGAC
>NZ_JBFUAI010000038.1:0-16122 GCF_056406355.1 Cellulomonas sp. P1_C4 | reverse complement strand
CAGCGATGGTTGCCCGTCCGGCGGCGGCGGCCTGGGGCGAGGGCGGGCTGCCCGCCGGRGGCGACGGCTACCTGCGGGGGGCCGGCGTCGTCGCACGGTCGGCCGCACAGACGGACGACGCGCTGCAGGCCGCGCCCCGCGGCCACTGGTGGAGCCGTTGGCGCCGGGGGTCCGAGTGAGTCCCAAGGCTGTCGCGACCCTCCGGGACAGGGTCGCGGCGCTGGACGAGGCGGTCGGGCTGGCGCGGGGCCGCCTGCCGGACGCGGCGCTCGACGCCCCAGCGGTGGTCGTCTCCCGGGCGCGYGATCGCGCTGCGCTGTCGGGCGAGTACACCGTCGTGGCGCTCGCCGGCGCGACGGGGTCGGGCAAGTCGTCGCTGCTCAACGCCCTCGCCGAGGCGCGGATCGCGGAGCCGGGTGTCCGTCGACCGACCACCGGCCGGCCCGTCGCCGTGATCGTGCCCGCGCGGGGCTCCATGGACGACGGCGCCGACGAGCTCCTCGACTGGCTCGACGTGCAGGAGCGTCACGTGGCCGGCAGCCGCGCGTTGCAGGCGTCGGCCACGGGCCTGGTGCTGCTGGACCTGCCCGACCACGACTCGGTGGTGACCGAGCACCGCACCATCGCGGAGCGGCTGTACGAGCGCGTCGACCTGCTCGTCTGGGTGGTCGACCCGCAGAAGTACGCCGACGCCGCCCTGCATGCGCGCTACCTGCGCGGGCTCGCCGACCACGCGAGCGTCGTCGTGCTCGTGCTCAACCAGTCCGACCGCCTCAGCGTCGCCGAGCAGCGGGCGATGGTGGCCGACCTGCAGCGGCTTGCCGCGGACGACGGCCTCGCCGCGTCGCCGGTCCTGGCCGTCAGCGCGTCGACCGGCGCCGGGGTGCCGGAGCTGCGCGACCTGCTCGCCCGGGCCGTCCAGCGCAGGCTCGCCGCGACTGAGCGCGTCACGGGCGACGTGCGGCTGGCGGCGCGAGCGCTCGTCGAAGCCTGCGGCCGCCCGCCGAACACCCGACGCGAGGTCGGAGCCGCGGCGGCCCTCGTGCGCGCGTGGGAGGCGGCCGCCGGGATCGACGAGATCGCCGACGCCGTCCGGCGCTCGACCAAGCGGTCCGCGCGCGCCTCCACCGGCTGGCCGGTKACGCGCTGGGTCGCCCGGCTGCGCGCCGACMCGCTGCGCCGGCTCGGGCTCGGRCGCGAACGGTCCCAGGCCGGCCAGGACGGCCTGCTGCGGTCGTCGCGCTCGGCTCCGGCCGCGGGGGAGCGGGCCGTGGCGGTCAACTCGGTCCGCGCCTACGTCGACGCGGCGACCTCCGGTGCACCGGACGACTGGGTCCTGGCCGCGCGCTCGCGCGCCGCTGACGTGGACCTCGACGACGTGCTCGACCGGAGCGTCGTGCGGGTGCCCGTCGGGACGTCCCGCGTCCCGTGGACGTGGCGGATGCTCGCGCTGCTGCAGTGGCTGCTGCTCGCCGTCGCGGTGACGGGGCTGGTGTGGCTGCTGCTGCTGGCCGGGCTCGGCTGGCTCCAGCTGCCCTTGCCCGAGACCCCGATGTGGTGGGGCCTGCCMGCGCCGACGTTCCTTCTGCTCGCCGGCCTCCTCGCGGGGCTGCTTCTCGCCGGCGTCGGGTGGGTGCTCGGCGCACTGGCGGGCCGGCACCGCGCCGCGCGCGCCCGGCGGGGGCTCGGTGCGTCGGTGGCGCTCGCGGTGAACGAGCACGTCATCGGCCCGGTCAGCGCCGAGATGGACGCCCTGGCCCGGTGCCGCGCGGCCGCGTCGCGGGCCGCGGCCTGACCGCTCCTAGGATCGACCGCATGACTCGCCTCGAGGTTCCCGTCCAGCTGCGCTGGTCGGACATGGATGCCTACCAGCACGTCAACAACGTGGAGATGCTGCGGCTCCTCGAGGAGGCCCGGATCGAGGCGTTCTGGAGCCACCCGGTGGCGCCCGACGGGAGCCGGGTGGAGAGCACGTGGCCCACGGCCGTCCTCGACGCCGGCCCCGGCGCCGAGCTGTCGACGCTCGTCGCCCGGCAGGAGATCGAGTACCTGAAGCCGCTGGGCTACCGCCGGACGCCCGTGATCGTCGAGATGTGGATCGGGCACCTCGGCGGCGCGAGCCTGGACGTCTGCTACGAGGTCCGGGACGCGGGTGAGCCCGGCCCCGAGCGCGTCACGTACGCGCGCGCGGTGACGACCCTCGTGCTGGTCGACGCCGCGACCGGGGCGCCGCGGCGCATCGACGCCGCGGGGCGCGAGGCGTGGAGCCCGTACCTGGAGGAGCCGGTCGTCATCCGGAGGCGGCGCTGACCCGTCGATCCGTGCGGGCGCGCTCGGCCGTCTCGGCGGCCCGGGCGATGTTGCGCTGCATGCCGCCGAAGACCACGCCGTGGAACGGATAGACAGACCACCAGTAGAGCTGTCCGAGCAACCCCTTGGGGTGGAACAAGGCGCGCTGCGCGAAGACCGTCGGCGGGGCGTCGGGGGCGGAGCCGCCCGGTTCGACGCGCAGCTCCAGCCAGGCCAGGCCGGGCACCCGCATCTCGGCCCTCAGGCGCAGCAGCCGGCCCTCCTCGACGGCCTCGACGCGCCAGAAGTCGACGGCGTCGTCCACCAGCAGGACCCGCGGGTCCCGCCGGCCACGGCGCAGCCCCGGTCCGCCGATCAGCCGGTCGGCCAGCCCCCGCACGCGCCACGCGAGCCCCCACGAGTACCAGCCGTGCTCGCCGCCGACGGCCTCGAGCACCCGCCACAGCGCCGCGGGCGAGGCGTCGACGGTGACCTGGCGCTCGTCGACGAACAGGGAGCCGCCCGCCCAGTCGGGGTCGCTGGGCAACGGGTCGCTGGGCGCGCCGGGCACGGCCGCCGACGACCACCGCGTGGCGACCGCCGCCTCCTGCACCCGCCGCAGGGCGAGCCGCACCGCACGGTCGAACCCGATGAGCCCGCCGGGCGGGTCGGGGACGTGGGCCGCGATGTCGTGCTCGTCGCACACCACCTCGTGCACCAGGGACTCGACGAGCGGGCGCGCGAGACCCGACGGCACGGGCGTCACCAGCGAGACCCAGAGGCTCGACAGCCGCGGCGTGAGCACCCCGACCCCGACGATGATGCGTCGGTGCAGCCCGGCCGCCTGCGCGTAGCGCTGCATCATGTCGCGGTAGGTCAGGACATCCGGGCCGCCGATGTCGAAACCCCGACTGACCTCGGACGGCATCGCGGCCGACCCGACGAGGTAGCGCAGCACGTCGCGGATCGCGATGGGCTGGATCCGGTTCTCCACCCAGCGCGGCACCGTCATCGCGGGCAGCCGCTCGGTGAGGTAGCGCATCATCTCGAACGACGCCGACCCCGAGCCCAGGATGACGGCCGCCCGCAGGACGGTGGTCGGGACGCCGGAGGCCAGCAAGATCTCACCCACCTCGGTGCGCGACGCCAGGTGGGGGGAGAGATCCTCGCCCTCGGGGTAGAGCCCGCCGAGGTAGACGATGCGCCCCACGCCCGCCTCGCGCGCGGCCCGCGCGAACGTGAGCGCGGTGTGCCGGTCGGTCGACTCGAAGCTGCGGCCGGAACCGAGCGAGTGGATGAGGTAGTAGGCGATGTCCGCGCCCTCGAGGGCCGCCCGGATCTGCGACGGCTCGTCGGCGTCCGCCGCGGCGGTCTCGACGTCGGCGTACCAGGGGTGCCCGCGCAGCCGGTCGGGGTGCCGGGCGACGGCACGGACGCGGTAGCCGGCGGCCAGCAGCTCGGGGACCAGCCGGCCGCCCACGTACCCGGTGACGCCGGTGACCGCCACGAGCGGCGCGTCCGCCCGTGCACGACCGTCGGGCCCGAGCCCCGGTACGAGCCCGACGAGGGTCTCGGCGACGGGTGCGGGCAGGAGGTCGTCCGGGGCGGTGGCCATCTGGGCAGTCTGTGGTGCGCGGGCCCGACCCGCACCCGGTCGCGCCCGATCCTCAGCCTGCGCTCAGGAGCGCGAGCGTCGCCTTCTCGGCGACCGCCTGCGACCGGGTCGGCCGGATGGTCTGGCCGTGCTCCCAGAGGTCGATGATCCGGGGGTCGATGTACGACGCCCGACACACCGCGGGCGTGTTGCCCAGCTCCTCGGCGACGTCGCGCACCACCGCCGTCACCACGCGGCGGCGGGCGCGCTCGGACGTCGGGGGCGCGCCCGCGTCCGCGAGCCCGCGGGCGGCCAGCACCGTGGCGTGCCAGGTGCGGAAGTCCTTCGGCGTGGCCTCGTCGCCCAGCTGCTGCTTGACGTAGGCACCGACGTCCGCGCTGGTCACGTCGTGCCAGGCTCCGGCATCGTCGCGCCACGCGAGCAGCTCCTCACCCTCGTCCCGACGGCGGACGAGCGTGCGCACGATCGTCGCGACGTCGTCATCCTCGACGACCGTGTCGCGCACCTGGCCGGACTTGGCGGGGAAGTGCAGGTGCACCCGACCGGGGTCGCCCTCGTTCTCGGGCGCCAGGACGCGCACGTGGGAGCGCAGCAGCGTGGCCAGCCCGTACGAGCCGTGCTGGAGCGCATAGCCCTCGCCGCCCACCCGCAGGTAAGCCAGGTCGAGCAGCCGGAACGCCAGCGCGAGCACCTTCTCGCGCGGCATCCCCTCCAGCTCCAGGTGGGCACGGACGCGTCGCCGTGCCGCGGGCAGCAGCCGCGCGATCTCGAGCACGCGGTCGTGCTTCAGGCGGGCGCGGCGTCGCGTCCACTGCTGGTGGTAGAGGTACTGGCGACGGTGGGCGTCGTCGAGCCCCGCTGCCTGGATGTGCCCGTTCGGCCACGGGCTGATCCAGACCTCCTTCCACGCGGGCGGGATGGCGAGCGTGGAGATCCGGTCGAGGTGCTCCTCGTCGACGATCCGGAGCTTGTCGAGGTCGAGGTAGACGAACCCCCGGCCGGCGCGGCGTCGCGACCAGCCGGGGGCGTCGATGCTGACGCGGCGCAGGCGGACCATGCCGGAAGTGTCACCCGGCGAACGTCGGACCGCGCGGGGAGCCTCAGTCCGGGAACCGGACCATGCCCTCCTGGGCCACGGACGCCACGAGAGCACCGTCGCGGGTGAACACGCGCGCGGCGCCCAGGCCACGGCCGCCCTGCGCGCTCGGCGTGGACTGCACGTACAAGAGCCAGTCGTCGACACGGACGTCGCGGTGCCACCACATGGCGTGGTCCAGGCTGGCGATGGACAGGCCGGGGGTGATCCACGACTTGCCGGCCCGCCGCAGGATCGGTTCGAGCATCACCTGGTCGCACGCGTACGCCAGCAGCGCGCGGTGCAGCAGCTGGTCGTCGGGCAGCGGGCCGCGCGACCGGAACCACACGCACTGCTGCCCGGAGGGCTCGGTCGGCGGGCCGAGGTAGATCGCCCCGCCCACGTGCCGCACGTCGAACGCGGCCTCCTGCGTCCAGAACTTGGCCACCGGGTGGTCGATCCCGCCCAGCATCTCGAGCGCGGACGGCACGTCCTCCGGCGTGGGGACCCCGGAGGGCATGGGGTCGGCGTAGTCCAGACCCGGCTGCTGCTCCTGGAACGACGTGATCATCGACAGGATGGCGTCGCCGCCCTGCAGCGCGTGGGTCCGGCGCGCGGTGAACGAGCGACCGTCGCGCAGGCGCTCGACCGCGAAGGTGATCGGTTCGCGCACGTCGCCGGCGCGCAGGAAGTAGCCGTGCAGGGAGTGCGGCAGGCGGCCGTCGGGGACCGTCCGGCCGGCCGCGAGCAGCGCCTGAGCCAGCACCTGCCCGCCGAACACGCGTCCGCTKGGCTGCGGCAGGCTGCGGCCGCTGAAGACGTCCGGTGTCGCCGGGTCGTTGTCGAGCCGCAGGATGTCGAGGACGGGAGCGGTCGGGTCGGGCTCGGTCGTCATGGACCGCAGCGTCTCACGACGGCGCCGCCCGGCACGGTGTCCCGGCGGCGTGACCTGCGTCGCTCAATCGTCGAACGTGTTGAGCATCGAGTGCGCGGCGCGCTCGAGGTAGTCCCACAGCTGCGCCCGGTGCATCGGCGCCAGGTCCAGGCTGTCGACGGCGGCGCGCATGTGCAGAAGCCACCGGTCGCGCGCGTCGGGGTTCACCTTGAACGGCGCGTGCCGCATGCGCAGGCGGGGGTGCCCGCGCTCGTCGGAGTAGGTGGTCGGGCCGCCCCAGTACTGCTCGAGGAACAGGGTCAGGCGCTCGGCCGCCGGGCCGAGGTCCTGCTCGGGGTACATGGGTCGCAGCACCGGGTCGTCGGCGACGCCGCGGTAGAACTCGTCGACCAGGGCGACGAACGTCTCGTGGCCGCCGATCGCCGAGTAGAAGGAGTCGGATCTCACGACGCCATCCTCACACGCAGGCTCAGAGCCCCAGCTCCTCCAGCACGGGCAGCGCGCCCCGCACGACGGCCCGCGCGTCCGCGGCGCTGGAGGCGGCCAGGGCCAGCTGCGCGAGG
This sequence comes from Cellulomonas sp. P1_C4, assembly GCF_056406355.1. Lineage (NCBI taxonomy): Bacteria > Bacillati > Actinomycetota > Actinomycetes > Micrococcales > Cellulomonadaceae > Cellulomonas > Cellulomonas sp. P1_C4. Next base: position 9,685 of record NZ_JBFUAI010000038.1, on the reverse strand, counting down.
CGTCGGCACTCCTCCAGCGACGTCGCGGCGAGCAGCGCGGCGACGTCGGGAAGCGCCCGCGGCGTCATGGACAGCGACGAGACCCCGAGCCCGACGAGCACGGCCGCGAGCGCGGGGCTGGCCGCTGCCTCGCCGCACACCCCGACCGGGCGGCCCTGCTGGGCGCCGCCGTTGCAGGCCGCGGCCACCAGGTGCAGGACGGCGGGCTGCCACGGGTCGGACAGCTCCGCGACGGCGCCGAGCAGGCGGTCGGCGGCCATCGCGTACTGCGTGAGGTCGTTGGTGCCGATGCTCGCGAACGAGGCGTGCGCCAGGATCGGTCCCGACAGCAGCGCGGCGCTGGGCACCTCGATCATCACGCCGGCGACGCCGAGCCCGTGGGCGGCGCAGGCGGCGACGAACCGCTCGGTCTCGTCGACCGTCGAGACCATCGGCGCCATGACCCAGACCTCGGCGGTCTCGGCGGCGGCCGCCTGGGCGATCGCCTCGAGCTGGTCCTGGAGGACCTCGGGGTGGCGCTCGGCGGTGCGCAGGCCGCGGACGCCGAGCGCCGGGTTGACCTCGGCGTCCCCGGCCAGGAACGGCAGCGGCTTGTCGGCGCCGGCGTCCAGCGTGCGGACGACGACCTTGCGCCCGGGGAACGCGGCGAGCACGCGGCGGTACGCGACGACCTGCTCCTCGATGCTCGGCGCCTCCTCGCGGTCGAGGAACCCGAACTCGGTGCGGAAGAGCCCGACGCCCTCGGCGCCCGCCGCGGCCGCGGGCTCGGCGTCCGCGGGGTCGCCGACGTTGGCCAGGAGCTCGACGTGGTGGCCGTCGGAGGTGTGCCCGCGCCCGTCGAACGTGCGCACCTGCGCGGCGAGGGCGAGCGCGGCGGCGACCTGCTCCTGCGTGGGGTCGATGGTGACCGTGCCCGCCGAGCCGTCCACGAGCACGAGCGTCTCCGCCTGCACCGCGGCCTCGGCGCCCCTGGCCGCGACGACGGTGGGGATGCCGCGGGCGCGGGCCAGGATCGCGGTGTGCGAGGTGGGACCGCCGGTGCCGGTGACGATCGCCAGCACGCGGTCGACGTCGAGCGTGGCGACGATGGCCGGGGCGAGGTCGGCCGCGACCAGCACGAACGGTGCCTCGTGCGCGGGCACGCCGGGCGCCGGCCGCCCCGTCAGCTCGGCGACGAGCCGGTCGCGGACGTCGGCGATGTCCCGCGTGCGCTCCGCGAAGTAGCCACCGAGCGCCTCGAACTGCACGGAGATCGCCTCGGCGGCCTCCCAGACCGCACGTTCGGGCACGAGCCGGTCGTCGACCACCCGCTGCTCCGCGTCGGCGACCAGGGTGGGGTCGGCGGCGATCGCCGCGGTCGCGTGCAGCAGGTCCGCGCTGTCCCCCTGGGCGAGGTCGGCGGCGGCGTCGAGCGCCGCACGGACCACCTCGGAGGCCACGCCGATGCGCTTGGCGACCTCCGCATAGTCGGTGCCGGGCGGCAGCCGCCGGCCCGAGGGCGGCTCGGCCACGGGGTCCGGCATGAGCACGGCGGGCGCGACGACGCGGCCTGGGCTCACCCCGATCCCGGTGAGGACCGTCGGGTTGGCAGCGTGCACCGTGCTCACCTGGTGTGACCTCCTCGTCGACCTGATCGCAGTGTGGTCCCTCGGCATCTGCGGACGCCACCCTGACACGGCTCGTGAGCCGTCCCAGGGTTAGGCTGTGGCGGTGCGCCGACCGGCGCCACGTGAGCTGGGGAGTTCCATGAGCAAGGCAGAGCAGATCCTCGCAGCGCTGGGCGGCGACGGGAACGTCGTCGACCTCGAGCCGTGCATCACCCGGCTCCGCGTGGAGGTGAGCGACGCCCACCTCGTCGACGAGGTCGCCCTCAAGGCGAGCGGCGCGTTCGGTGTCGTGCGCTCCGGTCGCATCGTCCAGGTGATCGTCGGCCCGGAGGCCGACAACCTCGCTGCCGAGCTCGACAGCCTGCGCTGACCCCCCGCCGCAGCCGATGACCACGATCCGGCTGCGCAGTCCCCTGACGGGAGTGCTCCGACCCGTCACCGCCGTGCCCGACCCGGTGTTCGCCGAGGGCATCGTCGGCCCCGGCGTCGCGCTCGAGCCGCAGCATGCGCAGTCCCAGACCGTGCTCGCGCCCGCCGACGGGGTGATCGGCGCGCTGCACCCGCACGCGTTCGCGCTCGAGCTGAGCGAGGGCCGCGTCGTCCTCGTGCACCTCGGCATCGACACCGTCGGCCTCGCGGGGCGGGGGTTCACGCTCCACGTGACCGGCGGGCAGAGCGTGCGCGCGGGCGAGCGCCTGATCACGTGGTCGCCCGTGGACGTCGCCGCCGCAGGACTGGCCACCATCTGTCCGGTCGTGGCGCTCCAGGCCGACGCGGACCTGCTCACCCTTCTCGCCGCCGACGGCGAGACGGTCGGCGCCGGGCAGCCCCTGCTCGACTGGGCCTGACCGACTGCTGTTGCCGACTCGCGGCCCGGCGCGCACGGTGGAGACGACTGCGAGCACCCGGAGGATCCGATGGCAGAGCTGCTGGTCGACTTCATCACCTCGCTCGACGGCTACGCGTCGGCGGAGGGCTGGCCCGGCTGGTGGGGGCTCGAGGGGCCCGAGTACCTGACCTGGCTGGGTGAGTCGCCCGAGGGTGAGTACACGGTGCTCATGGGCGCCACCACGTACCGGCTGATGTCGGAGCTCGCCGCCACGGGCGAGGAAGGCGTGGACCAGCTCACCGCGTTGCCCAAGGTGGTGTTCTCCTCGACGCTGTCGGAGCCGATGGCCTGGGCCAACACGCGACTGGTCGGCGGCGACCCGGTCGAGGCGGTCCGGTCGATGAAGGAGGGCGACGTCGCCGGGCTGCGCACGATCGGCAGCCTCACGCTGTGCCGCTCGTTGCTGGAGGCGGGCCTGGTCGACCGGTTCCGGGTGGTCGTCTTCCCGGTGATCACCGGCAGCACCGGGCACGAGCGGATCTACGACGGCTATCCGGACGTCGGTCTCGAGATGGTCGCCAGCAGGACGTTCGACGGCCGGACGCAGCTCCTCGAGTACGTGCCGACGGTCCTGGACGCACCGCCGGGAGGCGGGCCGCGGTAGGCGGGCTCAGCGCTCCTCGGTCGGCGCCGGCTCCTCCGTCGGCACGAACTCGCCGCCGGACGCGGCCACGCGGGCGTCGCGGTTGTCCACCACGTCGTCGAGCGGCGTGTTGCGCGGGTCCCGAGGAGTGGCGTCGTTCCCGCCGAAGGATGCGCGGTGCGTCGCCATGAGGTCCCGCTGGCCGGCGAGAGGCACGTCCGCCTTCTCGAGTGCGTCCCGGGTGGCGATCCGCAGCTGACGGGCGACCTCCCACTGCATCGCGGGAGAGGTCTTCACCTTGAGCCGCAGCGTCACCGCGTCGGCGCTGAGCCGCTCGATGCCGGTGATGGTCGGGGTGCCCAGCACGTGCGCGCCGACCACCGGGTCCTTGACCACGCGCGACGCGGCCTCGCCCAGCAGTGCGCGCACCTGGTCCAGGTCCGCGAAGTAGTCGACGTCGATCTCGACCACGGCGGTCGCCCACCCCTGGGTCTTGTTGCCGACGCGCAGCATGGTCCCGTTGGGGACGTACCAGAGCGTGCCGTCCGCGTCGCGGATCTTGGTAATGCGCAGCGTGACCGCCTCGACGGTGCCGTTGGCCGGCCCGACGTCGACCACGTCACCCACCCCGTACTGGTCCTCGAGGAGCATGAAGAGACCGGTGAGGAAGTCCTTCACCAGGCTCTGCGCGCCGAAGCCGAGCGCGACGCCGATCACGCCGGCGGAGGCGATGAACGGCGCGAGGTTGACCCCGAGCTCGCCCAGGACGAGGAAGAACGCGGTGCCGCCGACGACGATGGTGGCCGACGAGCGCAGCACCGAGCCGAGCGTGCGGGCGCGCTGGGCGCGGCGGGCGCTCGCCAGCGGGTTGGCCTTCGCCAGCACGCCGCCGACCTCGGACTGCCCGATGGGCTTGAGGATCCCGCGGTCGAGGAACGGGGTGCCGTCCGCGACGTGGTTGGTGATGCTGCGGATGCTGCGCCGCAGCAGCACCAGCACGATGCCGCTGATCGCGACGATGAGGATGATCCGCAGGGGCAGTCCGACGAACCAGTCCCACCAGGTGCTCGGCGGGGGGACGTTCGTGCCGAGGATGCCGTCCGAGGTCGACGGGCTCGGTTCCGGGGTCGCCGCGATCACGCGCGGCCCCCGGTGAGCCCGGTGCGGTCGGCGACGAACTGCAGCTGCTCCACGGTGAGCCCGATCGTGCGCGAGAGCGCGCGACCGCCGTGGCCGACCCCCCGCTCCCGACGCACGAGGATCGGCCGGTCGCCGGTCGTGGCGGCCTGCAGCGCCGCGGCGAGCTTGCGGGCGTGCAGCGGGTCGACGCGGGTGTCGCCCTCGAAGACCGTGAACAGGGTGGCCGGGTAGTCCGTGCCGTCGACCACGCGGTGGTACGGCGAGTAGCCCAGCAGCCAGCCGAGCTCGGTCGGGTCGTCGGCGTCGCCGTACTCCTCGGTCCAGGTGACGCCCAGGCCGAACCGCTGGTAGCGCACCATGTCGAGCAGCGGCGCGGAGCACACGACGGCGGCGAACAGGTCGGGCCGCTGCGTCAGGGCCGCGCCCACGAGCAGGCCGCCGTTGGAGCCGCCCCAGCACGCCAGCGCGTCGGGAGTGGTCCACCCCTGGGCGACGAGGTGGTCGCCGACCGCGTGGAAGTCGTCGAACACGTTCTGCTTGTGCGCCCGCATGCCGGCGCGGTGCCACTCCTCGCCCTCCTCGCCGCCGCCGCGCAGGTTGGCGACGACGTAGACGCCGCCGGCCTCGACCCACGCGAGCGTGCTGGCGGAGAACGCGGGGTCGAGCGAGATCTGGAAGCCGCCGTACCCGTAGAGGATCGTCGGCGCGGGCGCCAGCGGTCGGCCCTGCGCGTCGAGGGCGTCCGTCCGAGCGACGACGAACGCGCGGACCGTGGTGCCGTCCGGGCTGGTGACCTCGATCTGCTGGGCGCGCACGTCGGGCAGGTCGGCGACGAGGCCGGGAGGCGCGGCCCACAGCGAGGTGTCGCCCGTGCGCGCGTCGAACCGGTGCACGCTGGTCGGCGTCGTGTGGTCGGTGTAGGAGAACCAGACCTCGCGGCCGCCCTCGGGACGCGTGGCCAGGCCGGAGATCGAGCCGAGCCCCGGAAGCTCCACGGACCCGGTCCGCAACCCGGTGCGCGGGTCGTGCACGGTCACCTCCGACACTGCATGCCGGCGCCACGAGACCAGCAGCAGCTCGGGCGTCGTGTCGTCTCCGCCGCCGTCGGTGAACGCGACGTCCTCGAGCACCGCGGTCGGGTCCTGCGCCACCAGCGTGGTCCAGTGCTCGACGCCCGGCGCGGTGGGGTCGGCCACGGCGAGCCGCCCGCGGGGCGCGTCGAGGTCGGTGTGCACGTAGAGGCGCCCGTCGCGGGCCACCCAGGCGCCGGTCTCGGCGTCGAGCCCGACCGCGACCTCGACGAACGCCGGCGCCGCCGGGTCGGCGGCGGCGAGGTCGGCGATCCAGACGTCGGTGCGCGGCGCGGTGCCCGCGGACGCCGACACGATCAGCCACCGCCCGTCACGGGAGACGGACACGCCGTAGTAGTTGGTGTGGTCCAGCCCGGCGCCGAACACCTCGACGTCGTCCGTCGCCGGTGTGCCCAGGGTGTGCAGCCAGACGCGCCGGTGGTACTGCGCCTCGTCCTCGGGCAGCTCCTCGGGCGGCAGCCGGCGCACGTAGTAGAACGCCTCGCCGCCCGGCAGCCACGCGACGGGGGAGTACCGGGCACGGTCGATCGGGCCGTCGACGAGCTCCCCGGTCGCGACGTCGAGCACGTGCAGCACGCTCTCCTCGGTGCCGCCCGACGACACCTGGTAGGCCACGAGCCGGCCCTCCTTCGACGGCTGCCACGCGTCGAGCGTGGTCGTGCCGGCGGGGTCGATCGCGATCGGGTCGAGCAGCACCCGCTCGTCGTCACCCTCGGCGACGACGACCACCGCGTGCTCCTGGTCGCCGGAGCGCCGGGAGAAGAAGCGCCGCTCGCCGCGCCACGCCGGCGGGCTGACGAACCCCGCGCCGAGCAGTTCCCGCAGCCGGGCCGTCAGGGCCTCGGTCGCGAACGCGCCGTCGCTGCCGACCTCGGCGCGGTAGGCGGCGTACAGGTCGTCCTGCGCGAGCGACCACGCCTCGGTCTCGTCGGCAGCCGCGTCCTCGAGCGCGCGGAACGGGTCGGCGACCGCGTGTCCGTGCAGGTCCTCGACGAGATCGCCTCGGGGAGCCGGCGGGTACGTGCGCAGAGCGGGTGCGGTCATGGTCCGCAAGGCTACGACGGGTGGCCGCGACGGTGGGTGAGTGACGCGGTCGGGGTGGGCGCACGCCGCGCGAGTGACGCAGTCGAGGGCGTTCGTCCTGCGTGCGCGCGCGAGGCTCTGGCAGGATCGGCGTGTGGCAGACGACACCGGCACCGCGTCCGACGCCCTCTTGCGCCTTGCGGCCGCCTACGGTGTGGTCCCCGACCACTGGGACTTCCACGGCCTCCACCGCCGCGCATCGACCACCACGCTGCAGGGCGTGCTCGGCGCGCTCGGGGTCGACGCGTCGTCGCCGGAGCGGGTCGACCTCGCCATCGCCCACGTCGAGGACATGCCCTGGCGCCGCGTGCTCCCGCCCGTGCTCGTCGTTCGCGAGGGCCGCCAGGCGCACGTCCCGGTCCACCTCACGCACGGCGACCCGGTCGAGGTCTGGATCGAGCTCGACCCCGAGGCCGGGGGCGGTCGCCGGGAGGTGTCGCAGGCCGACGTGCCGGTGGCCCCGCGGACGGTCGACGGCCGGCTGGTGGGCCGCGCGACCTTCACGCTGCCGACGGACCTGCCGCTCGGTTGGCACGAGATCGTCGCCGAGGGCCCCAGCGCGAGCGCGCACAGCCCGCTCGTCGTGACACCGTCGCACCTGGAGCTGCCCGAGGCCCTGCAGGGGCGGCGCGCGTGGGGGCTCATGGCCCAGCTCTACTCGGTGCGCTCGCGCGCGTCGTGGGGGGTGGGCGACCTGGCGGACCTCGCGGAGATCGGGTGGCTGGCCGGCCGCGAGCTGGACGCCGACTTCCTGCTCATCAACCCGCTGCACGCCGCGGAACCGACCGCCCCGCTCACGCCGTCCCCGTACCTGCCCACCACCCGCCGCTTCGTGAACCCGCTGTACATCCGCGTCGAGGACGTGCGCGAGGCGGGCTACCTCTCGTCGGCCGACCGCACGCTGGTCGAGTGGGCGGCCGAGCCGGTGCTGGCCACCGACGGCGACGCGGGACCGATCGACCGCGACGCGGCCTGGACCGCCAAGCGCGCCGCGCTCGAGGTCGTCTTCGCGGCCCCCCGGTCGGCCGCGCGGCAGGCCGCGTTCGACGCGTTCGTCGAGCAGGAGGGCGCGGGGCTCGAGACGTTCGCGCTCTGGTGCGCCCTCGCGGAGAAGTACGACGACGAGTGGCCCGCCGGCGCGCAGGACCCGTCGTCCGCCGTCGTCGCCGAGCTCCGCGAGGAGCTGGCGGAGCGCGTCGAGTTCCACACGTGGCTGCAGTGGCTTGCCGACGAGCAGCTCGCGGCGGCTCAGCGCGCGGCGCTGGACGGCGGCATGGCGCTGGGCATCATGCATGACCTGGCCGTCGGGGTGCACCCGCAGGGCGCCGACGTGTGGGCGCTCGGCGACGTGCTGGCCCGTGGCGCCACGGTGGGTGCCCCGCCCGACATGTACAACCAGCAGGGCCAGAACTGGTCGCAGCCGCCGTGGCGCCCCGACGCGCTGGCGCGGGCCGCGTACAAGCCTTACCGGGACATGCTCCGCACGGTCCTGCGGCATGCGGGTGCCATCCGGATCGACCACGTGATCGGCCTGTTCCGGCTGTGGTGGATCCCTGAGGGCGCCGACTCCGGCGACGGTGCGTACGTCCGCTACGACCACGAGGCGCTCGTCGGCATTCTCGCGCTCGAGGCGCACCGCGCCGGCGCCGTGGTGATCGGGGAGGACCTCGGCGTCGTCGAGCCCTGGGTGCGCGACTACCTGTCCGACCGCGGGATCCTCGGCACGTCGGTGCTGTGGTTCGAGCGCGACGTGCACGGCGCGCCGCTGGCCCCCGAGCACTACCGGCCGCTGGTGCTCGCGACGGTGACCACGCACGACCTGCCGCCCAGCGCCGGGTACCTCGCGGGCGAGCACGTGGCCATCCGCGAGAGGCTCGGGCTGCTCACGGAGCCCGTCGAGGTGGTCCGGGCGGCGGCGCTCGCCGAGCGCGACCAGATGCTCGGGGTGCTGCGGGACCGCGGCCTGGTGGGCGACGACCCGTCGGAGCGCGAGATCGTCGAGGCCCTGCACCGCTATGTCATGGCGACGCCGTCCGTGCTGGTGGGCGTCTCGCTGGCCGACGCGGTGGGGGAGCGGCGCGCGCAGAACCAGCCGGGGACCGACCAGGAGTACCCCAACTGGAAGGTGCCGCTGGCTGACAGCTCGGGCCGCGTGGTGCTGGTGGAGGACCTGTTCACCAACCAGCGGCTGCGCTCCCTGGCGGCCGTGCTCAACAGCTGACCGGTCCTAGGATGCCGGGATGCCCGAGCAGCTTCGCCGTATCCGCGTCGTCGGCAACTCCGGCTCCGGCAAGACGACGTTCGCGCGCCGGCTCGCGGCGGCGCTCGGCGTGCCGCACCTGGAGCTCGACGAGGTGTTCTGGGACGCCGGGTGGACCAAGCGGGACCCGGACCAGGCGCGGGCGCTGATCGAGGACTTCGTGGCGTCGTCGGACCTCGGCTGGGTCACCGACGGCAACTGGACGGCCGGGACCGCAGGGCTCCTGACCGACGCCGACGCCTTCGTGTGGCTCGACTACCCGCGCCGCACGGTGATGCCGCGGGTGATCCGCCGGACGCTGCGCCGCGGACTGCTCCGCACCGAGCTGTGGCACGGCAACCGCGAGGAGCTGCGCAACCTGCTGAAGCCGGACCCGGAGCAGAACATCGTGCTCTGGTCGTGGACGGCGCACGCACCGAACCGGGCCCGGTACAGGGCGCTCGCCGCCGAGTCCCCGATCCCCGTGATCCGCCTGCGCAGCCCCCGCGAGGCGCGCCGCTGGCTGGCGGGGCTCTAGCAGAAGAGCTGGTCGCTCCAGGCGCGACAAAGCCGTCGACCAGGCGTCCGAACGCCGACAGGCCCGCGCTCCCGGAGGAGGGCGGGCCTGTCGGTGCTGGGCGTCAGGCGCGGCGGCGGTCCGCCTCCTGCGCGGCCAGCGCGCGGCGGACGCCGTCGCGGGACTCGAGCACCAGGCGGCGCAGCGCGGCGGGGGCGTCCGGGTGGGCGCCCAGCCACGCGTCGGTGGCGCCGAGCACGTCGACCGACGCGTCGTCGACCAGGTCGGTCGGGTAGAGCCCGACGACGATGTTCTGCGCCATCTCGCTGGTCTTGTCGGCCCACACCGACTCGAGGCCGGCGAAGTACGGCTCGACGAACGGCACGAGCAGCGCGCGGTCGTGCACCCGGCCGAAGCCGGCGATGGTGGCGGCCTGCAGCGCGTTCGGCAGCCCGTCCTCGTCGACCACGGAGGCCCAGGCCGCGGCCTTGGCCTCGGCGCTGGGGACGGCCGCCCGGGCGGCGGCCGCGGCGCGC
>NZ_JBFUAI010000037.1:0-18180 GCF_056406355.1 Cellulomonas sp. P1_C4 | reverse complement strand
GCCCGCGCACTGACCTCGGGGCCGGCGGCGGCGTGACGCCGCCGCCGGCCCGCGGAGGTCAACCGGGTCGTCGAACGTGCCGATGGCCCCAGGGTGATCGCCGACCTGCTGCTGGACCTCCCGCCGGGCACGGTGCTCACCGACCCGGTGCGCCCGGTGCTCGACCTGCTGGTCACGCTCGGCATCTGGGCCGCGGTAATCCTGGCGCTCTGGTACCTCCGGTTCGTCTGGTGGCGGGAGCGGATGATCCGCAAGGTGGCCAAGGCCTACCCGGAGAGCGCCGACCAGCTGCGCAAGGGCGCCCGGTCGGTCTCGCTGTTCACCTCCGCGCCACCGCCGCCCGCCGATCCGTACGTCCGGACCCACCGCGTGGTGGTCGCCCCGCTGGGCGACGGGCGGCCGGGGGAGTCGTTCCAGGCGCCCGGACCGAACGTCGCGCACGCCGAGCTCGGGCCTGACGGCTCCCGGCAGGACGCCCGCGTGGTGCTGGCCGAGCGGACCCACCTGCTCGTCGTCTGCCTGGGCCGGGTCGGGCAGCGCACCGGCGAGTACGAGCTGCGACCCGCCGCGGAACGCGTCCACCTGGCGCGGGAGCACTACGTCGCGCCGCAGGCGCCCATCGGCCCCGTCGACCGGGTCGACTCCGCGCTCGGCGTGGGGTGGCGGACCACCTGCACGTTCGGCGGGGCGGCGACCCTGACCGACACGCACGTCGACCACGGCGGGTGGGGGTTCGTCGTCGGCGTCCTGTCGTACTCGTGGCACGCCCGCGCCGTCGAGGCGGCCGACGGGATCCTGGCCACCTGGCAGTGGCTCGACGACGACGCCGGTCAGCCCGCCAGCTGACCGATCCACCCGTCGACCGCGGCCTCGTCGAGGTCCGCCGGGGCCGCGATCTTCAGGCTCCACCGCGACCCGTCGCCGGACGCGGTGAGCGCGTCCGTCGAGTCGGTCACCTCGGTGCCGTGCCACAGGAGCAGAGTCACCCAGCGCGGGAAAGCCTTGAACCCGGCGACCGGGTCGTCGCCCCGCATCCAGACCGGGTGGCCGTGCCACACGCGGCCCTCCGCGCCCGGAAGACCGGCGTCGAGCCGCGCGCGCAGGGTCGCGGCGATCGCCGCCTGGTCAGCGGGCAGCCCCGCGATGTACTCGTCGATGGTCATGGTGCTGCCTCCCTAGGCCGCGACCGCGTCGAGCCAGCCCTGCCAGGCGGCCGTCGCGCTCGTCTCGTCGGTGGTGTCGAACAGGTGGTGGCCCACGCCGGGGGCGTAGAAGCCGCGGAAGAACCGGTAGAGACCGTCGGTGCCGCGCACGCCGACGACGTCGGGTGCCGCCCAGTCGACGACGCCCTCGATCGGGTCGAGGCCGGTCGGGGTGAGCGTGACCGCGTCCCCGACCGCGACGTCGTCGGCAAGCCCGAGGTCGGCCGTCATGGCGGCCCAGGTGCGGTCCGAGTCGCCGGGCGCGGCCGACGGTGTGACCGCGATGCCGGGCCGGCGCGCGAAGTGGTGGAGGTACTCGGAGAGCGTGTGCAGGTACATCGCGCCGCCGCTGAGCATGGCCTCGTACTCGTCCTCCCAGTCGTCGGCCGGCAGGAACCCGCTCGACACGACGCGCAGCACGGTCGAGCCGCCGGCGCGGGCCTCGAGCAGGAACTCCATCGCGAAGAACCGGCCGTCGGTGTCCTCGGTGCCCTTGAAGGCGAAGTGCGTGCCGGGCTCGTAGGCGACGATCGCCGACTCCTGCGACCACCCGCCCATCCGGGTGGTGATGACGCCGTCCTGAGGGGACACCTCGGTGGCGCCCATGAACCAGGAGCTGATCCCGGGGCCGGTCGCGATGGCCTCCCAGACGGTCTGAGGGCTCAGCTCGAACTCGAGCTCCTCGGGGTTCTCGTACGCGTGCGGCATGGTCATTCCCTCTCTCGGTCGATGCGTGACGTGGTGCTGGGGTGGACGGCGACCACCAGCCGGAAGGCCCGGCCGGAGGCGGCGTCCTCGTGGTGGTACTTGGAGACGAGGGCGAGCGCGGCTCCGCTCAGCTCCTCGACGAACGCGGCCCGGTCGGCGGCCGAGGCGAACCGGACCTCGCCGTCCAGCGCGAACGTGGCCAGCGCGCGGTTCTCGCGCGCGGCACCGGTGATCAGCGCGCCGACGTCCTCGACGAGCCGGCCGGCCAGCGACAGCAGCCACGCGGCGGAGAGCCGGTCGGGGGAGCGCCGCGGCTCGGGCCGCAGCGCGGCGAGCGCCGCGGGGGAGATCACGTAGGACAGGGCCGTCGCGCGCATCACGCGCTCGACGACGTTGCCCTTGCGCCGCTCCTCGGCCAGCTCGATGAGCCCGTGCTGCTCGAGGGTGCGCAGGTGGTAGTTGACCTTCTGGCGGGGCAGCCCGAGCCGGTGCCCGAGGGCCGTCGCCGAGCTGGGCTCGGCCAGCTCGGCGAGCAGCCGGGTGCGCATGGGGTCGAGGGACGCCTCCGCGGCGGCCGCGTCCTCGATGACCGCGACGTCGAGCATGTCAGCCCCGCCTCGGCCGGAAGATGCTCACGACGACGCCGTTCGGGTACTCCGTCGACGAGACCCGGTCCAGTGCCCGTGGCTCCGCGAAGATCGGCAGGCCGCTGCCCAGCACCACGGGGTGGATGGTCAGCCGGTACTCGTCGACGAGGTCGCGCGACGTCAGGTAGCGCGCGAACGTCGCGCCGCCGGAGGCGCCGACCGTGCGATCGCCGGCCGTGAGCCGGGCGATCTCGACCTCCGGTGGCTCGGCCGAGACGCGGGTGTTCTGCCAGTCGGCGGACTCCAGGGTGGTGGAGAACACCACCTTCTCGACCCCGTTCATGATGTCCGCGAGGGGCCCCTGCGCCGTCGGCCACGTCTGCGCCTGGCCCTCGTAGTTCACGCGACCCATGAGGATCGTGTCGAACGTCCCGAGCAGGACCTCGGTGTCCGCCATGAGCTCCGGACTGAAGTTCGGGAACATCCAGTCGAGGCCGCCGTCCGGCGTCGCGACGAACCCGTCGAGCGAGACGTTCATGCCCAGCTTGAGAGTGCCCATCGGTCGCTCCTCTCCTCCTGGCCGTCCCGGGGCGGTGGTCGCGCCCCGCCGGCGGTCCCAGTCTCCAACCGATCGATCCGTTTGTCTAGACAAAAAAATTATTCGATCATCTCGACCGCGTGCTTCCGGTGCGCGCCACCCGTACCTATCGTGAGACCGTGCATCCGCTGAGCCGACGCGTCCGCGACGCACGGGAGAAGGCCGGGCTGAGCCAGGGTGAGCTCGCCCAGCTGGCTGGCGTGCACCCCACGTACATCTCCCACGTCGAGCGGGGGACGCGCACGCCCGGTGCCGACGCCCTCGCCCGGGTTGCCGACGCGCTCGATGTCCCGATCGTGTACCTGGTCGACGGGGACGGTGCGCCGCAGTACCGCTCCGCGGAGTCGGCGATCGTCGAGGCCCGCCGGCTGTCCCGCATGGGGTCGCCGAAGGCTGCTGCCGAGGTGCTGGCCGGGGCGGACGTCTCGGGGCTCGATGTCGACGCCGCGGCGCGCGTGGGCCTCGCGCACGCGGAGGCGCTCGACCTGGCCGGCGACCTCGAGGGGTCGGTTGAGGTGCTCGAGGCGGTCTGCGCCCGCCTGATCCACGGGCGCCGGTACCCGCACGCGGCGTATGCGGCGATGCGGATCGTCATGGCGCTGACCGAGCTGGGTGACCTGCGGCGCGCCGTCGCCCGCGGGGAGGACTTGCGGGCGCAGCTGCCCGCCTCGGTCGTGGGGGCCGACGAGGTCGTCCGGCTCGAGTCGACGATCATCTGGGCCTACGTCGCCCGGGGCGACTCCACGTACGCGCGCTTCCGTGGCAAGCAGCTGCTCGAGCACACCCGGGAGCACGGCTCGGCACGCGCGCTCTCGTCGGTGCACTGGAACCTCGCCTTCGTCGACGACGCCCTCGCCGACCCCGACGCCGCGCTCGACCACCTCGAGGCGGCGATGGCGCTGGCGGGCGCGGACGAGATCGACCGGGACCTGCCGCGCCTCCGGCTGGACCGGGCGCTCCTGCTCGTGTCCGTCGACCCGCCCCGGCCACGGGAGGCGCTCGCCGAGCTGGACGCCGCGCAGACCGCGCTGGAGATCGGGGAGTCGCGGGTCGAGCTGGCCCGCGTGGAGTCCGTCCGGTCGCGCGCGTGGCTGCTGCTCGACGAGGCCGACCGGGCCCAGCGGCACGCCGTGCGGGCCGTGGAGCTGCTGCGCGACGGCGTGCGGCGCGACGCGGCGKCGGCGCACGAGGCCCTCGGCGACGCCCTGCTGGCCCAGAGCGCGCGCACCGAGGCGGTCAAGGAGTACCGGTCCGCGGCCGAGCTGCTGGACATGATCGCGTCCGGCCGGTCGGCGGCGACCTTGTGGCGGCGCATCGGCGACCGGCTGCGGGTGGCCGGCGACGCCGACGAGCGCGTCGTGGAGGCCTACGGCCGGGCGCTCGCGGCGGCGGGGATCCGAGGGGCGGTGCCGCTCCCACCGCGGCCCTGATCCCCGGGATGTCTACCCCGGTGTCCCGCGCGTCATTGCGCCCACGACACCGGCTGGGGACCATCGCAGGTGTGCCGGAAAGTCCGGTACGTCTCCGGAAGAGGTCCCCTCATGAAGAAGCTCAGCATCGCCGTCGTCCTGGCCCTCGCCGCCCTCACAGGGTTTGCCGGGGCCACCGCGTCCTCCGCGGGTTCGGTCGTGCTCGCCGAGCCGTGCTGCAAGATCCACTGACACGGGGGCACGCGCCGCCGCGCCCGCCCCCCTTCGGGAGGCGCTGAACGGTCACGGGATCCGCGTTTTTTGTCACGCAGATATAGACACTGACCAGGTCCGAAGGATTCACCCGGACGAGTGGCCTGGACGTTTGACCAGCATCATATTCGTGTCGCACACTCGTCCTGACGGTGCGTATCGCCTGCCCCCTGCGCGGTGCGCACCGTCTTCACGTCCGGAGAGCGGGACGGGTCCCCTGACCCGTCCCGCTCTCTGTGTCTCTGGTGGTTTCTCGCCGCCGACCTCTCGCTCACGGCGCGCCATGCCCAGGATCACGCGGCTGCGCGGTTAGCGTTCCCAGCGTGACCGTCCCCGTGCGCACCACCGGCCCGGGGCCCGACCAGGCTCCTGAGACCGGCGCAGACCCCACCGACCGCCCGGTGCTCGTCGAGCCCCCGACCAGTGCCGAGGTGCTCGAGGGCGCCGTCGCCACCTGGCGCGCGGCCCTGGTCGAGGCCGCAGGTGGGTCCACGCTGGTCGACGTCGAGCTGCTCGGCGAGGCCGCGCTCGACCTGTCCGCCGCGCACCCGTCGGGGATCTCGCAGCTGTTCGCCGGCCGCGAGACCCGCCTGTCCAACCTGATCCGCGAGGGGTCGGCCCTGTCGAGCGCGCGCCGGCGCGCCAGGGCGGTCAGCGCCCGCGCGGCCGTCTACGCGCAGCGGTACGGCATCGCGCCCACGTCGCTGGCCATCGGCGTCGCCACCTGGACCGAGCGCACCACGCCCGACGTCGCCAGCGACGACGTCGCGGCCCTCGCCTCCGTCACCCGCCAGCGCACGCCGGAGGGCGAGCAGCAGGCCGACGCGGCACCGCGGACCGTCCGGGCCCCCGTCCTGCTGCGGCCCGTGACGCTGCGCGCCCGCGGCTCCGGCGAGAGCGACTACGAGCTCGCGCTCGAGCCCTCGCTCGAGGTCAACCCCGTGCTCGCGCGGGCGCTGCGGTCGCGGGGCGCGCTCCTCGACCCCGGTGCCGTCGCCCGAGGCACGTTCACCTCCAACGGCTTCGACCCGCGCGGCGCGCTGCAGCGGCTGGCGTCGCTGGGCGAGGCCGTGCTCGACGACTTCTCGATGAGCGAGCGGGTCGTCGTCGGCACCTTCGTGCACCCCGGCCAGATCCTGGTGGACGACCTCGACAACCTCTCGGGCACGCTCGAGCGGCACGAGGTGGTCGCGGCGCTGGCGGGGGTCGACGAGTCACGCCAGCGGCTGCGTCGCACGTTGCCCGCGCCGGTCCGCGGCGACCGCGACCCCGGGAACGAGCGCGGCGTGGGCGATCTCGACCCGGCGCAGCAGCACGTCCTCGACATGGTGGCCACCGGCACGCACCTGTTCGTCGACGCCCCGGCCGGAGCCGACGTCACGGGCACGCTCGCCGCCGTCGTCGCGGACGCCGCTGCGACCGGCCGCACGGTCCTCTACGTACCCGGCCACCGCCGCGCGGCCACCGCGCTCGCGGACCGGCTCAGCGCGCTGGGTCTGGGTGACCTGCTGCTCGACGTCGCCCCCGACGCCGGCTGGCGGTCGGCCATCTCCCGGCGGCTGCTCGGCGGCATGACGCTCGAGGCGCCGGTCGTGGACGCGCACGGCGTCGTCGCGCTGCGCGGCGAGCTCGTCGCCACCCGGGAGCGCCTGCGCTCCTACGTGGACGCGCTGCACGCCGAGCGCGCGCCCTGGGGAGTGTCCGCGTACGACGCCCTGCAGCAGCTGGCGCGCCTGACCGCTACGCGGCCCACGCCGAAGACGACCGTGCGGCTCACCCCGGACGTCGCGCGCGTGCTCGACGCGCCGCGCCGGGCCGACCTGACCGCCGACCTGTTCCGTGCCGGGGAGCTGGGCGCCTTCCGCATCCGGCCGGTCGACACGCCCTGGTACGGCGCCGACCTGCGCACTCGTGCCGACGCCGACAACGTGGTGCGCCGTCTCGCCCGCCTGCTCGACCAGACGCTGCCCGCGCTGGTCGAGCGCACGTCGCAGGTGGCCACCGAGACCGGGCTGACGCAGGCGACGAGCGTCGTCGCGTGGGCCGAGCAGCTGACGATGCTCGACGGCGTGCGGGCGGCGCTCGACGTCTTCTCGCCCATCGTCTTCGAGCGCACCGCCGCCGACCTCGTCGCCGCGACGGCCACCAAGGAGTGGCGCGCCGAGCGCGGGCTGGACATGGGCTTCTGGCTGCGGCGCCGGCTGCGCAAGCAGTCGAAGGACATGGTGCGGCCCGGCCGCCCGGTGGCCGACCTGCACGCGGCGCTGCTCGAGGTGCAGGCCCAGCGGGAGACCTGGCAGGCGCACTGCCCGTCCGGCGGGTGGCCGCGGCTGCCCGACGGGCTCGAGCACATCGAGGACGAGTTCGCCGCCGTGCGCGCCGACCTCGACGCCCTCGACGAGGTGCTTGCCACGACCCCCGGCGGCGCCGGGCTGTCGAGCCTGCCCTTCGACGCGCTGACCGAGCGCCTGACCCGGCTGCGGTCGGACACCGACGCGCTGGTGGACCTGCCCGATCGCACGGGGATCGTCCACCGCCTGCGGTCCGCGGGTCTCGGCGCGCTCGTCGACGACCTGGCCATGCGCCGAGTCGAGCCGGCGCTCGCCCCGGCCGAGCTGGACCTGGCCTGGTGGAGCACCGTCATCGAGGAGATCCTCGGGGAGGATCCCGCGCTCGCCGGCTACGACGGCACCGCGCTCGGTGCGCTGTCCGCGCAGTACGCGACGCTCGACCGCGCGCACGTGAAGAGCCTGTCCGGTCCGGTGCTCGGCGCCGTCGTCGGCCACGTCTCGCACGCGCTGCGCCAGCACCGCGAGCAGGCCGAGGCGCTGTTCGCCGACCTCATCGAGGAGCGGCTGACCTCGCTGCGCGACACCGTCGTGCGGCACCCGGACGTCGCGCGGCGCCTGCGGCCGGTCATCGCCGCCAGCCCGATGATCGTGCCGCAGGTGCTGCCGCCCACCCGCACGGTCGACCTGGTGGTCATCGACTCCGCCGCGCACCTGCCCGTCGAGGTCGCGCTCGCCGCGGTCGCCCGCGGACGCCAGGTCGTCGTCGTCGGCGACGCGCGCTGCGCCTCCGGCACCGCGGTCCGCGAGCTCGCCGACGTCCTGCCCTCGGTCGCCCTGCGCGCCGACTCCTCGCGGCGCGACCCGTACCTGACCGCGTTCCTCGCCGCCCACGGCTACGCCGGCGTGCTGCGCCCGACGCCCCTGCCGCAGCACCTCCCGCTGGTCGCCCTGGACCTCGTCGACGGCACCGGCATGCCGCACCCCGAGTCCGGGTCCGTCGACTCGACGCGCGAAGAGGTCGAGCACGTCGTCGAGCTGGTGGTCACCCACGCGCTCCTGCGTCCCGACGAGTCGCTCGCGGTGATCACCGCGACCGCGACCCACGCCGAGGCCGTCCGCGAGTCGGTGCTCACCGAGGTGCGCGGCAACCCTGCGCTCGCCGCGTTCTTCGACTCCGGCCGCGTGGACCCGTTCGTCGTCACCGACCTGCCGAACGTCGCCGGCCTGCGCCGCGAGGCCATCATCCTGTCGCTCGGCCTCGGCCGGACCCCGCACCGTCGGGTGCTGCACACGTTCGGACCGATCTCCGCGCCCGGCGGCGACGCGCTGCTGCTCGACGCCCTCGGCTCGACCCGGCACCGCCTCACGGTCGTGGCCTGCTTCGGGGCCGACGACCTCGACGCCGAGCGGCTGCGCGGCCCCGGCCCCCGGCTGCTGGCCGACCTGCTCGCGTTCGTCGCCCGTCGCGGCGCCGGACAGGACGTCACCGACCTGGTCAAGCCCGAGCCCGCCGACCCGCTGCTGCGGTCGCTCACGGCCGCCACGGCCGCCGCCGACGAGGCGCTCGCCGCCGCCACCGAGCCCGACCGCCTGCTGCTCGACCTCGCCGAGCGGCTCTGGAAGCACGGCCTCCTGGTCGAGGCCGACCACGGCATTCCTGGCGGCGACCGCATCCCGCTGGTCGTCGGCCACCCGGACCTGCCCGGCGAGATGCTGGTCGCGGTCCTCACCGACGACGAGTCGTACACCGCCGAGCCGAGCGTGCGCGTGCGCGACCGCCTCACCGCCGACCGCCTCGAGCGGGTCKGGTGGAGCGTCGTGCGCGTCTGGTCCGCCGCCGCGTTCATCGACCCGCAGGCCGAGGTCGACCGCATCCGCCGCGCCGTGCACGCCCGCGTGCCCGCACCCGCCGCTCCTCGCAGCGCGCCCCTGCGCCTCGGGCTGATCGAGGAGGTCGACGAGGCGGAGGAGCTGCCGACGGCGTCCGCCGGGTCGTCCGCGCCGCCCGCCGGCTCGCCTGCGCGCGCCACGGGCGCGTGGTCTTCGGTCGCCGTGGTGGAGTCCGACGACGATGGGGCGAAGGCCGGCGAGTCCTCGACCGCCGCCGCATCGACCAGCCGATCCGCCGCTCCGCCGGCTTCCGCGTCGCCGTCCGCTTCCGCTGCGGCATCCGGGTCCGAGCTGGCGTCCGCGCCGGCCTCGCAGCCCGCACGGGCCTCCGCGTCCGACGCCACCGCATCTCGTGCGACGCCCGCCACCGAATCCGCGTCGGGTGCGACGCTCGCCGCTGCATCCGCGTCTGGTGCCGCCCCCGCTACGGGCTCCGAGCGTGGCCCTGCCGAGGTGCCCGCGGCCGCCTCGTCCGCCTCCGCGTCTGGCGCCACGCCCGCCACCGCCATCCCGCGTGGCTCCGACGAGGCGTCCACAGCAACCGCGTCCGCCTCCGCGTCCGGCCAGGCGCCCGCCGCTGCCACCGCGCCCGCGACTGCCTCCGCCGAGGCGTCCGCGCCGAGCAGCGAGCGACGGTCGGGCGACGCGCCCGCGGTCACCGCGCCCGTCCGGATCTCGACCCGCCGGGTCGCGGTTCCGCCGATCGTCACGTCTGCCACGTCTGCCGCGTCTCCCACGTCTGCCACGACGGCCCCTGCGCCGACCGCTCCGGGCGAACCCGTCGCCCCCGCTCTCTCGTCCGAGGCGAATTCGGCGGCGACGGGTGCGGATGCGGCGTCGACGGGTGCGACTGCGGCGTCGACGGGTGCGACTGCGGCGTCCGAGTCGTCGAGGGCGACCGGGACACCTGCCGAGCCCGCCCAGCGCGAGGAGACTCCGGCCCCCGGTTCTGCTCGTGGGGCGAGCGCGTCGTCGTCGGCCGGCGGGGACGACCCGCGGCCGCCGAGCCGCCCGCTCCAGCTCGCCCTGGCGGTGCCGACGCGGCAGCGCCCCGACATCCGCAAGGGTCTGCCGATCGGCGCCTACAGCGACGACCAGCTGGACGAGCTGGTGGCCTGGCTGCAGTCGGACGAGCAGGAGCGCACGCGCGAGCAGCTGGCAGCAGCCCTCCGCGACGAGCTCGGCGTCACGCGGCGCTCGTACCGCATCGACACCGCCGTCCGCAGCGCGATCGCCCGCGGCCTGCGCTGACCCGTCGCGGTCGCCCGACGCGATCGGCGACGGCGTTCCGGACGGACTACCTGCGCATCGCCGGGGACGGGAATCGCCGGGGATGGGATCATCGAGCGTGACCTCGACCGACAGCCCCGACGGCGCGCGCCGCTCGCGCCGCGTCGTGCGGCCGGCCGGAACCGTCGGCGGTGACGACGCCAACCTGCTCTCGACGCATCCCGCGCTCGCCGGGGGCACCTCCGCCGCCGAACCGGGATCCTCAGCGCCGGCGACGCCCGGCCCGGAGCCCGTCGTGGCCACGCGGAGCGTCGACGACACTGACGTCGGTTGGGGCGACCGCGACGGAAGCTCCAACGACGACCGGCTGAGCCAGGACAAGCCACCGCACTGGTAGGCGTTCGCGCTGGTCGTCGGGGCTGACTCCTCCACCGGCGGTCGCCTGCACAGGCAGGGGCACGCCGACGGAGAGGCCCCCCGGGTGCCCGCCGCGAATCTCGCGCAGGTGCCCGGCCGCGGCGTCGGGCCGCGGGTGTCGGTGCCGTGCGGGATGATCGCTGAGCCGCTCAGCCGTTCGATCGAAGGAGTTCCACCCATGGCCGAGGTTCTGCTCTTCCACCACGCGCAGGGGCTCACGTCCGGCGTCCAGGAGTTCGCCGACCGGCTCCGGGCGGCCGGCCACACGGTTCACGTGCCCGACCTCTACGACGGGCACACCTTCGACGACCTGGAGTCGGGCATCGGCTACGCCGACGAGGTCGGGTTCGGCACCGTGATGGAGCGCGGTCGGCACACGGTCGACTCCCTGCCGGACGGGGTCGTCTACGCCGGGTTCTCGCTCGGCGTGCTGCCCGCCCAGATGCTGGCGCAGACGCGCCCCGGCGCGAAGGGCGCACTGTTCTTCCACTCCTGCGTGCCCACCTCCGAGTTCGACACCCCCTGGCCGGCGGGCGTCCCGGTGCAGATCCACGGCATGGACAACGACCCGTTCTTCGTCGGCGAGGGCGACATCGACGCGGCGCGCGCGCTCGTCAAGGAGGCCTCGGACGCGGAGCTGTTCCTCTACCCGGGCGACGAGCACCTCTTCGCGGACAGCAGCCTGCCGTCGTACGACGCTGAAGCCGCCGAGCTCCTGACCGAGCGCGCCCTCGCCTTCCTGGCGGCGATCAAGTAGCGGACCGACGCGGCTGCGTAGGGCGCGCAGCGAGAGCAACATCGGACCCGTTGTGAAGCACTGAACGGTCCGGTGTTGTTCTCAGAAGCTCGGGCGGTCTGACCGACCGCCTCGTGCGGTCGCCGCGGCTTCACGTGTGCGGCTGGGCGGCCGTGCCGCAGCTCGGTCGTCAGGTGCGCGGTGGCGTGCTCGGTCCCGGCGGGATCGAGGGAGGCGGGTCCGTGCGCGGGTTCGGGACGTCCGGCGCGCCCGTCCCGGCGTCGTTGACAACCGCGGGCGTGAGGCGGGCTGCGAGCAGGTCGCGGATCTCCTGCAGCAGCAGGACGTCCTCGGCCGGGGCCGTCGGCTCAGCCTCCTCGCCGCGCTTGCGCCGCGAGGCGAGGGCGTTCAGCGGCACCACGATGAGGAAGTAGACCGCGGCGGCGGTGAGGACGAACGCGAGCACCGCGTTGAGGATGGTGCCGACGCTGATCGGCGTCGCATCCGGGTTGTCGCCCCAGGTGTACGGGCCGATGTCCCACAGCTGGGTCAGGTCGGGTGCGCCGAAGATCCAGCCGATGAGCGGGTTGATGAAGGCGTCCTGGATCGACTTGATGACCGCGCCGAACGCGGCGCCGATGACCACACCGACGGCCAGCTCGATCGCGTTCCCGCGCGAGATGAAGTCCTTGAAGCCTTGGAAGACCTTGGCGGTGCCGTGCAGACCACGGCTGGCCCCGCGTACTCCGGCGTTGAGCTTGTCGGTCACGTCGCCCCTCGAGGTGGGTGGTCGGGCGGAGCCCTGGAGGTCGGTCGATCATGGCACGACCACCGCCGACAGCAAGGCGGACGCCGCGGCGCCGGCGAGGGCGGGCGCCTCCGCGGGCGCGACGGCGAGGAGCACCGGAACCGACGTGTCGCCCGACCCGCCCAGCCCGAGGGCGCCCCCATCGGACGAGGGCTGTCGGGCGACGGGCAGGACGAGGGCCCGGGTCGCCACGACGGTGCCCGGACCGCCTTCCGCGGTCGCCGCGAGCACGTCGACGCGCACGCCCGGGGAGAGCAGCCCCGCGACCGCCGGGTCGGCGAACCGCACCGTCGCGACGACCGTGCCGGGTGGGCCGCGGACCTCGTCGTCGGCGAGGAGGCCGGGCAGCACGGGCGCTCCGGCGGCGATCGGGACGGCGGCCGACGCGCCGAGCACGGCGTCGGCGTCGGTGAGCGCACCGTCGGGCGCCAAGGCCTCCGGCATCCGCGCGACCCTGACGTCCGCGCTGGTCAGCGAGGCCCCGGCGTCGATCGGGTGCGCGGCGACGACGACCGCGGACGTCGGCGGGTCAGGTGGTCGGACCGCCTGGACGGCGCAGGCCGCGGCGATGCCGAGGAAGGTGGCGGCGACGAGGAACCGCGTGCGCCACAGGACGATGCGCATGGTGAGGGCGAGCGGGCGCCGGCGGTGCGGGAGGGGCGGTGGCCGACCGGCCGCCGAACGAGGGTGCATGGCCGCCGACGCTAGGTCGCCTCGCGGACCGCGGGCCCGCGTCCACGGCAGCCTGTGGACGGCCGTGCGGCGGGGCGTGCTGGGGGCGGCTCGCCGCGGGCGTCATCCCCCCGAACGAGAGCGGCGCCCCTCACCGCGGGGTGAGGGGCGCCGAAGGCTCAGTGCGGGTCAGGYGGACGCGGCCGGCTTGGCGGCGGTGCCGCCGCCGGTGGACGACGACGCGGCGGGCGCGGACGCGGGCGCCGACGGGGCCGGGGTCGCGGCGGGGGTGGTGGCCGCGGGCAGCGACGACGACGACTTCGCGCCGGCGCGGGCGTCGTTGCGGTAGAAGCCAGAGCCCTTGAAGACGACCCCGACGGAGGAGAAGACCTTGCGCAGGCGTCCTTCGCACTCGGGGCAGACGCTCAGCGAGTCGTCGCTGAACGACTGCACGATCTCGAAGGCGTGACCGCACGCCGTGCAGGCGTAGGCGTAGGTGGGCACTGATGATCTCCTGGCAGCTGATCGAGCAGAGGTACGGGGGTCTAGCACTCGCATCGTCCGAGTGCCAATCTTAACCGCTCCTCCGCGCGGGACATTCCGCCCGCCGGTGCGGGACGCCGCGAGGGCCGGAGTCCGGAGGGCGAAGTACCCTCCGAAGCGTGTCTCGCGCTCACCTCGTCCGTCTCAGCCTGCTCATCGTCGCCGCGGTGGTCGTCGTCGCGCTCGTGGCGACGCTGGTCATCGCGTTCGTCGTCGTGCGGCGCCCGCTCCCGGAGGTCTCGGGCGAGCAGCAGCTGCCCGGGCTGGACGCCGAGGTGACGGTGACGCGGGACGCCCGCGGTGTCCCGACGATCACGGCGACCACCAGCGACGACCTGTTCCGCGCGCAGGGCTACGTCGCCGCGCAGGACCGCTTCTTCGAGATGGACTACCGCCGGCACGTGACGGCCGGCCGGCTCTCGGAGCTGGTGGGCGAGAACGCGGACGCGCTCGAGGCGGACAAGGTCATCCGGACGTTCGGCTGGCGCCGCGTGGCCGAGCAGGAGTGGGACCTGCTGCAGCCCTCCACGCAGTCCGCCCTGCAGGCGTACGCGGACGGGGTGAACGCCTACCTCGCCGACAAGGACCCGGGCGCGATCGCGGTGGAGTACAGCGTGCTCGGGCGACAGGTGACCGTCCGGCAGCCGGACCCGTGGGACCCGGTCGACTCGCTGGCGTGGCTCAAGGCGATGGCCTGGGACCTGCGCGGCAACTACGACGACGAGCTCGCGCGTGCTGCGTCCTTCTCGTCCGTGGGCGACGTCGCCCGCGTCGACGAGCTGTTCCCGGCCTACCCGCAGGACGTCAACCAGCCCATCCTCACGGCCGGGGACCTGGCGGCGACCGCGATCACGCAGACGTCCGCCGCGGACCCGCTGGACCTGCGCGACGCGGGCCTCCAGGCCGCGCTGGCGTCGGCGAACGCGGCCCTCGCGGCCGTGCCGCACCTGCTGGGCGACGGGCACGGCGTCGGCTCCAACTCGTGGGCGGTCTCGGGCGACCTCACCAAGTCGGGCAAGCCGTTGCTGGCCAACGACCCGCACCTGGGGATCTCGGCGCCGGGCATCTGGGAGCAGGTCGGCCTGCGCTGCGCCGACGTCACGGCCGACTGCCCGTTCGACGTCTCGGGCTTCGCGTTCGCGGGCATGCCGGGCGTCGTCATCGGGCACAACGAGAAGCTCGCCTGGGGCCTGACCAACCTGGGCGCCGACGTGACGGACTTCTTCCTCGAGCGCGTCGACGAGAACACGACGCGGCTCGACGGCGCGAACGTGCCGATCACCGAGCGCACCGAGACGATCCGGGTCAACGGCGCGCCCGACGTGCGGCTGAAGGTCCGCGAGTCCGTGCACGGGCCGATCGTGTCCGACGTGCTGGACCTGGTGGGGGTGGCCGGCGGGCCGGTCCCCGACGACGCTCCCGGGCGGCGGTTCGAGGTCGCGCTGGCCTGGACCGCGCTCCAGCCGGGCCGGACCATGGACGCCGTGCTCGCGATGAACGTCGCGTCCGACGCCGACGACGTCCGGGACGCCGCGGCCTCGTTCGACGTGCCGTCGCAGAACATCGTCTTCGCGACGACGGACGGCCACATCGGCTACCAGGCGCCGGGCCGCATCCCCGTCCGCGCGGACGTCGCCGGCCCCGTCCCGTCGAACGGCACCTGGCCGCGGCCCGGCTGGGACAGCCGCTACGAGTGGAAGGGGTTCGTCGACCCTGCCGACATGCCGCGTGCGCTCGACCCGGCCGGCGGGATGATCGTGGCGGCGAACCAGGCCGTCACACCGGCCGGCACGGGGCCGTTCCTCACGAACGACTGGGACTACGGGTACCGGGCGCAGCGCATCCGCGACCTGCTGACCAGCGCCACGTCGGACGGCAAGGTCGACGCCGCGGACATGAGCCGCATCCAGTTCGACCAGCACAGCGCGTACGCCGACGTCCTGGTGCCCGTGCTGCTGACGCTGCACATCGGCGACTCGTTCTATGACGACGGCCAGGAGCTGCTGCGCACGTGGGACCGGGTGCAGTCCTCCGACTCCGCCGCGGCGGCCTACTTCGCGGCGGTCTGGGTCGACGTGCTCCGGTCCGCGTTCGCCGACGACCTGCCGGACGGGTTCGGGCCGGACGGCGACTCGCGCTGGCTCGAGGTGGTCCGCACGCTCATCGACGAGCCCGCGTCGCCGTGGTGGGACGACAAGTCGACGCCGGGCGTCGTCGAGGGTCGCGACGAGGTGCTCACCCGCGCGATGGTCGCGGCGCGCCGGCAGCTCACCGCGCAGCAGGGCCGCGAGCCGACGGACTGGCGATGGGGACAGGTGCACACGGCCGCGCCCGAGCACCCCGTGCTGGGCGGTGCGTCGATCCCGGGCGTCGTGCGCAACCTGGTCAACCCGGACCCGATCGGCGTCGGCGGGGGGTCCTCGATCGTCGACGCGACCGCCTGGGACGCCAGCTCGGGCTCGTTCACCGTCACCGCCGCGCCGTCGATGCGGATGGTCGTGGACCTCGGCGACCTCGACGCGTCGACGTGGGTGACCCTGACGGGCACCTCCGGGCACCCGGCGAGCGTCCACTACGCGGACCAGTTCGGTCCATGGTCGCGCGGCGAGACCTTCCCGTGGCCGTTCACGCAGGCCGCGACCGAGGCGGACGTGCGGGACCGGCTGACGCTCAC
The DNA here is from genome assembly GCF_056406355.1 of Cellulomonas sp. P1_C4. Classification (NCBI taxonomy): domain Bacteria; kingdom Bacillati; phylum Actinomycetota; class Actinomycetes; order Micrococcales; family Cellulomonadaceae; genus Cellulomonas; species Cellulomonas sp. P1_C4. The sequence goes on along the minus strand of NZ_JBFUAI010000037.1, from coordinate 2,142 downwards.
GCCGTGATGCGGTGCCACTCCAGCGGCGTCGCGACCGCGTCGACCAGCCGGTCGTGGCGCTCGCGGGGCAGCGGCCGGCTGTCGGCGTCGTAGAGCTCCTCAGGGAAGACCAGCGCGACCACGGGGACGCCGGGGCGGATGTGCTCGAGCGCGCGGTCGTACCACCCGCCGCCCTGACCCAGCCGTGCGCCCGTGGTGTCGATGGCCAGGGCGGGGGCGATGACGACGTCCGCGTCGGCGAGCGCCGCGGCGCCCAGGGTCGGGCCGCCCGGCTCGGGCGGGCGGCCCGGTGCCCGTTCGCGCAGGTCGTCGGGACCCGCGTACTCCGCCCAGTCCCGCTGGAGTCCGCTGCCCAGCACAGGCATGAGCACGCGGACGCCGMGCGCGGCGAGGGCCTCGAGCAGGGGGCCGGTGCCGGGCTCGGTGACGCGCGAGGCGTACACGGACACGCAGCTGGCGTCGACGACGGCCGGGATGGTCAGGACGACGTCGGCCAGCGCGTGCGCGGCCGCCTCCCGGAGCCGGACGGAGCGGGCCTTGCGGGCCTCGCGGATGGCCATCCGCAGCCGTTCCTTGACGTCCTCGACCTCGTCCCCCTCGGACACACGCGGGTACGGCTGGGCGACGCTGCTCATGGGTCCAGTGTCGCCCACCGGGCGACTCTCCGACGACGCCCCGGCGGAGCGAGTGTGAACATCTCCCTGTGGTGACGCACGCCACTGCGCACGCCGGGCGTGCGCGGCTAATGTCCGGTCATGACGATCCACAAGGCAGTCATTCCCGCCGCGGGCCTGGGGACCAGGTTCCTGCCCGCCACGAAGTCGACGCCGAAGGAGATGCTCCCGGTCGTCGACAAGCCGGCCATCCAGTACGTGGTGGAGGAGGCCGTGAAGGCCGGCCTCGACGACGTCCTGCTCATCACGGGCCGATCCAAGCGGACGCTCGCCGACCACTTCGACGCCGTCCCGGAGCTCGAGGCGGCCCTCGAGGCGAAGGGCGACCTCGAGCGGCTGGCCAAGGTCCGTGAGTCCACCGAGCTCGGGCACGTGCACTTCGTCCGGCAGGGCCAGCCCAAGGGGCTCGGGCACGCGGTCCTGCAGGCCAAGCACCACGTCGGGCACGAGCCGTTCGCGGTCCTGCTCGGGGACGACCTGATCGACGAGCGCGACGAGCTGCTCAGCACCATGCTCGCGCTCCAGGAGCGCACCGGCGGCTCGGTCATCGCGCTGCTGGAGGTGCCGCCGGCCCAGATCTCGATGTACGGGTGCGCGGCCGTGGAGCCGTTCGAGGGTGCCGACGACGCCGATCAGGTGAAGATCACCGGTCTCGTCGAGAAGCCCCCGGCCGACGAGGCGCCGAGCAACCTGGCGATCATCGGCCGGTACGTGCTGCACCCCGCCGTGTTCGAGGTGCTCGAGAACACGCAGCCGGGCCGCGGCGGCGAGATCCAGCTGACCGACGCGCTCGCGACGCTCGCTGACCTGCCCGCGTCCGAGGGCGGCGGCGTGTACGGCGTGGTGTTCCGTGGACGGCGCTACGACACCGGAGACCGGCTCGACTACCTCAAGGCCGTTGTCCAGATCGCGGTCGACCGTCCGGATCTCGGACCCGACTTCCGCGCCTGGTTGTCGGACTTCACGGGGTCGCTGGCCGACTGACCGGCCCGGGCGGGGCAGAATGCCCGCATGAGATCGGTCCAGGACCACCTAGCGGCCGTGCTCGCCGCAGTCGGACCGGTCGCACCCCTCGACGTCGTGCTGCGCGACGCCGTGGGCTGCATCCTCGCCGCCGACGTCACGGCGGCGCACGACCTGCCGGCGCTCGCGGTCGCGTCGCGCGACGGCTACGCCGTGGCCGCGCACGAGACCGCCGGCGCCGGGTACGCGAGCGCGCAGTCGCTGCCGGTGGCACACGACGTCCGACCCGGCCAGCCCGGGCCGTTGCGCCTGGTGCCCGGGACGGCGGTGCGGATCGCGTCCGGAGCGCCCCTGCCGCTGGGTGCCGACGCGGTCGTGCCGCTCGAGGAGACGGACCGCGGGACGGCCCGTGTCGCCATGCAGCGGCCCGCGGTCGCGGGGCAGCACGTGCGCGCCGCCGCCTCCGACGTCCGCGCGGGGGACGTCGTGCTGGCGGTGCTGGCGG
>NZ_JBFUAI010000036.1:0-19078 GCF_056406355.1 Cellulomonas sp. P1_C4 | reverse complement strand
GTCCAGCGACAGCATCCGCTCGACGTGCTCGACCGAGGCGAACTCCGTGGAGAACGTGCCGCCCACCCGCTGCGTCGGCGAGTCCGGCGTGCGCAGGCCGGTGCGGGCGCGCTCGCGTACGCCTCGCTGATCGAGGTGCGCTGGTACACGCTGCGCGAGGTCACGGTGCCGGTGCTCCCGGCCGGCCAGGACCCGCTGCGGATCCTGCACCTCTCCGACCTGCACCTGACGCCCGGGCAGCGCAAGAAGGTCGACTGGGTGCGCGACCTGGCGTCGCTGGACCCGCACCTCGTGATCGACACGGGTGACAACTGGGCGCACCTGGACGCCATGCCGGCGCTGCTGGAGGCGCTCGAGCCGCACCTGGCCGTCCCCGGGGCGTTCGTGCTCGGCTCCAACGACTACATCGCACCGAGCCCGAAGAACCCGGCGCGCTACCTCCTGCCCGACGCCCGCCGCCAGCACCAGGAGTCGCCGCCTGAGCTGCCCTGGCGCGAGCTCACGTCGCGGTTCCGGTCCGCCGGCTGGATCGACCTCACCAACCGCCGGGACGTCGTCAAGGTCGACGGGCGGGTGATCTCGCTCGTCGGCACGGACGACGCGCACCTCGATCGTGACCGGTTCCCGGACGCGGAGGGCGACGACGACGCCGGCACGGGCTCGACGCCGGTGGACCTCCATCTGGGCGTCACGCACGCGCCGTACCGCCGGGTGCTGGACGCCATGCACGCCGACGACGTCGACCTGGCGATCGCCGGGCACACGCACGGCGGGCAGCTGGCCCTGCCGTTCTGGGGCGCGCTGGTGACCAACTGCGACCTCGACACCCGCCGCGCCAAGGGCCTGCACGGCTGGCCGGGACCGCGCCCGGACCAGCCCGGCGGCGCGGGGTCGACGTGGATGCACGTGTCCGCGGGCCTCGGGACGTCGCCGTACGCGCCGGTGCGGTTCGCGTGCCGGCCGGAAGCGACGCTGATCACTCTGGTCGGCGCCTGATCCAGTTTCGTCGCACGGGTACTCGTCGGCTATCCTTACCAGGCTCCACGGGGTGTGGCGCAGCTTGGTAGCGCGCTTCGTTCGGGACGAAGAGGTCGTGGGTTCGAATCCCGCCACCCCGACAGACGAGAAAGGCCCCTGATCAGCAGATCTGCTGATCAGGGGCCTTTCTCGTGGGTTCAGCCGCGCGGTCGCAGGTACGCCGCGTCGCCGTCGCTGGTGCGGATCCGGACGTGCACCGACGACGTGGGATCGACCGGTCCCTCCACGATCTGCCGGCCGTCCGAGGCGGAGATGTCGAGCGCGACGGGCTCCCCCGTGCCGAACACGGTGACGTCGCCGTCGCTGGCGTGGGTGTCGACGTTCCCCCGCACGCCGGAGACCTCGATGGGTCCGTCGCTCGAACGGGCGTCGACGAATCCGGAGACGTCGCCGATGGTGACGGCGCCGTCGGCCGAGCTCACGACCACGTTCCCGCGGATGTTGCTGAGGTCGGTGTCGCCGTCGCTGGTCCGCAGGGTCACGTCGCCGTCGATGTCCGACACCTGCGAGGTGCCGTCGCTGACGTGCACGTCGAGCGGGCCGCGGAGCGCCGTCGCGGTGACGGATCCGTCGCTGGCGCGCACGATCACGGACGTCCCGTCGGGCACGGTGACGTCCAGCGACGCCGAGCAGAAGCCGGGACGCCACCAGGTGCAGCGGTACTGCACCCGCAGGTGGTCGCCGACCGTCGAGGCCGAGTAGTGCGCCGTGGTCAGGGCTGTCCGGGCGGTCCGCTCGACCTCGACCCGGTCACCCCCGGTGGTCACAGAGACGTGGCCGTCGGCGATGAGCTCCACGACGGGCGTCGCGGCGTACGACGCGGTGTGCGAGACGGTCGTGGCGTCGTCGGACCCGAGGACGAGCAGGTTGACGGCGCTGTACCCGGCGGAGAGGAGCAGGACGGCGCCGATGATCGCGCCGGTCCAGGTCAGCGCGCGGGCGGCCGGCGTGCGGGCGGGCGGCGGGGTGGTCGGCGGGCGCTCCAGGGTCGTGGTCATGAGTGGTCTCCTTCGTGCTCCAGCCAGCGCAGGACGGCGAGCACACGGCGGTGGTCGTCGGCGGCCTGCGGGAGGTCGAGCTTGGTGAGGATGGACGTCACGTGCTTCTCGACGGCCGGCAGGCCGACGACGAGGCGGTCGGCGATGGCCGCGTTGGAGCGGCCCTCCGCCATGAGGCCGAGCACGTCCCGCTCGCGCGGGGTGAGGGTCTCGAGGCCCGAGCGGCGTGCCCGGGCGAGGATCTGGGCGACGACCTCGGGGTCGATGACCGTGCCGCCGCCGGCCACGCGGGCCAGGGCGTCGAGGAAGTCGTCCACGTCAGCCACGCGGTCCTTGAGCACGTACCCGAGGCCGCGGACGTCGCCGGCGAAGAGCTCGCGGGCGTACCGCTGCTCCACGTACTGCGACAGGACCAGGACCGGCAGCCGGGGGTGCAGGCTGCGCAGGTGGACGGCCGCCCGCAGGCCCTCGTCGGTGTGCGACGGGGGCATCCGGACGTCGGTGACCAGCACGTCGGGCAGCTGGTCGTCGGGCCCGAGAGCCGCGACGACGTCGTCGGCGGTGGTGTAGCCGGTGACCTCGTGCCCCTCCGCGACGAGCAGCCTGGTCAGGCCGTCGAGCAGCAGGACCGAGTCCTCGGCGATCACGATGCGCACGGCACCTCCACGGTGAGTCGAGTGCCGGCTCCGGCCGGGCTGTCCAGGTCGAAGGTGCCGTCGAGGGCGGCGACGCGGCTGCGCAGGCCGTCGAGCCCGCTGCCGGGCGTCGGATGCGCTCCCCCGCGGCCGTCGTCGGCGATGACGAGCCGGAGGGTGTCGTCGGCGGTCACTGTCACCACCACCTGGTGCGCGTCGGCGTGCTTGGCCGCGTTGGTGAGCGCCTCGGCGACGACGAAGTAGGCGGCGGCCTGTGCCGACGTGCTCGCGCGGGTGAGCGACGGCGGGTTCGGGATGTCGACGCGGACCGGCACCGGGCTGCGCGCGGCCAGCGCCGAGAGCGCGGCATCGAGGCCGCGGTCGGTGAGGACGGCCGGGTGGATGCCGCGGACCAGGTCCCGCAGCTCTGCCAGGGTCTCCTTGACCTCGCGGTGCGCGTGCTCCAGGGCGGCGGCGGCCTCCGGGTCGCTGGAGACCTTGCGCTTGGCGGCGCCCAGCTCGACGCCGAGGGCGACCAGTCGTTGCTGCGCGCCGTCGTGCAGGTCGCGCTCGATCCGGCGGCGCTCGTCGTCGGCGGCACCGACCGCGGCCGTGCGCGTCTCGCGCAGCTGGACGGCCCGACCCTCGGCCTGCACCGCGCGGGCCTGCGCCTGCCGGGCCGCCTCGACGGCCTCGGCCCGCGGCGACGCCCCGAGCAGGGACCGGGCGCAGCGCACGATCGCGAGCGAGCCGGCCTGCGTGGCCAGGGCCGCGAGCCACGCGCACGCGAGCGCCGCCGGGACCATGAGCACCAGCGGGATCGGGGGGTGGCGCAGGCCGCTCGCCGCGGCGATCACCGGGTAGGCCAGACCGCCGAGCGCGAACCCGCCCGCGACCGTCACCAGGACGCTCTGCAGCGTGAGGAGCAGGCCGGCGACCACCACGTAGGCCGCGTGCGCCCAGGTGCGGCTGTCGGACAGGACGGCCCACCACGAGGCCCACGTGCCCTCGCGCCGCGGGTAGGTGGGCGTCGAGATCTCCACCGCCAGCTGCGCGTGCAGCCGGGCCCGCTCGAGCCGGGCGAACGGGCGGCACGCCCAGAGCGTGGCGACCAGCATCGGGATGCCGACGAACAGGACGACCAGGGAGAGGGACAGCGACAGGGCCACCGTCAGACCGATCGCGGCGACGAGGATGACGAAGGAGCCGACGACGATCTGCGAGATCCCGCGCCAGGTGGCGACGGACACGGGCGCCGCGGCCAGGGCGCGCAGGTCCGTGAACGCGGGGGCGACGACGCGCAGGTCGTCGGACACGCTGCTCGGGGGCGTCGGGGAGCTCATGACAGTGACGCTAGGGGTCCGGGGCTCGTGCCAGACAGCCTGACCACCCACGAGGGCGGGGTGGGGTTGCCCCTACCCCGCACGAACGGGCCGGCCCTCATGCGGAGGACCGGCCCGTTCGTCGAGCGTCAGCCGACTGTGCAGGCCGCGCCGTTCAGCGTGAACGCCGTCGGGTTGGTGTTGGTCCCGGTGTGGGAGCCGTTGAACCCGATGTCGGTGCTCTGACCGGCCCCGAGGGTGCCGTTCCACGCCGCGTTCTTCGCCGTGACCGCCGTGCCGGTCTGGGACCAGTCGGCGCTCCAGCCCTGCGTGACCTTCTGCCCGTTGGCGAACGAGAACCCGAGGGTCCAGGCGTTCAGCGCCGTCGAGCCGGTGTTGGTCACCTTGACGGAGGCCGTGAAGCCCGTGTTCCAGCTGCTCGCGGTGTAGGTCACCTTGCAGGAGCTGGTGGTGGACGGGGACTTCGTGGTCACCGAGAGGGCCGACGACGCCGCGGAGATGTTCCCCGCGACATCGCGAGCCCGGACCGTGTACTGGTACGCCGTCGCCGCCGTGAGGCCGCTGTCGGTGTACGACGCGGTGGTCGGCGAGCCGACCTTCGTCGTACCCCGGTAGACGTCGTACCCGGCCAGGCCCGAGCCGCCCGTGTCCGTGGACGCGGTCCACGTGAGGGCGACGCTGGTCTCCGTGACGGTCGTCGCGACGAGGCCCGCGGGCACCGACGGGGCGATCGTGTCAGTGGTCGTCGCCGGCAGCGTGGTCACCGAGAGCGCCGACGACGCGGCCGAGACGTTGCCTGCGACATCCCGGGCCCGGACGGTGTAGGAGTACGCCGTCGCCGCCGTGAGGCCGGTGTCGGAGTACGACGTCGTCGTCGTGGATCCGACCTTCGTCGTGCCGCGGTAGACGTCGTACCCGGCGAAGCCGGAGCCACCCGAGTTGTCGGTCGACGCCGCCCAGGCCAGCGTGAGGCTGTTCTGGGTGACCGCGCTCGCGGCGAGGCCCGTGGGGACGCTCGGCGCGGTCGTGTCGGTCGGCGCGGCCTTCGTGGTGACGGACAGGGCCGACGACGAGGCCGACACGTTGCCGGCGACGTCGCGAGCCCGGACCGTGTACGAGTACGCCGTCGAGGCCGTCAGACCGGTCTCGGTGAACGACGTGGTGGTCGAGGAGCCGACCTTCGTCGTGCCGCGGTAGACGTCGTACCCGGCGACGCCGGAGCCGCCCGCGTTGTCCGTCGAGGCCGTCCACGAGATCGTGGCCGACGTGGCGGTGGTGGTGCCGGCGAGCAGGCCCGCCGGCACGCTCGGGGCGACCGTGTCGGCGGGCGCGGTCCCCGGGAACAGGCGGTCGTAGTCCGCCATGGCGCCGGCGATGGCCGTCTGGGCCCAGAACCGGTGGAAGCTGAACGTCGGCGCGGCGCCGCCGTCCAGGTACGCCTGGACCTTGGACCACTGCGGGTCCTGCTTGTACCAGGAGCGGATGTCGAGGAAGCTCACGCCCGGCTTGATGGCGTCGCCGTTGGGCATCGTGCCGGTCCAGCCGGCCGGGATGTAGACGCCGTTGCCGCCCGGGACGTACGGGTCGTCGAACCGCGCGAAGTCCGTGCGGGTCTCCGGCGCCGAGACGCCCAGCGGGTCCTGGTTCGAGGCCCAGATGGCGTCGAGGAGCGACTTCACCTTGGCCTGGATGGCGGTGTTGCCCGACTTGGCCGCGTAGAAGAGCAGCGTGCGGGACAGGTCCCCGGCGACGCCGACGTCCTGGCCGGTGCTCTTGATGGCGACCTTGAGGCCGGTGTTGGCGCCCGGGTTGGCCGAGTTCCAGGTATCCGGCTTGCCGGTCCACGTCAGCTCCGACGGGATCGACCAGGTGGTGCCGCTGACCGTGAGGTTGGCCGCGGCCCACGGGGCCCACTTGTCGAGGATGGCCTTGGCCTGCGGGTTGCCCGACGCGTAATACAGCTCCGCGACGCGCTGCATGCCCCACGCCTGCATGCCGAACCACTGGTTCGACGGCGGGTCGTTGTAGACCGGGGCCTCCGTGTACGCCATGCCGTAGAACGTCGGCGTCCCGGCCGGGGGCGTCGCGTACGCGCCGTCCCAGCTGTTGGTGGCGCCACCCGCGATGCCGCCCTCGGGCGACTGCAGCCACTTGTAGAACTCGAGCTGCCGCGTGAGCGACGTGCCCCAGTCCGTCTTGGCCGTCGGCGACTTCGGCGTCAGCGCCGCGTCCGTCGACAGCACCCACGCCGCGAGCGGGTTCTGGTACCCGAAGTGCGCGTGCGACGACCCGATGCGCCAGGCCCAGCCGGCCGACGTGTCGTTGGCGCCGCCCCAGGCGTAGTACCAGGACAGCAGGTAGTGCTCGCTGCTCTTGCCGGACCCCGCGGGGCACGACGGCGAGGTGCAGCCGATGGTCTTGAAGTACTTGTCGAACAGCGCGTACCGCAGGTAGTCGCCCATCTTCGCGGCCTTGGCCACCGTGCCGGCGACGTCCGCCTGCTTGCCCTGCGCGGTCGCCCACTGGTTGGCCCAGTAGACGGCCTCGATGGCGCGCGCGTCGGCGTCGGGGGCGTCGGTGTACTTCCACTGCTTGGCGTACGACGAGTCCTTGGTGAACAGGTCGAGGTAGCCGTTGGTGCCGCCGTACTTGAACTCCTCGCACGACGGCTGCGGGACGGTCTCCCAGACCGACTCCTGCGGGCCGCGCTGGAAGGTGTTGATGTAGGAGGAGCCGGTCGCCGTCGGGCCGAGCTCGCAACCCGCGCCGGGCGTGGCGCCGAACCCGTACTTGTTGTCGACGTCAGCCAGCCAGTGCATCCCGTAGACGTCCGACGTGCCGTACGTCGACTTCAGCTCGGCCGCGATCGGGTCCTGGCCGGAGGTGACGCCGCTGTTGAGCTGCGACGGGTACTGGTTCGGGTTGTTGAACTCCGACGCGTACGTCGCAGGGCTGGCCGGGTTGTAGAACGAGTTCGTCGGCTGGTCCGCGCTCGTCGGGATCATGTACTTCTCGAGCGTGTCCCACGCATGGTTCAGCGGCGCCCAGTCCTGCGTCACCTGCCCGTAGAGGGCCTCGAGCCACAGCCAGTAAGAGTAGGCCTCGGACGTGGTCTCGTGGCCGTAGTCGGGGGCCTCCACGATGAGGGTCTCGACGGAGTGGTAGGGGATGCCCTGCGCGCTGAAGTAGCCGTTCGCGGGGTCCTTGATCTTGGTGTACATGGTGAGGAACCGCTGGGTGTACTCGCCGTCCGGGACCGCGGCGGCGAGCGGCGCGGCCGCGGGGACGGTGACCGTGGTGGGCAGCGCGGCTGCCGCCCCGGTCGCGGCCATGGCGGGCTGGATCCCGCAGATGGCCAGGAGCGACGCTGCGCTGAGGGTGGCCGTGGCCACCCAGGCAGTTCGCCGTCGGGTCGATGAGGACATCATTCGTACCTTTCTGGCTGTCGGGCACGCCCCCGCGACGCCGCGGGCACGACCCGGCGCCCCGCACGCGGGCGCGCGGGAGCGGTGACGGAGGTGCACGAAGGAACTGACCGCCGGTGCCGGGGCTGTCCGCTTCGGTGCGGACCTCCGGGCAGGCGACGATCGGGTCGGCGCCCACTGTCCGGCCGCGCACAGCCAGCGTCCAGACTCCTAAACGATTCGATGGGAGCGCGACCACCCGGGTCACGACCACCGGAACAGGCGCGACGCGAGCGGGATGCCGACGAGCGACCACACCGCCATGACGAGCAGCGCCTGCGTCGGGAACGGCTGCCCGAACCACGCGGCGGCGAGCGCCTCGCTGCCCGCGCCGAGCGGCGTAAAGCCCGCGATGGTCTGCAGCGTCGGCGGCATCAGCGGCAGGGGAAGCCAGACGCCGGCGAAGAACAGGGACGCGAAGTACGCGCCCATGCCCCAACCCGTCGCGGCAGCCGCCGTCGGCGCCCGGGCGGCGATCACGGCACCCACCGCGAACGCCGACAGCACCGTGAGGACCAGGGCGAGCACGAGGACGAGCGGCTCGGCCGGCGCAGCGACGCCGACGAGGGCGGCGCCGAGCACGTACATGAGGACCGCCGCGACCAGCAGCGCCGCGAGGTTCGTCAGCACCTGGGCGACCAGCACCCGCGACGGCGGGACCGGCGTCGTCGACAGCCGCTTGAGCACGCCGCGCGCGCGGTAGGTCGCGACCGCCGTCGGGAAGGTGGACAGCGCGACGGTGGCGACGGCCAGCGCGAGGACGGTCGGGGTGTAGCCGGTGATGCCGTTGACCTGCGACAGGACGGGATCGGTGACGTCGAACGGCTGGTCGGCCCACGGCATCACGAGGCCGAGCACCGTGAGCAGGACGGCCGGGAAGAGGATCGCGAAGGAGGCCGCCGACGGGTCCCGCACGTAGAGACGGGACTCGGCGACCGTGAGAGGCGTGAGGGCGTGCGTGTGCGACATGATCAGACCTCCAGAGGGCTCGTGAGTGCGACGAAGGCGTCCTCGAGCGAGCTCTGCTCGAGGCGCAGGTGCTCCGGCCGGATGCCGTGCCTGTCGAGCGCGACGAGCACGTCCTGCACGACGTTGTCGCGACCCCGGACCTCGAGCTCACCGTCGCGCTCGGTCGTGGTGCCGAGGCCCTCGAGCAGGCCGGGCGGCACCGGGGCCGACGGCCGGAAGCGCAGCACCTGCTCGACCGTCGCCCGCGCCACGAGCTCCGCGGGTGTGCCGGTGGCCACCACCCGGCCCGCGTCGATGAGCGCGATCCGGTCGCAGAGCCGCTCCGCCTCCTCCATCAGGTGCGTGACCAGCACGATCGTGACCCCGCGCGCCCGGATGCGCTCGACCACCTCCCAGGTGTCGCGGCGCGCGTGCGGGTCCAGACCCGTGGTGAGCTCGTCGAGGATTGCGACCTGCGGGTTGCCGACGAGGGCGAGCGCGACCGACAGCCGCTGCTTCTGGCCGCCCGACAGCTGCTCGAAGCGGGTGCCGGCCCGGTCCGTGAGGCCGAGCTCGTCGAGGAGCGCGGTCGGGTCCGCGGGGTCCGGGTAGAACGACGCGTACAGGTCGAGCGCCTCGCGGACGGTGATCCTCGGCTGGAGCTGGCTCTCCTGGAGCTGCAGGCCGACCACCTCGCGTAGTCGCGCCCGATCACCCACCGGGTCGAGGCCGAGCACGCGGACCGTGCCCGCGTCGGGCCTGCGCAGGCCGCCGATGATCTCGACCGTCGTCGTCTTGCCGGCGCCGTTGCGGCCCAGCACGCCGAAGATCTCGCCGCGGTGGACCTCGAGGCTGACGTCGTCGACCGCGACCGTGTCGCCGTAGCGCTTGTGCAGGTGCTCGACCTGGATGACGGACATGGTGGGCTCCTTGAGGGTGTGAGGTGCCGCGGGAGCGGCGCGTGGCCGGTCCCGTCTCGAGGCGTCGGATCAGGAGGTGCGGCTGGGCACGGGCGCTCCGCGCGTCAGGCGGTCGAACGCGAACGCCATCGCGGCGCCGATCAGGACACTGCCCGTCACGGCCACGACGACCGGTTGCCCGCCGCCGAGCCACCCGGCCGTGGCGAACGGGCCCGTGTTCTGTGAGAACAGCGCCGAGACCACGAAGATCGGGCCGGCCGTCAGGGGCAGCGCGAGCGTCGCCCACCAACCGCCCAGGCGCTGGTAGGTGAGGCAGACCAGCAGCCCCGACACGTAGGCGACGACGAAGGTGAAGCAGCTGGCGACGAAGAACTCCGGGACCTCGGCCCCGGACCACACGACGTCGTCCACGACGTTCCACTCCCAGCCCAGCGCGCCGAACACGGCGCGCTCGATCACGAGCAGCACGGCGAACACCACGCCGTTGACCAGCCCGGTCACCACCGCCGCGACGAGGGCCCCGAGCGAGAGGACTCGCCGCGTCAGCCCGCTGGCCACGTGCACGGGCAGGTAGGCGGCCGTGACGCCGATGAACATCGAGAAGGGGAGCCAGATCGCGGCCTGCCGGCTGAACGCGACGACGCTGGTGCTCGCCGCACCGACCTGGTCGATGATGACGATCACCAGCGTCAGGACCACGATGGCGATCCCCCAGAAGCACGCGGCGATGAAGAGGTGGACGGTCAGCATCCACTCCGCCGTCGCGCGCACGGTGCGTCGGGTCGGCACGGGTGTCGTGGCGATGCTCATCGGGTCACCTCGGTGTTCGTCCGCGCGGCCGGTCGTTCGGTCAGGTGCACGAACAGGTCCTGCAGCGCGACCGGGCCGAGGTCCAGCCCGGCTGCCCGCGCGCGCTCCCGGTCGTCGGGCTGGGCGCCCACCAGGGTCGCCTGCGCGGTGCGGCCCAGCTGCTGCCTGGCGACGACCTCCCGGCCCGCGACGAAGGCCGCGACCGACTCGGCCGGCCCGGTGACCGTGAACCCGCTGGAGCGCAGCGTGTCCGCGTCGGCGACGGTGAGCACCGTCCCGCGGTCGAGGACGACCACGTCCTCGAGCAGCCGCTCGATCTCGCCGATCAGGTGGCTGGACAGCACGATCGTGCGCGGGTGCTCCAGCCAGTCGGCCAGCAGGGCGTCGTAGAACGCGTACCGGGACGGCGCATCCATGCCGAGGTGGACCTCGTCGAGCATCGTCAGGGGTGCGCGGGTCGCGATGCCGAGGACTACGCCGAAGGCCGATCGCTTGCCGCGCGAGAGCCGGCGGGGCTGAGTCTTCGGGTCGAGCTCGAAGGTGTCGAAGAGCCGGTCCGCGAGGTCCCGGTCGAAGAGCGGTCGACGGTTCGCGACGAAGTCCAGGGTCTCGCGCAGCGGTCGGTCGAGCAGCACGTCGCCGCTCTCCCGGACCAGGCACGTCCCGGCCAGCACCCGCTCGTTCTCCCACGGGTCCTCGCCATCGACCAGCACCGTCCCGCGGCTCGGGCGCCGGAAGGCGGCGACGACCGACAGTGCGGTCGTCTTTCCCGAGCCGTTGCGACCCAGCAGGCCGGTGATCACGCCCGGGCGGATGCCGAACGACACCGCATCGAGCGCGGTCGTCCTGTCGTAGCGGACGGTGAGGTCGCGGACCTCGACGCCGAAGCCGCTCATCGCGGTCCCTCCTGGAGTCTGCGGATGATCTCGTCGACGCCGATGCCCAGGATGCGCGCCTGCTCGAGCACCGGATCGACCACATCGGCGAAGAAGCTCTGTCGGCGCTCGGCCAGCAGCTTCTCCTGGGCGCCCGCGGCCACGAACATGCCGATGCCGCGGCGCTTGTAGAGCACGCCCTCGTCAACCAGCTCCGTGAACGCCTTCGCGGCGGTCGCGGGGTTGATGCGGAACGTCGTCGCGTACTGCGTGGTGGACATGACCTGCTCCTCCGCCCGGAGAGCCCCCGACATCACGTCGGCGCGGATCTGGTCCGCGATCTGCACGTAGAGGGGGTCACGCCCGTCGAACACCGCGCGCCTCCGTTCTATGGTTCATTACATGACCAACTAACCACACAACCCGGCGGGCCGACAACCCCCGGACGTCCGCAGATCCGGTCGCCGGGCCGCGCGAATCTGCGGACGTTGGGGGCAGACACAACAACGTCCGAGCCGATGGAGGTCAGGGCCTCCATCTGCTCGGACGTTGCGGGTGGTGCGTCAGACGGTGGTGAGGCGCTGGGCGGCGACCAGCTCGGCGATCTGGACGGCGTTGAGTGCGGCGCCCTTGCGGAGGTTGTCGTTGCTGATGAACAGCGCGAGCCCGCGACCGCCCTCGACGCCCTCGTCCTGGCGGAGGCGGCCGACGAACGACGGGTCCTGGCCGGCGGCCTGCAGCGGCGTCGGGACGTCGGTCAGCTGGACCCCCGGCGCGTCTGCCAGCAGCTCGGCCGCGCGCTCCGGCGTGATGGCACGCTCGAATTCCGCGTTGATCGACAGCGAGTGGCCGGTGAACACCGGCACGCGGACGCAGGTGCCGGACACCAGCAGGCCGGGGATGTCGAGGATCTTGCGGGACTCGTGGCGGAGCTTCTGCTCCTCGTCGGTCTCGTTCAGCCCGTCGTCGACGATCGAACCGGCCAGCGGGATGACGTCGAACGCGATCGGCCTGACGTACTTCACCGGCGCGGGCAGCGTGACGGCGGACCCGTCGTGCACCAGCGCGAGGGTGTCCTGCTCGACGGCGGCGCGGATCTGGCTGTCGAGCTCGTCGGCACCCGCGAGACCCGAGCCGGAGACGGCCTGGTAGGTGGAGACGACCAGGCGCTTCAGGCCGGCCTCGTCGTGCAGCACCTTGAGCACCGGCATCGCGGCCATCGTGGTGCAGTTCGGGTTGGCGATGATGCCCTTCACGGCGTCGGCCAGGGCGCCGGGGTTCACCTCGGAAACGACGAGCGGGACCTCGGGGTCGCGGCGCCACGCCGACGAGTTGTCGATGACGAGCGCACCCGCGGCGGCGAACCGGGGCGCGTGCACCTTGGATGCCGCGCCGCCCGCGGAGAACAGGGMGACGTCGATGCMGGACAGGTCGTCGGTCTCGACGTCCTCGACCACGACGTCAGTGCCTTTCCACGGCAGCGTCGTGCCGGCGGAGCGCGCCGAGGCGAAGTAGCGGATCGAGGCGACGGGGAAGTCGCGCTCCTCGAGCAGGCGACGCATGACGCCGCCGACCTGGCCGGTCGCGCCGACCACCGCGATGTTCAGTCCCATGGCCCTACCGTCCCGTCCCGCCGTACACGACGGCCTCGTCTTCCGTGGAGTCCAGGTCGAACGCCGTGTGCACCGCGCGGACCGCGTCGTCGAGCGAGTCGGCGCGGGTGACCACGGAGATGCGGATCTCCGACGTCGAGATCATCTCGATGTTGATGCCGGCGTCCGACAGCGCGGCGAAGAACCGCGCCGAGACCCCGGGGTGCGACTTCATGCCCGCGCCGATGAGCGAGAGCTTGCCGATGGTGTCGTCGTACTGCAGCGACTGGAAGCCGATGTCCGGCTGGTGCTCCGTCAGGGCCGCCGTGCCGGCCGCGCCGTCCGTGGCGGGCAGCGTGAACGAGATGTCCGTCAGGCCCGTGGCGGCGACCGACACGTTCTGCACGATCATGTCGATGTTCACACCGGCCCCCGCGACGACCTCGAAGATCCGCGCGGCCTTGCCGGGCACGTCGGGGACGCCGACGACCGTGATCTTGGCCTCGCTGCGGTCGTGCGCGACGCCGGCGATGATCGGCTGCTCCACGGTCTCTCCCTCGTCTGCAGGCTGGTCGGTCACCAGCGTGCCCTTGTGTGTGCTGAACGACGAACGCACGTGGATCGGTACCCCGTAGCGGCGCGCGTACTCGACGCAGCGCGGCACGAGCACCTTGGCGCCGCTCGCGGCGAGCTCGAGCATCTCGTCGTAGGCGACCCGGTCGAGCTTGCGAGCACCGGGCACGATGCGCGGGTCCGCGGTGAACACGCCGTCGACGTCGGTGTAGATCTCGCAGACGTCGGCCTTGAGCGCCGCGGCGAGCGCGACCGCCGTGGTGTCCGAGCCGCCCCGGCCCAGCGTCGTCACGTCGTTGGTCGACGGGTTGACGCCCTGGAACCCGGCGACGATGGCGACCGACCCCTGCGCGAGCGTCTGCCGGATGCGGCTGGGCGTGACGTCGATGATCCGCGCCTTGCCGTAGGCCTCGTCGGTGATCACCCCGGCCTGCTGCCCGGTGAAGGACTTGGCGTCGACGCCGAGGTTGTGGATCGCCATGGCCAGCAGCGCCATCGAGATGCGCTCGCCGGCGGTCAGCAGGATGTCCATCTCGCGCTGCGGCGGCAGCGGCGTCACCTGCTGGGCCAGGTCGATGAGCTCGTCCGTCGTGTCGCCCATCGCGCTGACGACGACCACGACGTCGTGGCCGGCGCGCTTGGCCTCGGCCACCCGCTTCGCGACGCGCTTGATGCTGCTGGCGTCGGCGACGGAGGAACCGCCGTACTTCTGCACGATCAGGGCCACGGGACAGCTCTTTCGCGGGCTCGGGACGGGACCGGGCGAGTGTACGTGCGTGCCCACCAGGTGGGCAGCGAGTTTCAGATGCCGGATCCTCGGTGCTCAGGACCCGCGGCTGACCCGATCGGGTGCCTCCACAGCACCTGCACAGAGTTCCGCGGCAGACACGCACCGTCAGCCGCCCTCGGGTTCTAGGTTGTCGCCATGTCGAGCACCGTCGATGACGACACCGCAGCCGCCCCGCCCCCACCTCCCGCCCCCGCGCGCGACGGCATCGAGGTACGCGACCTGCACCGCGCCTTCGGGTCGGTCAAGGCACTCGACGGCGTCAGCCTGACCGCACGCGCCGGGGCCGTCACGGCCCTCGTCGGCCCCAACGGATCGGGCAAGACCACGCTGCTGCTCGTGCTCGCCGGCCTGCTCGTGCCGGACACCGGGTCGGTGACGGTCGCCGGGTTCGACCCCGTCACGCAGGGTCCCGCCGCCCGGGCGCGCACCGGGTGGATGCCCGACACGTTCGGCACCTGGGACTCGTTGACCGCCCGCGAGGTGCTGCTGACGTTCGCCGCGGCGTACCGGCTCGACGCGGCCACGGCGGCGCGACGAGCGACCGAGCTGCTGGCCACCGTCCACCTCGCCGAGTACGCCGACCGCCCGGCGAGCGTCCTGTCCCGCGGTCAGAAGCAGCGGCTCGGCCTGGCCCGCGCGCTCGTGCACGACCCGTCGGTGCTCCTGCTCGACGAGCCGGCCAGCGGCCTCGACCCCCGCTCCCGCGTCGACCTGCGGATCCTGCTGCGCAAGCTCGCCGACGAGGGCCGCACGATCCTCGTCTCCAGCCACGTGCTCTCGGAGCTGGACGAGATGGCCGACGACGCGGTGTTCCTGTCGAAGGGCCGCACGGTCGTCCCGGTCGTCGACGCGTCGCCGACGAGTACCTGGCACGTCCGCGCGCTCTCGCACGAGGCCCTCACCACCTGGCTGACCAACACGGGCGCAGCGTGGCGGCCCGACGACGCAGCGGTCTCGCCGACCGGCGCCGGCGGCGTGCTCCTCGAGGTCGACGGCGAGGAGGGCGCCGCACGCCTGGTCCGCGACGCCGTCGCAGCGGGGGTGCCGCTGGTGTCCCTCGTCCCGGCTGGCGGGGCGCTGGAACAGGCCTACCTGACCCTCGAGGAGGAGCGGCGATGACGCTGTCCGAGGTCGAGCTCGAGCACGAGCCGTCGACGACGCCACCGCGGTCCCCCCGGTCCGCGACGTGGGGGCTGACCTGGCACGGCGTCCGGACGGTCGCCGTCCTCGAGCTGCGGCAGCGCGTGCGCTCCACCCGGTGGGTCGTGGCGCTGATCGTGTGGTTCGTCGTCGTCGGCGGCATCACGCTGCTGACGTCCGGCGCGATCGCGACGATCTCGTCGCGCGACACGCCCGCCCCGGGGTGGTCGAGCGGGCCGCTGCTGTTCGGCGCCGTCACGTTCCTGGTCCTCGGACTCGGCCTCCTGGTCACACCGACACTGGCGTCCACCGGCATCAACGGGGACCGCAACGCCGGCACGCTCGCCACCCTGCAGGTCACGTTGCTGACCCCCGCGGAGATCGCGACCGGAAAGCTGCTCGCAGCGTGGGCCGCCGCGTGCGCCTTCCTCGTCGTGAGCCTGCCGTTCTTCGGGATCGCGCTCGCGCTGGGCGGGACCCCGGGGGCGTCGTTGCTGCGGGTGGTCGTCGTGGTCGCGGTCATCCTCGCGGCGGTGTGCGGGATCGGCCTCGGGTTCTCCGCGCTGACCACCCGCACCGCCGGGTCGACGGTCCTCACGTTCCTGTCGGTCGCCGGGCTCTGCCTGCTCACGCTCGTCCTCTTCGGCGTGACGTACCCGTCGATCTCCACGACCCAGCCGGTCGAGGTGAACACGGTGCCCGCCGACTGGGACGGCGAGGGGACCGTGGAGTGCACGGTCCAGACCCAGGAGCGGTCCGTCCCGCACACCGAGCGCACCTGGTGGCTGCTCGGCCTCAACCCGTTCGTCGTCGTCGCCGACGCGGCCGGGACGTCGGAGTACGACGCCCAGTCGGCCAACAGCAACGACCCGCTGGGCGCCATCCGCGACGGCGTCCGCGAGCTGCGCGCCGGGCCGCAGATCCCCCTGCAGGAGTGCTGGATCGACCCGCTGAGCGACAACGCTCCGCAGGACGTCTCCCACGCGCCCGTGTGGCCCTGGGGACTCGCCGTGATCGTCCTGCTGGGCGCCGGCGGGTTCGTCGTCGCGGTCCGCCGGCTCCGCATCCCGACGCGCACCCTGGCCCGGGGCACACGGGTCGCCTGACCGGCCCTCATGGCCGCGTGCTCCGCCTCCGCGACCGTGCCCACGCGTCGCCTGGCGACGTTACGGCTGCAGGGCGTCGTACTCCGCCTCAGCGACCGTTCCCGCGCGTCGCCTGGCGGGGTTACGGCTGCAGGGCGTCGTACTCGGCCTCGGCCGCGACGTCGTCCTCCACGTCGAGCCGCAGGTGCGCCAGCATCGTCTGCAGGGTGCGCAGCACGCTCGAGGCGCGCTCCCCCCAGTCGGACAGGTAGGAGAACTGCCACCACCACAGGGCCTCGAGCACCCCGCCGGTCTCGTAGTGCCGCAGGCCCTGGGCCAGCGCGCCGGCGATCGCGACAAGGTCGCCCGACACGCTCGCGGGCTGCACATCGACGCCGAGCAGCGGGTCGACCACCTCGGCGTACTCGTCGATGCCCTCGAACACGTTGGCCAGGTTGGCGCGCAGGGGCTCGACGTCCGGGTCGGGGCCGACGTCCGGCTCGAACCGCTCGGCCGGCACGACGTCGGTGGTCGCCCCGAGCCGCGCGCCGGCGGCGAGCACGTCGCTCACCGCGAGCAGGAGCAGTGGGAGGGACGCGTCCGGGTTGGCGCCGGCCGCCACCTCGGTGATGGTGGTCAGGTAGCTGCGGGCCTCGGTCGCGACGGCGTGCGCGATGTCGCGGAGGTCGGCGTCGGCCGATGTGCTCATCTGCATCCCCCTACGCGCTGATCCGTCGGCGGCCCTCGAAGGCCCGACCCAGCGTGACCTCGTCGGCGTACTCCAGGTCGCCGCCCACCGGGAGGCCGGACGCGAGCCGGCTGACCGTCAGGCCCATCGGCACGAGCAGCCGGGCCAGGTAGGTCGCCGTCGCCTCGCCCTCGACGTTCGGGTCCGTGGCCAGGATGACCTCGGTGACCGTGCCGTCGGCCAGGCGGGTCATGAGCGGCGCGATGCGCAGGTCGTCCGGGCCGACGCCCGCGATCGGGTTGATGGCCCCGCCGAGCACGTGGTACTTGCCGCGGAACTCGCGGGTGCGCTCGATGGCGACGACGTCCTTGGGCTCCTCGACCACGCAGATGGTCAGCGGCGAGCGGCGCGGGTCGCGGCAGATGCGGCACTGCGGCTCCTGCGCGACGTTGCCGCAGATCTCGCAGAACCGGACGCGCAGCTTCACCTCGGTGAGCGCGTCCGCGAGCCGCCGGACGTCCGCCGGGTCCGCCGACAGCACGTGGAACGCGATGCGCTGGGCGCTCTTGGGACCGACTCCGGGCAGACGCCCGAGCTCGTCGATCAGGTCCTGGACCGCGCCTTCGTACACGACCGCCAGCCTACGGGGTCGACGGCGCGGGGCCGCCGGACGCGGGGCCGTCAGCGGCCTGGTCGTCGGTGGCCACCAGCTCCACCTCGAAGCCCTGCCGGTCCTCCAGGTAGGCGGCGTAGTGGTCGGGTCCGCCGGCGAACGGGTGCCGATCCGCGAACAGCAGGGACCACCCGTGCTCCGGAGCCGCCGCGACGAGCGCGTCGAGCTTGGCACGCGTGCCCGCGTGGAACGCGACGTGGTTCACTCCGGGCCGCAGGCGGTCGTGGGGGGCCGACGCCACGTCCGGGCCTGCCTCGAGCACCACGTACGGCACGGCATCCTGCGCCGCCCAGCTCACGCCGACGGGCCAGCGGTCGCGGACGGCGTATCCGAGCTCGGTGAGCAACCACCCCCAGCTCGACTCCGCCGACGCGAGGTCGGCCACCCAGATCTCGAGGTGGTGCAGGCCGCCGCGCGCCGGGGCGGTCACGCGCGCTCCGCCTCGCTGGTGGAGGCCGTCGTTCGGCTGACGGTCACGACCGGCGCCTGTCGCGCCGACCCGCGAGGCGTACCGACCGCCCGGCGATCACGACGTGCCGTCGTCCAGCTGCTCGTCGATGACCGTCCCGCCGAGCATCTGCGCGACCAGTGGTGCGCCGATGAGGCTCGACGTGGTGATGTCCGGGTCGTCCGGCGACGGCTCGTCGGGCACGCCGGGGATCACGCGGGCCGCCGACTCGCGGGCTGCCGCCATCCCCCGCTCGCGCGCCGTCGTCGCACCCGGGGGCTCGGGCGCGAGGTCCTGCGGCGGCGGGGCGGCCTCGCCGGGCTCTCCGGGCTCGTCGTCGGGCGGCTCGGCGGCCGGGGGCTCGTCGTCCCACGACGCCGCGGCCTCGGCGGGCGTCACGGCGCGGGGGTTTCCGCGGTCGCCCGCGGTCGCGACGGGCGTCGGAGGCGACGGCGCCGCCGGTGGCGCGACCTGCTCGGCGAGGATGCCCTCGACCCGGACGTCGAACCCCAGCGTCTCCCGCACCGCCCGCGCGACGACGTCCGCGTGGGCGCCGTTGCGGAACGTGGTGGCCAGCGCCGGGTTGTCGAACGCGATCCGCAGCGTCGTCGCGTCGAGCTCGGCCACCTGCGCGTTGCGCGGGTCGATGAGCGCCCACGTCACGCGGCGCAGGCCCTTGACGGTCTCCAGCACCTCCGGCCAGCGCCGCCGGAGCACCTCGGTGTCGGGGCCGCCGGTGGAGCGGGCGGGAGCCGGAGCGGCCACGGGAGTGGGCTCCGGGGCCGGGGCGGGCTCGGGCGCGGCGGAGACAGGCTCGGGGGCAGGCTCGACGACGGGTTCGGACGCGGGTGGAGGGGTCGGCGCAGCCGCGCGGACGGGAGCGGGCTCAGCCACCGGCGCAGCCGGCGCAGGAGCGGTGTCTGCGGTCGGCGCGGCCACGGGGGCGGGCGCGGGTGCGGGTGCGGGTGCAGCGACCTGCGCGGGAGCAACCGCTGCAACAKGCGCGGGCGCGGCGGMGGGCGGGGCGTCGTGCGTCGGCACCCGCACGGCGGCACCGC
>NZ_JBFUAI010000035.1:0-19717 GCF_056406355.1 Cellulomonas sp. P1_C4 | reverse complement strand
GCGCTCGGCGCGGCCGGCCTGAACCGGCTCGGCGTGGCCGGTGCGGGGCTCGGCGGCGGCGCCGGTGGGACGAGCGGCCTCGGCCTGCTGCCCGGGGCGAGCAGCGGCGGCTCTGCGGCCAGCGGCGGTGCGATCGGTGGCGGCGCCMGCGGCGGTGCGATCGGTGCCGGCGCCCGCGGCGGTGCCGGCGGCGCGCTCGGCGGCGTCGGGGCGAGCGGGTCCGCCGCGTCGGTCAACGGCACCACCGGCGGGGGGTCCGTGCTCTCGGGCTCGCAGACCGGTGCGGCGGGGACCGCGGCCGGCTCGCGCAGCGGGTCGATGATGGCCGGCGGCGCGGGTGGGTCCGGCGGCGGCGGGTCGTCGAAGGGCAAGAAGCGCACCTCGCTCGGCTACCTCGCGCCCGACCTCGGCCTGGACGACGAGGACGGCTCCGCCCCCGCCCTGGGCGCCGGCGCCAAGGCCGGCTCCCGCGACGACGGACCGGTGCTCAGCGCGGTCCCGGAGACGGACGGCGCCGACGACGGCTGGTGAGACCCGGGCCGGCGGCTGACGCCGGCACCTGCACGCGACCCACGGCCGCTCACCCTCGAGGTGGGCGGCCGTGGTTGTCCGCGCCGTGCCGGGCTCACGGACGAGGATCCGACGCCCGTCGGCACACGACGTGCCCATGGACGCGATACAAGCCCGTCCGCTCATCGAGCGGCTCGGGTCAGCGGGGTGCGACCGCCCGGACGGTGAACGAGCGGTCGCCGATGCGCACGGTCGACCCGGAGGGGACGACGACGCGCTGCTCGGGGGCCACCGGGACGGACTGCCCGCTGGGCAGCACCACGACCGTCCCATTGCCGGAGCCGGCGTCGGCCACCCAGAACCCACCGCGGTCGATGCCGAACCGCGCGTGGGTGCGCGACAGGCTGCGCTCGGGGTCGTCGATCGCGATGACGTGGTCGCAGCGCTCCCCGGGCACCACCTGCGGGGAACGGCCCACCAGGCCCGGACCGCTCACGCTCATGGCCTGGCCGGTGTCGAGGGTGACCAGGTACGACGTCGGCACCACGACCGCCGTCGGCGCCGGTGGCGGCGGCGCAGCGGAGGTCACGGTCGCCCCAGGCGCCGCGAGCGCCGCGCGCGGGCCGCGGACGTCGACGACCACGGACCGACCGACGTGGTCGTGCCACGCCTGGCCGCGCCCGCTCTTGTCGAACCCCGAGGACCCGACCACCAGCCACTKCCCGACGCCGGCCACCAGATGGGCCGCCGCGAGCACGAGCGCCCGCGGCACGCCGCGGGCCAGCCCCGGCGCGTACGGCGTCTCCTGGCGCGCGGCGCGCAGGCCGAGCAGCACGTTGCCGAAGGTCCGGCCGGTCCGGGCCTCCCACACGACGATGCCGATGACGAGCTCGGCGGCCGCCAACCCCGCGAGCACAGCGCTGCCGCTGAGCGCGAGCACGACACCGCTGACGAGCGCGACGCAGACGGTGTCGACGAGGAACGCGAGGAGCCGCTGGCCCACGCGCGCGGCGCGGACGCCGTCGAAGGCGGCACCGAGCGGCGCGGTGGCGGGCGCGACGGGCGCAGCGGCTCGCGCTGCCCGGCGGCCCGCTTCAGCCGCGGCAGGCTGCGCCTGGACGACCACCACGGAGGCGGCGACCGGCGTC
Source organism: Cellulomonas sp. P1_C4 (assembly GCF_056406355.1). Classification (NCBI taxonomy): domain Bacteria; kingdom Bacillati; phylum Actinomycetota; class Actinomycetes; order Micrococcales; family Cellulomonadaceae; genus Cellulomonas; species Cellulomonas sp. P1_C4. The sequence continues at coordinate 18,059 of NZ_JBFUAI010000035.1, read as the reverse complement.
CCGCATGCTGTGCAGAAGCGCGCACCGGGCCGCAGAGGGTTCCCGCACGCGGCGCACGCCTGCTCGGTCTGCACGCTCATCCGGACGTCACCTTCCGCAGGGTCTCGATCACGTCAGCCGCCACCGCAGCCGCCGGCAGCGCCAGCACCACGGCCAGGCCCTCGAGCGCGTCCGCCAGCCGCGACGCGAGGACGGACTGCCAGCCACGCCCCAGGACGATCGACAGGGCCGTCATCCCGACCACGAGCGCCAGGGCCGCCACCGCGACCGGTACGAGCCACGAGGCGTCCGCGGGGGCGCTCACGGCGAGCTCGACGAGGACGACGGAAGCCGCCGCGCGCGGCACCCACCGCCCGACCGCGCCGCGCGCGGACCGGGGACCGAGGACCAGCGCGAGCACGACGCAGGCCGACAGGACGAGTGCGCCGATCCACGGAACCGTCCCCGGCGACACGGACACCAGCACCACCGGCAGGAGCGCGGGCGGCACCGCCGAGAGCACGACGGTGGCCGTGGCCTTCCGGCGCTCGGCGTGGGCCACGGTGAGGCCCACCTGCCGCTCGTTCACGCGCCCCAGCGCGCGGGGGCGTTGGGCTCGCACCGAGGCGGCGGTCCGCGACACGTGCGCGAGGTCGATGAGCTGCTCGTCGGGGACGCTCAGCGACAGGGTCGGCAGGATCCGCAGCCCCAGCGGCGCGATCCCGACGAGCACGGCGGCAGCGACGACGGGCGGCAGCGCGGCCAGCAGCACCGCCGACTGGACGCCGGCCGCGACGGCGACGGCGACGAGGACCACGCCGGCGTCGTCGGCACCCGCACGGGACGCCCGCGTGGCGACCCGCCGGACGCCGGCGACGACGGTGGCGAGCACCAGGCMGACCGTGACGGCCAGCCGGGCGGTCGGGCCGTCGGACGGGTCGATGAGCAGCACCCCGGTAGCGAACCCGAGCGCCGGGCCCGCCAGCGTGGCCGACGCGAGCGCCGCCGAGCGCCCGACCGCGACGGCGAGCGCGACGACCCCGAGCAGAGCCGCGACGATCGGCGCGAAGGTGTCGTCCAGACCCGGCGTCGTCAGCAGGACGACGAGAGCGACGGTGACCCCGAGAGCGGCCGCGAGCGCGAACGCGCCGGCCTCGGGGTGCGGGCGACGCGTGACGACGTCGGGGCGCCCCGCCGCCCAGCGACCCGCGCGGGTCCGCGGCGCCGGTGCGGGCCGCACGACGTGCACGACACCCCCGTCGGCCAGCTGGGCACCGACGAGCCCGGACAGGTCGAGCTGGCGGCCGGTCGAGTCGAGCACGACGACGCCCGGGAAGCTCACGGGGACCATCGCGACCAGCAGCGCGTCGCGCAAGACGACGTCGGACCGCAGGGCGATGTCGCGGCGCTCGTCGCCGAGGTCGACCGCCAGGCGGACCTGGGCCGGGCGCACCTGCTCGGCGGCCGGTGCTGTCACGACCACCTCCTGAGCGAAGCTTGCTGCTGAGAGCTGTTGCGGGACGCCGGTTCGGCGCCGCCGACATGCTACGTGGCGCAGCGTCGCCGGGCATGACCCGTTCGGGGACGGAACCCGCCGTACCCGTTGCTCCAGGTACCGTGGCGGTCGGCATCTCCCGCCGCGCGCGGGTGGTCGACCGGTGGTCATCAGGGACGAGGAGCGGGCAGCACATGTCGATCGTGGCGCAGCGGGGCAGCACCCACGGTGCAGCGGTGACGCAGCAGGGTCCGCCTGCCGTGCCGACCGGCCAGATCGTGCTCCAGCCGCCTCCCGAGATCCAGCCGTCCGACGGGGTCAGCGGCGTGCTGGCCAACGTCATCCCCCTGCTCGGCAGCGTCGGCTCGATCGTGTTCGTCGCGGTCTCGTCGCCCGGCCCCAAGGGCATGATCGCCGCCGGCATGTTCCTCGTCGCCTCGCTCGGCTTCGTCGGCGTCAACGGGTGGCGGCAGCGCGCTCAGCACCAGGCGGCCGTCGTCGGCGCCCGCCGCGAGTACCTGGCCTACCTCGCCGACCTGCGTCGCACCGTCCGACAGGCGGCGCGCGCCCAGCACCGCAACGCCGAGTGGAACGCGCCCGACCCGCGCGCGCTCGCGTCGGTGGCCGAGGAACGCTCGCGTGTGTGGGAGCGGACGCCCGACCACGACGACTACCTCTTCGCCCGCGTGGGCGTCGGCTCACAGCCCCTGTGCCTCGACCTCGAGCCCCCGCAGACCGCACCCCTGGCGCAGCTCGACCCCGTCGCCGCGTCGGCCGCGCACCGGTTCCTGGTGACGCACCGCGTGCAGCAGGGCATCCCGCTGGCCGTCGACGTCCGCTCCGTGCCGCTGCTGCAGGTCGCCGGGACCGAGCAGACCTCCCGCGCCCTCGCCCGGGCGATCGTCTGCCAGCTGGCGACGTTCCACTCCCCCGACCAGCTGCAAATCGCCGTGCTGGCCAGCGACCGCGCGCTGCCCTCGTGGGACTGGGTCAAATGGCTGCCGCACGCGCACTCGACGCGGGAGCGCGACGCGGTCGGCGCGGCCCGGATGATCGGCACCACCCTGGCCGAGATCGAGTCGCTGCTGCCCGAGGGGCTGCGCGACCGGCCGCGGTTCGGGCCGACGGCGAGCGAGACCCCCACGCCGCACGTGCTGGTGGTGGTCGACGGCGGCCACGTCCCCGTCGGCAACGCCATCCTCACCAGCGACGGCGTGCTCGGCATCACCGTCCTCGAGCTGCCCGAGCGCTGGGACGAGCTCGACGACCCGTGGACCCTGCGCTTCCTCGTCGGCACCCAGGACGCCGACGGCACCGCGCCGGTCGACGTCCTGCGCCTCGGACTGGAGCCCACGCACCTCACCGGCGACCAGCTGTCGATCGCGGAAGCCGAGGCGACCGCGCGCCGACTGCTGCCGCTGCACCTCGACTCCGGGCCCGAGAGGGACGACGCCAACGCGTCCTCGGAGCTGGTCGACCTGCTCGGGCTGGGCGACATCCGCGACCTGGACCTCGAGGTGGCCTGGCGGCCGCGGCTGCCGCGCGACCGGCTCCGGGTGCCGATCGGCCTCACGCCCCAGGGCCAGCCGATCTCGCTGGACATCAAGGAGTCGGCGCAGCAGGGCATGGGCCCGCACGGCCTCATCATCGGCGCCACCGGCTCCGGCAAGTCCGAGGTGCTCCGCACGCTCGTGCTGGCCCTGGCACTGACCCACTCGTCGGAGGACCTCAACTTCGTCCTGGTCGACTTCAAGGGTGGCGCCACGTTCGCGGGCATGGCGGACATGCCGCACGTCTCGGCGATCATCACCAACCTCGGCGAGGAGCTCACGCTCGTCGACCGCATGCAGGACGCCCTGCAGGGCGAGATGGTCCGCCGCCAGGAGCTGCTGCGCTCCGCGGGCAACTTCGCCAACGTCAACGACTACGAGAAGGCCCGGCGCACGGACCGGCCCGACCTCGCCCCCCTGCCGGCCCTGCTCATCGTCGCCGACGAGTTCTCCGAGCTGCTGGCCGCCAAGCCGGAGTTCGTCGACCTGTTCGTGGCCATCGGGCGGCTGGGGCGCTCGCTGCAGATGCACCTGCTGCTCTCCTCGCAGCGCCTCGAGGAAGGCCGCCTGCGCGGGCTCGAGTCGCACCTGTCCTACCGGATCGGCCTGCGCACGTTCTCCGCCGCCGAGTCGCGCACGGTCCTCGGTGTGCCCGACGCCTACGAGCTGCCGCCGATCCCTGGCGTCGGCTACCTCAAGCCCGACCCCACGACGATGGTGCAGTTCCGCGCCTCGTACGTCTCCGGCCCGCCCAAGGGCCGCCGCCAGGCCGCCGCGGGGCCCGGGGTCGTCGCCGGCCGCGCCCGGCTCGAGTCGTTCACGGCCGCGCCGGTGCTCGGCACCGTCCGCGACGAGCCCGAGGAGCAGCCCGCCGCCGACGAGGTCGAGAAGCGCGCCACGTTCGACATCGCCGTCTCCCTGATGGCCGGGCGCGGGCCCGCCGCACACCAGGTCTGGCTGCCGCCGCTGGTGGTGCCCAGCACGTACGACCGCCTCATGCCCGACCTCGTCGTCGACCCGACCCTCGGGCTGGTGTCGCCGGGCTGGCGCGCGGCGGGCGCCCTGACCATCCCGCTGGGCATCACCGACCGGCCGCTCGAGCAGCGCCGCGAGAACCTCACGATCTCGCTGTCCGGCGCCGCGGGGCACCTGGCCGTCGTCGGCGGCCCTCGATCGGGCAAGAGCACCGTGCTGCGGTCGGTGGTCACGGGTCTGTCCCTCACGCAGACGCCGCACGAGGTGCAGTTCTACGTGCTCGACTTCGGTGGTGGCACGTTCAGCCCGCTGGCGCGGCTGCCGCACGTCGCCGGTGTGGCGACCCGCAGCGAGCCCGACGTGGTCCGGCGGGTCGTCGCCGAGGTCGAGAGCATCGTCGACGCCCGCGAGCGGTACTTCCGCGCGCAGCAGATCGACTCGATCGAGACGTACCGCACGCGCCGGCTCGAGGGCCGCGCGAACGACGGGTACGGCGACATCTTCCTCGTCGTCGACGGCTGGAGCACGGTCCGCGCCGAGTTCGACGAGCTCGAGGCGCGCCTGCAGGCGCTCGCGGGCCGAGGCCTCACGTTCGGTGTCCACCTGCTGGCCAGCGCCGCGCGGTGGATGGACTTCCGCACGCAGGTCAAGGACCTCTTCGGCACCCGGATCGAGCTGCGCCTGGGCGACCCGTCGGACTCCGAGCTCGACCGCAAGGTCGCCGTCAACGTGCCGAAGGAGCGACCGGGTCGCGGCCTCGTCGTCTCGAAGCACCACGTGCTCACCGCCCTGCCGCGGATCGACGGCGACGACTCCCCCGCCACCCTCGGCGCCGGCATCGAGCACCTCGTGCAGGTCGTGTCGCAGTCGTGGCGCGGCGCCCCCGGGCCCAAGCTGCGGCTCCTGCCGGAGGAGGTCACGCTCGACCAGGTGCGCGCCGCGAGCCCCGCCGACACCCGGGAGATCCTCCTCGGCATCGACGAGGCCGCCCTCGCGCCGGTCGGCATCGACATCCGCGAGGAGAGCCACCTGTACGCGTTCGGCGACGGCGGTTCCGGCAAGTCCGGACTGCTGCGGTCGGTCGCGGCGGAGGTCCGGCGCACCCACACGCCCGCCCAGGCCCAGATCTTCGCGGTCGACTTCCGCCGGTCGCTGCTGGGGGAGATCCCCGACGAGTACCTGGCCGGCTACCTGACCACGCAGGACCAGGCGACGACGGAGCTCTCGGACCTCGCCGCGTACCTGCGTACGCGGCTGCCCGGGCCGGACGTCACGCCCGACCAGCTCCGGTCGCGCTCGTGGTGGAGCGGCGCCGAGGTGTTCGTGCTCGTCGACGACTACGACCTCGTGGCCACCACCACCGGCAACCCGGTCGCGGCGCTGGTCCCCCTGCTCGCCCAGGCGGGCGACGTGGGCCTGCACCTGATCCTCACCCGGCGGACCGGCGGCGCGGCGCGTGCCATGTACGAGCCCGTGCTGCAGGCGCTGCGCGACCTTGCGGTGCCCGGCCTGGTGCTCTCGGGCAGCCCGGACGAGGGCGCTCTCATCGGCGGGGCGAAGCCCGTGGCCTCCGTCCCGGGCCGCGGCCAGCTGGTGACGCGCGACGAGGGTCGGCGGGTCGTGCAGCTGGCGTGGAGCCCTGCGACGGTGTAGCTCCGGTTGCCGCGGAGTCGGCGAGGTCGGGGGTTTGGCGCGAGACCGAGGTCGGAATCCTCGAGCTCGTGCGGAACCCTCGATATCGCCGACGACGACGGGGGCGCCTCCTCAGCGACGCTCGACGACCGCGCTGCGCTGGCCGAACCGGATGGTCCAGCCGGCTGCGACGGTCGCGCGCGTGCCGGCCGGGAGCGCCGAGCTGGTCTCGTCCGGCGCGACGAGGACCGTGCCGTTGGTCGACCCGCGGTCCATGACCCACAGGCGGTCGCCCGCGCCGTCGAGCCCGAACGCCAGGTGCGTCTTGGAGATCGAGCGCGCGGGGTCGTCGACGGACACGACGTGCGCGACGCCCGCCTCGGCCGACGGGCTCCGGCCGACGAGGCCGTCACCCGTGACATCGACGCGCTCGCCGGTGTCGAAGGAGAGCCGCAGGGCCACCGGGGCCGGAGCGGCGGGTGCGGGGGCACTCGGACGAAGGCGCGTGTGCTCGAGTTCCCCCAGGTCCGACGTGGCCGGCGAGACGCCAGGAGGTGTCGCCGGGACGTCGATGACCGGCTGCGCCCGGGCGGCGGGCGCCTCGGCATCCCGTGCGACGCCGGGCATCCCGGTGATGACGTCGGACGCGCCGGCGTCCGCACGACGAGCCTCCCGCCGCGTCGTCGGCGGGTCCGGCACCCGGCGGACCGGGACGAGCGGGACGAGGAACTCCTCGGCGGGCTCGGCGGCGACAGCGCCGGCCGCGTCGGGCGCGGGCGCAGACGCGGACGCGGACGACGGTCCTGCGACAGCCACGGGATCGCTCACGGCCGCGACGCCCGGCGGCGCGGGGACCCGATCGGGTTCCGCAGCCCGCGACGCGGAAGCGAGACCCGGTTCCGGGGCGGGCGGCGCGGGGACGAGTCCCGCGGCGGCGACGAGACCAGGTTCCCGGTCCGGCGGCGTCGGGACGGGCCCCATTTCCGGGACCGGCGGCGCGGGGACGAGACCAGGTTCCGGGGCCGGCCGGTCGCCCATGGTGCGCGCGACGGCCGTGTTCCAGGCGGTGTCGGGCACGGAGGACCGAGGCCGCGGAACACTGCGGGCGCGCAGCACCAGCGTGCCGGCCGCCTTGTCGTGCCAGCCGCGCTGCGCGGGGGTCTTGTCCCAGGTCCCCGACACCACCACGACCCACTCACCGACCAGGCAGACGAGGGCACCGACGGCCACCACCAGCTGCCGGACGAGGATGGCCAGCAGCCCCGCCGGGCGTCCGGTGCGGTTCGAGACGGTCCGKATGCCGGTAACAGCGTTGCCGACGGTCGCGCCGGTGACGGACTCGGCGACCCACTGCCCGACGGCGACCAGCAGCGCGAGCAGGGCCGGCACGAACAGGACCGGCCGCCCGGCCGACGCGCTCGTCGTCGACAACCCGCCCGTCACGGCGACGACTCCGAACCCGAGGCCGTAGGCGAGAAGGATGACGACGCCGTCGATCGCGAACGCCAGCGCGCGGCTGCCGATGGAGGCGACGGCGCCGGGGGTGACGGGGTACTGCTGACTCGGCGCCGGGGCCGGCCTGCGCACGGGCGGCGGGGTCGGACCGGCCGACACAGGCGGGGGCGGGGGCGGGGGCGCGAGACCCTGGAGCGGAGCAGGGCGCGTAGCCGGCGTCGGCACGCTGTACGGCGACGGCACGACGGGCTGCGCGGCGTCGACGCGCGCGCCGCACTCGGCGCAGAACACCGCGCCCTGCTCGAGCACCGCACCACACGTGCGGCAGGTCGACTCGTGCGGTGCTGTGCTCACTGCTGACCTCCGGGACGCGCCCCCCGTGCGGGGCCGCGCGGACATGGTGCCACGACCGGATCGGCGCGAGCAGGGGCGTTCACCCGAACGTCCGGCACGCCATCAGGACGCGCGGTCCACCAGAGCGTCGGCGAAGGCGATCAGCGCGTCCTTGACGGGTCCGGCCGGCAGCGGGTCGAGCTCCCGGACGGCCGCCTTCGCCAGCGTGACGGCCTGGTCTCGGGTCTCGCCCACCACGGGGTGCACCCGCAGCGCGGCCACGGCAGCGGCCAGGTCGGCGTCGCCGGAGAGGTCGCCGTCGAGCAGGGCGACCAGGTCGCGGTCCGCCGGGGTGGCATCCGGGCCGGCCGCGCGGGCGCGCAGCAGGAGGGCGGGCATGGTGGGGACCCGCTCGCGCAGGTCGGTGCCCGGGGTCTTGCCCGTGACGTCACCGTCGGAGGTGAGGTCGATGACGTCGTCGGCCAGCTGGAAGGCGACGCCGATCTTCTCCCCGAAGCCCGTGACGACGGCGACGACGTCCGCGGCGCACCCGGCGAACATCGCCCCGAACCGGGCCGAGGTCGCGATGAGCGAGGCGGTCTTGTCCGCGAGCACCTGCAGGTAGTGGACGACGCGGTCGTCCTCCGGGCGGGGCCCGACGGTCTCGTGCAGCTGCCCCAGGCAGAGCCGCTCGAAGGTGGCGGCCTGGATGCGGACGGCGTCGGGACCGAGCCCCGCCACGGTGGCGGACGCGCGCGCGAACAGCAGGTCGCCGGTGAGGATGGCTACGGAGTTGCCCCAGACCTCGTGCGCCGCCGGAGCGCCGCGGCGCAGCGGCGCGGAGTCCATGACGTCGTCGTGGTACAGCGTGGCCAGGTGGGTGAGCTCGACGACCACCGCCGCATCGATGACCTCGCGGCGAGACCCGTCGCCCAGCTCGGCCGCGAGGAGCGTCAGCACCGGCCGCAGGCGCTTGCCGCCGGCGTTCACCAGGTGGCGCGACGCGGTGTCGGCCAGCGGGTCCACGTTGGTCACCGCGTCCCGGAGACGCTCCTCGACCAGCGCGAGCCGCACGGCCAGCCGGTCGGCCAGGTCAGGATCGGCCAGCGGGAAGGCCGTCATCGAAGTCACGGCACGAACCTATCCCGGCGCGGGGGGCCCGCCGGACAGGCGGGCGTCACGGCAGGAACGTCGCGACGTTCCCGATGAGCTCGAGCACCCCCGACGGCGCGACACCGAGGCCGATGGTCACGAGGGCGCACACGGCGATCGCGACGACGGCGAAGCCCTCGGTGCCCACGACCGCGGTGGTGACCGTCGATCGCGTGTCCACGACGGTCTCGGTCTCGACCGCGAGGGCCGCGTCGCCGACGAGCGCGAAGCCCTCCGCCGACGGCGCCAGCGCGGCCACGTCGGTGGCCTCGTCGTCGGCCCCCGAGGGCTGCGTGAAGAACATCAGCACGATGATCCGCACGTAGAAGAACACCGCCACGGACGACGCGATGACGCCGATGAGCGCCAGCGGCCAGGCGCCACCCTCGACGGCCGCCGAGAACACCGAGAACTTCCCGGCGAACCCGGCCGTGAGCGGGATGCCCGCGAACGACAGCAGGAAGAGCGCGAAGGTCAGCGCGAGGAGCGGGTGCGTGCGGCCGAGCCCGGCCCACTGCGACAGGTGCGTCGCTTCTCCCAGGACGGGACCGTCCTCGCCCGACCGCTCGCGGACCAGCCAGACGATGCCGAACGCCCCGACGGTCGCCGCGCCGTAGACCAGGAGGTAGAAGAGCACCGCGACGATGCCGGCCTGGTTGAGCGCGATGATGCCGGTGAGGATGAAGCCGGCGTGCGCGATCGAGGAGTACCCGAGGACGCGCTTCATGTCGGTCTGCACCAGAGCGGCGACCGTGCCGACGATCATGGTGAGGATGGCGACGGTCCAGAGCACGACGCCGAGGTCCCACTGCAGGCCTGGCAGCACCGTGTAGACGATCCGCAGCAGCGCGCCGAACGCGGCGACCTTGGTGCAGGCGGCCATGAAGCCGGTGATCGGCGTCGGGGCGCCCTGGTAGACGTCGGGCGTCCACGTGTGGAACGGCACCGCGCCGACCTTGAAGAGCAGGCCGGACAGGACGAGCACCGCGCCCACGAGCAGGAGACTGTCGAGGCCTGTCGGGTTCTGCGTCGTCTTCGCGATGTCGGAGTACCGCAGCGAGCCGGAGTATCCGTAGAGCAGCACGATGCCGAAGAGCAGCAGCGCGGACGAGAACGCGCCCAGGAGGAAGTACTTCATCGACGCCTCTTGCGACAGCAGCCGCCGACGGCGAGCCATGCCGGCCAGCAGGTACAGCGGCAGCGAGAGCACCTCGAGCGCGACGAACAGCGTGAGGAAGTCGCCCGCCGCGGGGAAGATGAGCATGCCGCCCGTGGCGAAGAGCAGCAGGGGGTAGATCTCGGTCTGCTGCACGCCCTTGCGGCGTGCGAGCTCCTCGTAGTCCGAGCCGGGCACCGCGGCGGCGTTGGGCGCGAAGGCGTCCTCCCCCGTCTCCGTGCGGTCGGCGACGATCAGCAGCGCGAGCAGGGCCAGCAGCGCGATGGTGGCCTGCAGGACCAGCGTCGGTCCGTCGACCAGGAGGGAGCCACCGAGCACGACGGTGCCGCCGGTCTCCTCGACGCCGCTCCACAGCGCGGCGACCGCGACGATCGCACCGGCCAGGGCGGCGATCGCGAGGGACAGCTGCACGGTGCGCCGCACGCGGGCGGGCACGAAGGCCTCGACGAGCACGCCGACGACCGCGGCGAGCAGCACGATGACGACCGGGCTCAGTGCGGCCCAGTCGACCGTGGGTGCGATGAAGTCGGTCACTGGTCGCTCCCTTCGTCGTCAGTGATGTGCGAGGTCGCGGCCACCGGCACGTCCTGCACGCCCACCTGGTCCAGCGTGACGGTCGCGGGCGGCCGCACGAGGTCGAGCGCGGGGCCGGGCAGGAACCCGAACACGACCATCAGGCCGAGCAGCGGAGCCACGACCCACTTCTCCCGCGCGATCAGGTCCGCCATCGACTCGAGCCCCGGCCGCACGGGCCCGGTGAAGATGCGCTGGTAGGTCCACAGCACGTAGACCGCGGCCAGCACCACGCCCAGGCTCGCGACGATCGATGCGGCCGGGTGCCGCGCGAAGGTGCCGACGAGCACCAGGAACTCGCTGACGAAGGTCGACAGGCCGGGCAGGGCCAGTGCCGAGAGGCCGGCGACGAGGAACGTCCCCGCCATGACCGGCACGACCTTCTGCAGCCCGCCGAAGTCGGCGATCTGCTGCGATCCGCGCCGCGCCACGAGGAAGCCGGCGATGAGGAACAGGGCAGCCGTCGAGAGCCCGTGGTTGACCATGTAGAACGACGAGCCGGCGATCGACGTCGACGTGAACGCGAAGATGCCCAGCACGATGAAGCCGAAGTGCGACACAGACGTGTACGCGATGAGCCGCATGAGGTCCTTCTGCCCGATGGCGAGCAGCGCCCCGTAGAGGATCGAGATCACGGCGAGCACGATGATCACCGGCGCGGCCCACTGCGAGGCGGCCGGGAACAGCGGCAGGCAGAGGGTGAGCATCCCGAAGGTGCCGACCTTGTCGAGCACGCCGACCAGCAGCGTCGATGTCCCGGCGGGCGCCTGCTGGGCGGCGTCGGGCAGCCACGTGTGCAAGGGGAACATGGGCGCCTTGATGGCGAACGCCAGGAAGAACGCGCTGAACATGAGCTTCTCGGTGGTCGACGACAGCGTCAGCCCGGTGAGGTTGTCCGTGAGGAAGCCCTGCGGGCCACCCGGTCCCTGCAGGTACAGGGCGATGACGGCGACGAGCATGATGAGCCCGCCGGTCAGCGAGTAGAGCAGGAACTTCACGGCCGCGTACCGCCGCTGCGCCCCGCCGAACATCCCGATCATGAAGTAGACCGGGATGAGCATGGCCTCGAACAGGACGTAGAAGAAGAACACGTCGCGCGCGGAGAACACGGCGACGATGAACGCCTCGAGCAGCAGGACCAGGGCCAGGTAGCGCTTCAGGTTGTCGGTGGCGACCGTCAGGCTGCCCTGCTCGCGCCACGCGGCCAGCACGACCAGCGGAACGATGAGCACCGACATGAGCACGAGCGAGAGCCCCACGCCGTCGACGCCGACCGCGTAGGACACCCCGAACGCGGGGATCCAGCCGTGGACCTCGGTGAGCTGGACGGTGCCGGCGTCGGCCACGTCGAACGCGGTGAGAGCCGCGACGCCGAGCACGAGCTCGAGCAGGGCGACGCCGAGCGCGACGGCCCGGGTGCGGTGGGCCGGGAGGGCCCACACCGCCACCGCGCCCAGGATGGGCACGACGATGAGGGCGGTCAGCCAGGGGAAGGAGGACGACATCGGTGGGTGCACTCCTCAGTTCTGGATGACCAGGACGACGACGACGAGGACGACGAGCCCGAGCAGCATCGACGCGGCGTACGAGCGGACGAACCCGGTCTGCAGGCGCCGGGCCCACCCGCCCAGCAGGACGGTGGACAACCCGACCCCGGTGACCGTGCCGTCGATGACCGTGCGATCGGCGTAGACGAGCGAGCGGGTGAGCGCCTGGCCGGGCTCGACCAGCAGGACGTCGTTGACCGAGTCCTGGTAGAGGTCGACGCGCGCGGCCCGGGTGAGCGACGTGCCCACGGGCGGGACGACGGGGACGTGCGAGATCGCGTATCGCCGCCACGCGATCACCACGCCGACGAGGACGAGGCCGAGCGTGAGGACCGTGAGCACCCACACGGGCAGCACCGGCTCGTGATGCTCGGGGACCCCCAGCACCGGCGTGAGCCAGTCGACGAACCGGTCGCCCATGTTGAGGAAGAACCCGAGGCCCACCGAGCCGACCGCCAGCACGATCATCGGCCAGGTCATGAGCCTCGGGGACTCGTGGGGGTGCTGCGCGCTGCCGTCGCGCTGGGTGGACCAGCGGCGCTCGCCCTCGAACGTCATGAAGAACAGCCGCGACATGTAGAACGCCGTGATCCCGGCGGCCAGCATCGTGATGCCGCCGAACACCCAGGCCCGCCACGGCGACCCGTCGACCGGCACGAACGCCGCCTCGATGATCTTGTCCTTGCTGAAGAACCCGGAGAAGGGCGGGATGCCGATGATGGCCAGCCAGCCGGCCATGAACGTCAGCCACGTGATCGTCATGTACCGGGCGAGGCCACCGAAGCGCCGCATGTTCACCTGGTCGTCCATGCCGTGCATGACCGAGCCGGCGCCGAGGAACATCCCGGCCTTGAAGAAGCCGTGCGTGAGCAGGTGGAAGATCGCGAACGCGTACCCGACCGGGCCCAGGCCGGCGGCCAGGATCATGTAGCCGATCTGCGACATGGTCGAGGCCGCGAGCGCCTTCTTGATGTCGTCCTTCGCGCAACCGACGATGGCTCCGAACAGCAGCGTGATCGCGCCGACGATGACGACGACCAGCTGGGCCGTCGGGGCGGCGTCGAACAGCGGGGCCGACCGCACGATGAGGTACACGCCGGCGGTGACCATGGTCGCGGCGTGGATGAGGGCGGACACGGGCGTCGGACCCGCCATGGCGTCGCCGAGCCAGGACTGCAGCGGGAACTGCGCCGACTTGCCGCACGCGGCCAACAGGAGCATGAGGCCGATCGCCGTGAGCGTCCCCTGGCTCTCACTGCCCGGCATCTCGCCCAGCACGGTCCCGAAGTCCACCGCGCCGAACGTGGCGAACATGATCCCGAGGGCGATGATCAGGCCCAGGTCACCGATGCGGTTGGCCACGAACGCCTTCTTGGCGGCGACCGCGTAGTCGTAGTGGTGGTTCCAGAACCCGATGAGCAGGTACGACGCCAGGCCGACGCCCTCCCAGCCGACGAACAGCAGGAGGTAGCTGTCCGCCAGCACGAGGATGAGCATCGCCGCGACGAACAGGTTGAGGTAGGCGAAGAAGCGCCGCCGGTCGCGGTCGTGGTCCATGTACGCCACGGCATAGATGTGGATCAGCGTGCCGACGAACGTCACGAGCAGGACGAACGTCATCGACAGGGGGTCGAGCCGCAACCCCGCGTCGAGCTGGAACGCGCCCGCGTCGATCCACGTGCCCAGGTTGACGTCGACCACGCGGGCGTCGTCCGGCTTCTGCAGCATCGCGACGAACACGATGGCGGCGACGACGAACGCCGCGGCCGACGCGAGGACGCCGAGCCAGTGGCCCCAGCGGTCCGAGCGACGGCCGGACAGGAGCAGCACCGCTGCGCTGAGCAGCGGCAGACCGACGAGCAGCGGCGCGAGGAGCAGGACGCCTTCGCCCGTCACTGGAGCGGCGGTTGCCGTGTAGATGCCTGTGGGCACGCCAGCAGACATCAGTGTCGTCAGGGTGTGCACGTCCCGCCCCTCAGCTCTTCAACAGGTTGATGTCGTCGACCGAGGCCGAGCGTCGGGTGCGGAAGATCGCCACGATGATCGCCAGCCCGACGACGACCTCGGCGGCGGCGACGACCATGACGAAGAACGCCATGACCTGCCCCGTGAGGTTGCCGTGGATGCGGGAGAACGTGACGAGCGAGAGGTTGGACGCGTTGAGCATGAGCTCGACGCCCATGAACACGATGATCGCGTTGCGCCGCAGCAGGACCGTGGTCGCGCCGATGGAGAACAGGATCGCCGCCAGCACCAGGTAGTGGGTCAGGCTCACTTGCCCTCCTCCTGTCCGATGGCGCCGGCAGGACCGGTGGACGGCCCGTCCTGGCCGCTGTCGCTGACTGCCGCCTCCAGGCTGGTCGACCCGACGGACCCGCCCGGGTCCGCCGCCGGAGGAGGTGTGCCGGTGCCGCCACGGACGGACGCGGCGCCCGCGAGCACGCGCTCCGTCCGGGCCGCGAACTCCTCGGCGTCGGCCTCCTGGCCGCGGATGCGTAGCACGCGCGGCACGGAGATCTCGAGCGGCTGCCCGTCGGGCCCGAGGGCGGGCACGTCCATGGCGTTGTGCCGGGCGTACACGCCCGGTGCCGGGAGCGGGGTGAGGATCGCGCCCGCCGCCACGCGGGCGTCGGCGCGCTCCTTCTGCCCGACACGCGGCACCAGTCGCTGGCGGTGCGTGAGCACGAGCGCGCCCAGGGCCGCGGTGACCAGCAGGGCACCGACCACCTCGAAAGCGAACACGTACTGGCCGAAGATGATGTGCGCGACGCCGGTCGGGTTGTTGCTCGACAGCTCGCCCGCCAGCCCGAACACCTTGCCGTAGGTCGCGCGCCCGATCACGCCGACCAGCACCACGCCGAGCCCGATGCCGGCCAGCAGGCCGATCCAGCGCTGCCCGCGGATGGTCTCCACCAGCGAGTCCGAGGAGTCGACGCCCACGAGCATGAGCACGAAGAGGAAGAGCATCATCACGGCGCCGGTGTAGACGACCACCTGGACGACGCCGAGGAACACCGCGTCCTGCGCCACGTAGAGGAACGCCAGCGAGATCATCACCACGACCACCGCGAGCGCCGCGTGCACGGCCTTCTTGGCGAACAGCAGCCCGAGGGCGGCGAGCACCATGATCGGGCCGAGCGTCCAGAACAGGACCGCCTCGGCCGTCGTGGTCTCCCCCGACTCGAGCAGGGTCGTGGCGAGCGCGCTCATCGGGTGCCCTGCTTCGTCGCGCCGGCCACCGTCGCGGCCATCACCGCGGCCGTGGGGCCGGGCACGTTGGCCGCGTCCAGGCCCGCGCCGCCGGGCAGCGTCGGGTCGTCGGGGCGGTGCTCCTTGACCCAGGCGACCTGCGCCGGCGTGGAGCCGGTGACCTCACCGCGGTAGTAGTCGGTGTCCGTCGTGCCCTCGACCATCGGGTGCGGCGCCTGCAGCATGCCGCTGCGCAGCGGGGCCAGGAGGTCCTGCTTCTCCCAGATCATCCCGGCGCGCGTCGGACCGGCCAGCTCGAACTCGTTCGTCATGGTCAGCGCGCGCGTCGGGCAGGCCTCGATGCACAGGCCGCAGAAGATGCAGCGCAGGTAGTTGATCTGGTAGACGCTGCCGTACCGCTCGCCCGGCGACCGTTGGCTGTCCGGGGTGTTGTCTGCGCCCTCGACGTAGATCGCGTCGGCCGGGCAGGCCCAGGCGCACAGCTCGCAGCCGATGCACTTCTCCAGCCCGTCCGCGTACCGGTTGAGCTGGTGGCGGCCGTGGTACCGCGGCTTGGCGGGCACCTTCTCCGACGGGTACTGCTCGGTCACCGTCGGCCGGAACATGTTGGAGAGCGTCACGCCGAACCCGCCCACCGGGGCGAACAGCTCCGAGAGGGCTCCGCGCGGCTCGATGAGCGAGGTGTAGCCGGCGGGCTCAGCCGGGGCGACCTCGCCCGCGGGCTTGCGCGGTGCGACGGCCTTGCCCGGCGCTGGCTTGCGGGCTGGCGCGGCCTTGCCCGCCGGCGCCGCGGGCTTGCGGGCGGGCACGCCCTTGCCCTGGGGGTCGGGCTTGCGGGGCTCAGCCACCGTGCACCTCCTGGGGGGTCGTCTGCTTCTGGGCCTCGGCCTCGGCGGCGGCCGCAGCAGCAGCACGCTGCTTGCGCGGCGACGGCGGGAGCACCTGGCCGGGCAGCGGCGGCACGGGATAGCCGCCGGCGTAGGGGTCGTAGACCTGGGGTCCGGGTGGTCGCGCCGGTCCGGGGGGCGTCTTCTTCTCGGGGATGAGGAACGAGACGACCAGGCCGACCAGCACGACGCCGGCGAGCACGAACAGCACGGAGCGCAGGTCCAGCCCGGAGAACTGCCGCACGCCCTGGACGGCGCCCACGCACACGACCCAGACGAGCGCGGCGGGGATGAGCACCTTCCAGCCGATCTTCATGAACTGGTCGTACCGGAAGCGCAGCACCGAGCCGCGGATCCACACGAACACGAACATGAAGAACCAGAGCTTGGCCAGGAACCACAGCACGGGCCACCAGCCGTGGTTGAACATCCCGTCGTTGATGGCCGAGATGGGCCACGGGGCGCGCCAGCCGCCGAGGAACAGCGTGGTGGCGACGGCCGAGACGTTGAGCATGT
Source organism: Cellulomonas sp. P1_C4 (assembly GCF_056406355.1). Classification (NCBI taxonomy): domain Bacteria; kingdom Bacillati; phylum Actinomycetota; class Actinomycetes; order Micrococcales; family Cellulomonadaceae; genus Cellulomonas; species Cellulomonas sp. P1_C4. Next base: position 1,578 of record NZ_JBFUAI010000035.1, on the reverse strand, counting down.
TGATGTACTCGGCGAGGAAGAACCACGCGAACTTCATCGACGAGTACTCGGTCATGTACCCGGACACCAGCTCACCCTCGGCCTCGGGGAGGTCGAAGGGCAGGCGGTTGGTCTCCCCCACCATCGAGATGAGGTAGATGACGAACGCGGGCAGCAACGGCAGGAACCACCACACCTGGGTCTGGGACGTCACGATCCCCGACGTCGACATCGACCCGGCGAGGATGAACACGCTGACCAGCGACAGGCCCATGGCGAGCTCGTAGCTGATGACCTGGGCCGTCGAGCGGACCGAGCCGAGAAGCGGGTAGGTCGAGCCGGACGACCAGCCGCCGAGCACGATGCCGTATACGCCGACCGACGCGCACGCGAGGATGTACAGCACGGCCACCGGGAAGTCGGTGAGCTGCAGCGGGGTGAGCACCCCGAAGAGGTCCACCTCCGGACCGAACGGGATGACGGCGAACACGAGCAGCGAGCAGAAGACTGCGATCATCGGCGCGACGATGTAGACCAGCTTGTCGGCCGCCTTGACCGTCATGTCCTCCTTGACCAGGAGCTTCATGGCGTCGGCGAGCGACTGCAGCAGGCCGAACGGGCCGTGCACGTTGGGGCCGGGCCGCACCTGCATGCGGGCGACCACCTTGCGCTCGAACCAGATGGCGATGAGCACGCTGGTCAGCAGGAACACGACGATCGCGACGGCCTTGATCAGCCAGATCCACCAGGTGTCGTTGCTGAAGTCCGCGGTGACGGGGGCGACGGCCTCGGCGGGCAGGCGGATCATGCGCTGGCCTCCTCGGTCTGCAGGTACCGTCCGACCGGCGCGAGCCGCACCAGGTCACCGGCGTCGGCGTGCAAGGCGTCGCGGATACCGAGCCCGGCGGCGTTCGTCGGCACCCACACCACGTGGTCCGGCATGTCCGTGAGGACCGCGGGCAGGACGATCGTGCCCGCATCCGTCGAGACAGCCAGGCTGCCGCCGTCCGACACGCCGACGGCCGCTGCGGTGCCCGCGGAGATACGGGCCACGGCGCGCTTGGCGGTGCCGGCGAGGAACGGCTCACCCGACTGCAGGCGACCGGCGTCGAGCAGCTGGTGCCAGGTGGCCAGCACGGCCGTGCCCGGCGCGACGGCCGGCGGCTCGGCCGCGACCACGCCGGGCGCCCCCACCCGCGCGCCGTCCCAGCCGCCCAGCTGGTCGAGCTCGGCGTGCGCGGCGGCGAGCGTCTGCAGCCCGAGCTCGACGCCGAGGGCGTCGGCAAGCCGGTCCAGCACGCGGTGGTCGGCCATCGCGTGCGAGACGAGCGCCTGCGGGAACGGTCGCGGACGGCCCTCCCAGGTGACGAAGGTGCCGGACTTCTCGGTCGGCGGCGCGACGGGCAGCACGACGTCCGCCCGCTCGGTCACCTCGGAGTGCCGGACCTCGAGCGAGACCAGGAACGTCACGCGGTCCAACGCCTCGCGGGCGATGGCCGGGTCGGGCAGGTCCGCCGGCTCGAGGCCGCCGACGACCAGGCCGCCGAGGCGGCCCGCCCGCGCGGCGGCGAGGATCTCGGTGGTCGAGCGGCCGGCCTC
>NZ_JBFUAI010000034.1:0-22363 GCF_056406355.1 Cellulomonas sp. P1_C4 | reverse complement strand
GGGCGGGAGGTCGCGGGAGCGGTCGGCGCCGGACGCGCCGGAGCGGGAGCCGCCGGGCGAGCCGACGCCGTGGGAGCGGGCGCGGACCACGTGGGAGTGCCCGTGCTCGGGGCCGACGTGGGCGCCGGTCGTGCGCTGGTGGGGTCGAGGGCGGTGTCCCGGATGGCCCGGCGGGACAGGCCGTAGCCGTCGGTCGGGACCGGCGAGGCGGTGGGAGCCGGCGAGGCGGTGGTGCCGTGGGCGGGCGTCTCGTCGGCGGCGCCCTGACCTCGCATGGCCCGGCGCGACACCGGAGCGGCGCCCGTCGTGTTCGTGCTCGCCGGAGCCGGAGCCGGAGTCGGGGTCGGGGTCGCCGGGGCGCCCGCGGGCGCGGCGTCGGGTGCGGCACCCGCGACGTCACCCGTCTCGGGGTTGCGATGGAGCTCGCGGCGACGGCGCCGCTCTCCCGGTTCACTCATGACTGACCTCGATACAACCTGTGCTTGGCGATGTACTGGACGACCCCGTCGGGGACGAGGTACCAGACCGGCTGCCCGGCGCTCTCACGTGCGCGGACGTCGGTCGAGGAGATCGCCAGGGCGGGGACCTCCAGGACGTGGACGCGATCGCCGGGGAGCCCGTCGACCGACAACGTGTGCCCGGGGCGGGTGACCGCCACGAACTGCGCCATCGAGAAGAGCTCGTCCGCATCCTTCCACGTCAGGATCTGCGTGATGGCGTCCGCGCCTGTGATGAAGAACAGTTCGGCGTCCGGACGTGCTGTCTTGAGGTCCCGGAGGGTATCCACGGTGTACGTCACACCGGAGCGGTCCACATCCACCCGGCTGACCGTGAACCTCGGGTTCGACGCCGTCGCGATGACGGTCATCAGGTAGCGGTGCTCGGCGAGCGTGACGTCCTGGTCGAGCTTGAACGTCGGCTGCCCGGTGGGCACGAAGACGACCTCGTCGAGGTCGAACCGTGCGGCAACCTCGCTCGCGGCGACCAGGTGGCCGTGGTGGACGGGATCGAACGTGCCGCCCATGACCCCGAGGCGGGGTCTGCGTGGCGGCTCCGTCATCGATCCGGTCCCTCCGACTACCTGGGTCAGTGGCGCGTCCCCACGCTGCGGAAGGCGTACGTGATGAGCAGCATCGCCGTGAGTCCGACGAACGCTCCGACGCCGAACACGATCGGCGGGAACGGCAGCTCGCGGGCGTGCTCGGCGCCCTCGGCAGCGGCGGCGATCAGGGCAGCGTGCACGTCATTCCTCCAGGGGTGGTGAGAGCCAATAGTGTCGCACGGTGGGCTGTGCGTTCACGGCCGGACGTGCCCGTCGCCGTGCACGATCCACTTGGTCGTGGTGAGCTCCCCGAGGCCCATCGGCCCTCGGGCGTGCAGCTTCTGGGTGGAGATGCCGATCTCGGCGCCGAGGCCCAGCTGGCCGCCGTCCGTGAACCGCGTCGAGGCGTTCACCATGACCGCGGCGGAGTCGACCTCGGCGACGAACCGCTCGGAGGACGCGAGGTCTCGCGTGATGATCGCCTCGGTGTGCCCGGAGCTCCACTCGCGGATGTGGTCGAGGGCCTCGTCCAGGGAGTCGACCACCCGGACGGCGATGTCGAGGGACAGGTACTCGGTGGCCCAATCGACGTCGGTGGCCGGCACGCAGTCGGCCTCCTCCGGGGCGAGCGCGAGCGTCGCCTCGTCGCCGTGCACCGTGACGCCCTCGTCGGCCAGCATCGCGATGGCCACCGGCAGGAACTCGTCGGCGACCGCCTGGTGCACCAGCAGCGTCTCGGCGGCGTTGCAGACGCCGACCCGCTGCGTCTTGGAGTTGAGCAGGATCGGGATGGCCACGGCCAGGTCCGCGGTCTCGTCGACGTAGATGTGCACGTTGCCCACACCGGTCTCGACGACCGGGACGGTGGACTCGCGCACGACCGTCTGGATGAGGTCCGCTCCCCCGCGCGGCACCAGGACGTCGACCAGGCCCCGCGCGTGCATGAGCGCCACGGCGCCCTCGCGCCCCCACGCGTCGATCGACTGGACCAGGGCGCCCGGCAGCCGCTGCGCGACGAGGGCCTGCGACAGGACGTCGACGATGACCTCGTTGCTCGCCGCGGCGGCCGAGCCGCCGCGCAGGATGACGGCGTTGCCGCTCTTGAGGGCCAGTCCCGCGGCGTCCACGGTCACGTTCGGGCGGGCCTCGTAGATCATGCCGACGACGCCCATGGGCACCCGCACCTGACGCATCCGCAGCCCGTTGGGCAGCGTGGACCCGCGGACAACCTCCCCGACGGGGTCGGGCAGAGCGGCCAGCTCGCGCAGGGCGTCGGCGATGGACACGATGCGCTCGGGAGTGAGGGCGAGGCGGTCCAGCAGGCCCGCCGACGTGCCGTCCGCCCGGCCGCGCTCGAGGTCGACCGCGTTGGCCGCGACGATCTGCGGCGTGGCCTCGACGAGGGCGTCAGCCATGGCGCGCAGCGCCGCGTCCTTGGTCGCGCGGGTGGCCGTGGCGAGCGTGCGGGACGCGACCTTGGCGCGCTCCGCGACGGCGCGGACCTGCGCGACGACATCCGGCGCCTCGAGCGCCTCCTGCACCGGCTGGTCGAGCGAGGTAGTCATCGGACCAGGGTAGTCCCGGACCTCGCACCCTCACGCTGAGCGACGCCCGCCTGGACGAGCGGGATCACGTGGTCCCCGAACTCGACGGCGTCGGCGACGAGGTCGTAGCCGCGCAGCCCGAAGATCTCGAAGCCKAGGTCGACGTAGTCCAGCAGCGCGTCGGCCACGGTCTGGTACGAGCCGACCAGCGCCGTCGCGCTCGTCGGCAGCCCGCCCGCCCCCGCGACCGTGGGGGTCCAGAGCGCCCGGTCGTGCCGCTCCCCCGACGCCGCGAGCTCGGCCAGCCGCAGGTTCGCCGTGTTCTCCGGCAGCGTGCCCGGCTCGCGGGGCGCCTGCGTGAGGGTCCGGACGGTGCGCGGCGCCGCGAGCTGGTCGATGCGGGCGCGGATCGCGTGGGCCTTGGCCCAGGCCTCGTCGTCGGTGGCCGCCACGATCGGCCGGAACGCGATCTGCAGCCGCGGGGTCGGCCGCCCGGCCTGCGCCGCGAGCGCGCTCAGGAGCGCCACCTGGTCGGCCGTCGCCGCCAGGGGCTCGCCGAAGAACGCGAACACGTCGGCCACCCGCGCGCCGACCTCCAGGGCCCGTCGCGACGCGCCGCCAGCGGAGAGGCCCGGGCGCTGCGCCGAGCGCGCTCGCAGGACGAACTCCTCCGTCCGGTAGTACGGCCCGACGTGCGTGAACGGCTCCGTCGAGGTCCACGAGCGCAGCAGCACGTCCGCGTACTCCCCGAGACGGTCGTAGCGCGCGTCCTTGTCCAGGTCGTCGCCCTCGGCCCGCTGGTCGCTGGTCAGGCCGCCCGCGATGAGGTGCACGGTGACCCGACCGCCGGAGGCGGCATCGAGCGTCGCGAACGTCTTGGCCGCGAAGGTGGGCGCGGCGACGTTGGGCCGGTGCGCCACGCGCAGCCGGATCCGGTCGGTGTGCGCTGCGGCCCACGCGGCCGCCTGCGCGGGGTCGGGCCCGTCGGAGGCGTACGGGAACAGGACGTGGTCCCAGCCGTGCTGCTCGTGGGCCCGGACGATCTCGCGCGTGTAGCCCGGGTCCCAGACGGGCCCGACGAGCGGCGTGGTCTCGGTCGACGGGTTGCCGTAGCCGGCGCCGAGGAACTCGACCGGCACGTCAGACCGCCACGAGCGAGTCGAGGCCGCGCGCCCGGCCGGCATCCTGCGGTCCCCACAGCGTGGTCGACACCTCGGCCCGGACCAGGGGCACGACCTCCTCGGCGAACCGGCGCAGGACGTCCTGCTGCTGCTCGTACGGGAGCACGGGGTTCAGCGAGACGGACTGCAGGTCGTGGCCGTACGAGCGGTGGTAGTCGAGGATCTTCTCCGCCACGCGCTCCGGGGAGCCGACGAGCGCCGGACCCCGCTCGACCGCGTCCTCGATGTGCGTGAACGACGACACCTTGCCGGGCCGCGTCTCGCCCACGTGCCGGGCGGCCATCCGCGCGGCGAAGCCCTCGTAGACCGCGCGGTACTCCTCGGTGGCCTGCTCGGTGGTGTCGGCGAGGAACAGGCCGCCCGAGCCCGAGCCCACGTAGCCGACCGACGGGTCGAAGCCGTGGACCTCCAGCTGCTCGCGGTACCGGTCGATGAGCACCTTGTAGTTCTCCCGCGGCTGCAGGGCGTTGGCCGAGACGATCGGGTCGCCGTGGCGTGCGGCGAGGTCGACCGAGATCGTGCTCGTCGCCGAGCCGTGCCAGATGCGGAACGGGCCGTCGTACGGGCGCGGCAGGGTGGTCGCGTCCGCCAACGGCGCGTGGAACCGGCCCTCCCAGTCGACGTGCTCCTCGCTGAGCAGGCGCCGCAGCAGCGCGTAGTTCTCCTCGAGATAGTCGTACTGGTGGGCCAGCTTGAGGCCGAACAGCGGGAAGTGCTTGTCCTCGTTGCCCTTGCCGATGACGATCTCGAGCCGCCCGCGGGACAGCACGTCGATGGTCGCGTAGTCCTCGGCCACCCGGACGGGGTCCAGCAGGCTGAGCACGGTGACGCCGGTGCTCAGCAGGATGCGGTCGGTGGCCTGCGCGAGCGCGCCCAGCAGGACCGTGGGCGACGACGACAGGAAGTCGCCGGCGTGCCGCTCCCCCACCGCGAACGCGTCGATGCCGAGCTCCTCGGCCAGCACGGCGGTCTCGACGACGCGCTCGAGGCGCGTGGACGGGTCGAGCAGCTCGCCGGTGACCGGGTGCGGGCCGTGGGGGACGATGTCGAGGACCTGGAACTTCACGAGATTGCTCCTTCTGGATGCGGGATGGTGTCGTAGCCGAACGCCAGCAGGGTGCCGCCGTGGACCACGCGGGTCTCGCGCTCGGTGAGGCGGACGAAGCCGAGCCGGTGGTACAGGGCGTGGGCGCCGGTCATCTGCGGGCCGGAGTTCATGACGACGCGGTCGAGGTCCCGCTGCCGCGCGAGCGCGATCACGTGCTCGGTGAGCAGCGCGCCGATCCCGCGCCGGCGCGCCGCGGGGTCGACCGCGAGCAGGCGGAAGTCGAGCTCGCCGTCGCGGCCCAGCTCGGAGATGTGCGCGCCCGGGCGCGGGGTGGCGACCGTGCCCACGAGCTCACCCGTCGCCAGGTCCTCCGCCACCCACACCTCGTGCTCGCTCGCCCGGGTGGCGACGTCGGCGAGCGAGGCGCGGTAGTCGGCGGGCAGCTCGTAGTCGTGGCCGTACGCGTCGAGGGTCAGCTGCGCGACGCGGTCGTACTCGTGCGGCGCGACGAGCCGGACGCGCAGGCCGGTGCGCGCGAGGTCGTAGGTGAACACCGCGAGCCGACCGACGCCGCTGGGGACGATGACGGTCTCGCGCTCGACCGCCCGCTCGAAGCCCAGCCGGTGGTAGAGCCGCTGCGAGGCGACGTTGCGCGGGCCGGTGTCGAGGACGACGGCGCGCACGCCCCACGCCCGCGAGCGCGCGATCGCCTCGGCCACGAGCGCGGCACCGACGCCACGACCGCGGGCCTCCGGGGCGGTGGTGAGCAGCCGCACCTCGGACTCGTCGTCGCGCGCCTGCCGCGTGTAGCCCGTGCCGGGGCGCAGCAGGCTGAGGGTGCCCAGCAGCCGACCGTCCTCGACGGCCACCAGCAGGTCCCCGGCCGACGCCCGCCCGGCGGCGTCGCGCAGCAGCCGCAGGCGCTCCGGATCGGTCGTGGGCCCGTACGGGCCGGCTCCGAAGCCGCGCTCCGTGAGGTCAGCCACCGCGTCGAGCTCGTCGTCACGGGCCGTTCGCACCTCGATGCTCACGAGAAGTACCCCTCCACGTCCAGGACACCCCCGGCGTCCTCGAAGTCCTGTCGCACCGCCGCCCGCAGCTCCGGGTCGGCCAGGTAGTCCAGCGCCGTGAGCGCGAGGCCGACCGCTCCGTCGACCGCGGCCGCGTCGCCGCGCGGGCCGCCGGCCACCTCCGCGAACTCGCGCGTGTGCAGGGCGACGTCCGGGTCGCTCACGGCGATCATCGGGTGGATGCCCGGCAGGCGGACGCTCACGTTCCCGAAGTCGGTCGACGCCGCGAGGATCTCGGGCACCACCCCGCCCGCCAGGACCGTGCGGCCCTGGCCCGCCTGGTGCACCGCCCAGCGCTCCGCGAGCGGCGAGTTCGTCCGGACCGGCAGCGTGAACGGGGCGGCGTCCCACACGAGCTCGGCCGTGGTGCCGGTGGCCAGCGCCGCACCCTGGGCGATGTCCGCCAGCCGCTGCGACAGGTCCTTGAGGGTCGCGGGGCTGGCCGAACGCACGTAGTACTCGACCGTCGCCCGCTCCGGCACCACGCTCGGGCGGGTGCCACCCTCGTGGACCACGCCGTGCACGCGGTCGCTGGGCGGGATGTGCTGGCGCAGCATGGCGACGGCCTGGTAGTTGAGGACCACGGCGTCCAGCGCGTTGCGACMCATGAACGGGCTCGCCGACGCGTGCGCGGCGACCCCGTGGTAGGTCACGCGCAGCTGCCGACGGCCCAGGAACGGGTGGTCCACCACGTCGAACCCGAACGGGTGGACCATGATCGCCGCGTCCACGCCCGCGAAGAACCCGTTGCGCGCCAGGATCTCCTTGCCGGAGCTCCCCTCCTCGGCCGGGGTGCCCAGCAGAAGKACCCGGCCGGGCAGCTCGAGACCGTCCGCGACGGCCTGGACCAGCGCGAGGAACGCCCCGGTCGCCGCCCCCGCGATGAGGTGGTGGCCGCACGCGTGGCCGACGCCCGGCAGGGCGTCGTACTCGGCGAGGATCGCGATGGTCGGGCCGGCGTCGGTGCGCACGGAGCCGTCGTCGGGACCGGCCGACGTGAGACCGGCGCGCAGCGACGTCGCCAGCCCGTGCGAGCCCACCGTGGCGGGCACGCCGCGGCCACGCAGCAGGTCCGCGATGGCGGCGACCGAGCGGACCTCGCGGAACGCCTCCTCCGGATGGGCGTGGATCGCGTGGGCGACCTCGAGCACGTCGCCCTCACCTGCCTTGGCCGCCGCCCGCACGAGGGCGCGCGACGGCTCGTCGGCACCCGGGAACGGCGACGTCAGCGGGACGAACGACGCGCGCCGCCGCTCGGTGAGGGCCTGCAGCTCGTCGAGGAACGCGGTGGACGGGGTGCTCATCCGACGGGCGCCTCGGCGGGCAGCCCCGCGTCCTTCCACGCCGGGAAGCCGCCCTCGACGTGGACCACGTTGGTGAAGCCCTTGGCCCGCAGCTCCGCGGCGACCGGTCCGGAACCACGCACCGAGCCGCACACGACGACGATCGGCGTGTCCAGGGACAGCACCGGCGCGTGGCGGGTGGCCGCCGTGAGGTCGAACTCCTCGTCGATCGCGTAGCGGTCGCCGACCGTGGCGCCCGGGATGGCACCGGTACGGGACCGGCCGGCCTCGCTGCGCACGTCGACCAGGAAGGCGCCGGCGGCGACGCGCGCGGCGGCCTCCGTCGGGCTGACGACGGGCGCGAGCGCCGCGGCCTCCTCGAGGCTCAGGTGCTCCGCGGGCGCGCCGGGGCGGGAAGCGGTGTCGGTCATGGGGGTCTCCTTCTGGTGGGGGCTGGTCAGCCGTCGAGCAGGTGGGGCTGCGGGTGGCGGACGCCCAGCACCGCGCTCGCCGGCACGGCGGCGGTGATCGTCGCCAGGTCGGACTCGCCGAGCTCGAGGTCGGCCGCGGCCACGTTGGAGGCCAGGTGGGCGGCGTGCCGGGTGCCGGGGATCGGGACCACGTCGTCGCCCTGGGCGAGCACCCAGGCCAGCGCGAGGCGGGCGGCCGGCACGCCCCGCTCGTCGGCGAGCGAGCGCAGGCGCGCCACGAGCCGGACGTTCGCGGCGAAGGCCTCGCCCTGGTACCGCTCGTGGCGCGCACGGGTGTCGCCCGGGTCGAACGCGGTCGACGTGACCGCGCCGGTCAGGATCCCGCGGCCGAGCGGCGAGAAGGGCACGAAGCCGATGCCGAGCTCGCGCAGCGTCGGCAGCACCTCGTCCTCGACCCCTCGGTGGAACAGGGAGTACTCGCTCTGCACCGCCGCGATCGGGTGCACGGCGTGCGCGCGGCGGATCGTGCGGGCCGACGCCTCCGAGAGCCCGATGTGGCGTGCCTTGCCCGCGCGCACCACGTCCGCGAGCGCCCCGACCGTCTCCTCGATGGGCACCTGCGGGTCCACCCGGTGCAGGTAGTACAGGTCGACGTGGTCCCAGCCGAGGCGCGCGAGGCTGGCGTCGATCGCGCGGCGCACGTGCTCGGGCCGCCCGTCGACCTCGCGGCCCGGCACGCCGAGCCCGACCTTGGTCGCCAGCACCACCCGGTCCCGGTGCGGCGCGAGGAGCGGGCCGAGCAGGCGCTCGTTCTCGCCGTCGGCGTACACGTCCGCCGTGTCGAAGAACGTGACGCCCAGGTCGAGTGCTCGTTGCACGGTGGCGACGGACTCGTCGCGGTCCGCGGTGCCGTACGCGCCGGTCAGCGACATGCCGCCGAGGCCGACCGGGGAGACGGACAGCGGTCCGAGGGTGCGGCTCATGACAGGTCCTTGGCGAAGCAGAGGCTCAGCCGGTCACCCACGTAGTCGCCGAAGGGCTCGATCGCGTGCCAGCCCTCGCGCACGTACAGCGCGACCGCGTCCGGCTGCCTCACGCCCGTCTGGAGGACGATCGTGCGCACACCCGCGTCGGTCGCCCAGCCCCCGACGGCCTCGAGGAGCCGGGCGGCGAGGCCTCGCCGGCGGTGGGTGGCCGCGACGAAGACCCGCTTCACCTCGTGCTGGCCACCGGCGCGCCGCAGCGAGGCGGTCCCGACGGGACGGTCCCCGTCGTAGGCCACGTAGGTCACCAGGATCGACGCCGGGTCGACGGGCACTCGCGGGCCGCGGTGCTCGCGGAGGTCCTCGTAGCGCGGAGCCAGCTCGACGTCCATCTGGTCGCGCAGGCGACCTGCATGGGGGTGCGTCCACGGCACGACGGTCAGCGTGACGTCCCCGGTGGCTGTGGTCGTCGTCATCGCAGCGGGAACCCCTGCGCCTGGAGGGCCGACCGCAGCTGGTCGCGGCCGTTGAGCGCGGCGGGCCCGGAGAGCCGGGCGAGCACCCGCTCGACCCACGAGTGGGACAGCCCCTCCTCGGCGTAGAAGTCGCCGATGCGGCCCTCGTAGGCGGCGACGGCGTCGGCGTGCTCGGCGTCGTCGTACGTCTCGTGGTGCAGCACCGCGGACTGGGGCAGGCGGGGCTTGATGCGGGCGTTCTCCGTGAGGTCCGGCCGCCCGACCACCAGGCCGAACGCGGCGAACACGTGCTGCGGCAGGTGCAGCACCTCCGCGACCTGCGCGGGACGGTTGCGGAGCGCGCCGATGTACACGGTGCCGAGGCCGAGCGACTCGGCGGCGAGCACGGCGTTCTGCGCGGCCAKGGCGGCGTCGACGAATCCGACGACCGCGGTCTCGAGGTAGGCCGCGCCGTCGGTCGGGGCCTCGTGCGCGGCCGCGATGGCGTGCGCGCGTCCGAGGTCGACCAGCCAGACGAGCAGCAGCGGGGCCTGGGTGATGTGGGCCTGATCGCCCGCGAGCGCCGCCAGGACGGCCCGGCGCGCGTCGTCGCGGACCGCCACGACGCTCCACAGCTGCAGGTTCGAGCTGGTGGCGGCGGACTGCGCGGCGGCCACGACGGCGGCGAGCTCGGCGTCGGTGACCTGGTCGGGCAGGTAGCGGCGCACGGACCGGTGGGCGAGCTGGAGCTCGATGACGTCCKAGGTCGCGACCTCGGCGGGTGCGGCACCGCCGTAGCGCGCGGCGACGGAGGACGGGAGGAGATCGACGGACAAGACGGTGCTCCGGGGTGTCGGACGTTTGCCCGCCGTGATCCGGCGGGCCGGGTCTTGCTCGGGAGCACCCCACGTCACCGAGGGTTGCTGCTCCGCCTGCCGAGCCAGACGGCGGAGCTCCTGACCTGCGCAGGAGGGTCGACTGCGCGTCGGGCGATGTCAACGATCGGGACAGCCTTCTCACATCCCGGTACACGGAAACCGGTGGCGGCCCATGAGACGACGCGGGGCCGGACGGGCGAACGCGTCTCGACGTGACGGGATTGAGACGGCGTGTCCACCTGGTGAGAAGGCGCGCGAGATCGTTGACGGGGCCACACGGCGTGCCTACTTTCGCCGCGGTCTCGAGCCCCGACGACAAGCCCTGGCTGGTCGGGCAGCAACCCTTCGCGTGACGGGGTGCTCCAGGTGACTACCCGGCACGGCACCCGCCGTGCAAGCACAGATGCGCCGGACCACTCCGGCAGGACGAGGACGATCAATGCGCGCCATCCCCCGGGCCGGGACATGAACCGCTACATCGGAGCCCGCCTCGCGCAGGCGCTCCTGGTGCTGTGGGCCGCCTACACGGTCTCGTTCGTCGTGCTCTACGCGCTGCCGGGCGACCCGGTCTCGCTGATGTACGGCAGCGAGTCGTCCGACGTGTCCCCCGAGCAGCTGGACGCGCTCCGGGCGCAGTACGGGCTCGACCAGCCCCTGCCGGTCCAGTACGTGACGCGGCTCGGCGCCGTCCTGCGCGGCGACCTCGGCACGTCGGTGGTCCTGCACCGCCCGGTGACCGGCCTGATCGCCGAGGCCATCCCGCCCACGGCGGCCATCGCCGTCGCCGCCTTCGTGCTCGCCCTCCTCCTCGGCGGCGGTCTGGCGATCGTGGCGACGCTGGTGCGCAGCCGCGGACTGTCGAACGCCCTGCTCGGGCTGCCCCCGCTCGGCGTGGCCATCCCGTCGTTCTGGTTCGGCCTGATGCTCGTGCAGTGGTTCTCGTTCGCGAACCCGATCTTCCCCGCGGTCGGCAACAAGGGCTTCGCCTCGATCGTGCTCCCCGCGGTGACGCTTGCGGTGCCGACGGCCGCGCTCATCGCGCAGATGCTCTCGCGGTCCCTGCGGCACAGCCTCGGCCAGCCGTACGTCGACACCGCGCGCGCCAAGGGCGCCGGAGCCACCCGCGTACACTTCCGGCACGCCCTGCGCAACGCCTCCCTGCCGGCGCTCACCGTGATCGGCCTGGTGATCGGGGAGCTGCTCGCCGGCGCCGTCGTCACCGAGACCGTGTTCTCGCGCGCCGGGATCGGCCGGCTCACGGCCACGTCGGTCAGCGCCCAGGACATCCCCGTGGTCCAGGGCATCGTGCTGTTCGCCGCGGCGGTCTTCGTGCTGGTCAACCTCGTGGTCGACCTGCTGTACCCGCTGCTGGACCCCCGGATCGCGCGGCGCACGCGGCCGACGAAGGTCTCGGTCCCGACCGAGGTCGAGGCCGACGACGTCGCGCCGGCCCGCCGGCCCGTGACGGCGGGGGTGTGAGATGACCGACCTCCTGAACGAGAAGCTGGCGCCCGACGACTTCGCGGCCACCTCGCCCGACCGCCTCGCGGACGCCCTGCGCGACCGCCAGGACGCGGCGACGCCGGGCCGGTTCGCCTGGCTGGGCGATCTCGCCCGCAAGCCCGGGCTGCTGCTCGCGATCGCCTGGCTCGCACTCCTGCTCGTCGCCGCGTTCGTGCCCCAGGTGCTCGCTCCCGGCGACCCGCTCACCGGCGTGCCCGCCGACAAGCTGCAGGCCCCGTCGGCCGCGCACTGGTTCGGCACCGACCAGCTGGGCCGCGACCTGTACACGCGGGTGGTGCACGGCACGCACCTGACCCTCGAGGCCGCGCTCGTCGCGGTCGGCGTCGGGCTTCTCGTCGGCGCGCTCGTGGGCCTGCTCGCCGGGTTCGTCGGCGGCCTGTTCGACGACATCGTCATGCGCGCGGTCGACGTGCTCCTGTCGATCCCGGCCCTGCTCCTCTCGCTCGCGCTCATCACCGCGCTCGGCTTCGGCACGGTCAAGGTCGCGATCGCCGTCGGCCTGGCCAGCGTCGCCACCGTCGCGCGCATCATGCGCTCCGAGGTGCTGCGCGTCCGGTCGTCGGTGTACGTCGAGGCCGCGCACGCGGGCGGCAGCCGCTGGTGGTCCGTCCTGTTCCGCCACGTGCTGCCCAACGCGGCGGGTCCGGTGGTGGTCCTGGCCGCCCTGCAGCTCGGGGCCGCGATCCTGGCGGTGTCCGCTCTGAGCTTCCTCGGCTACGGCGCCCCACCGCCCGCGCCCGAGTGGGGAGCGCTCGTCTCCGGGGGTCGCGACTACCTGCGGACGTCCTGGTGGCTGACCACCCTGCCCGGCCTGACCATCGCCATCAGCGTGCTCGCCGCCGGCCGCATCTCCCGCGCGGTCGACCATCCCGACGGAGGTGCCGCATGAGCGAGCGTCTGCTCACCATCACCGACCTCGCCGTCGCCTACAAGGCCCGCCGCGGCACGGTCCGCGCGGTCCGGGACGTGTCCCTTCACGTCGACGCGGGCGAGACCGTCGCCGTCGTGGGCGAGTCCGGCTCCGGGAAGTCGACCACCGCGGCAGCCGTCGTGCGGCTGCTCGCCCCCGCCGCCGTCATCGACCACGGCAGCATCGACCTGCTGGGGCACGACATGGCCCGCGCCTCGCAGCGCGAGCTGCGCACGGTCCGCGGGCTCCTCGTCGGCCTGGTGCCGCAGGACCCGACCGTGTCGCTCAACCCCGTCACCCGCGTGGGCGAGCAGGTGGCCGAGGTGCTGCGCATCCACGGCCTCGCCGACCGCAAGAACGCCGCGATCGAGGCCGTCGAGGCCCTGCGCCGCGCCGGGCTGAGCGACCCCGAGGTGCGGGCGCGCCAGTACCCGCACGAGCTCTCCGGGGGCATGCGGCAGCGGGTGCTCATCGCCATCGCGCTCGCTGCCCAGCCGCGCCTGCTGGTGGCCGACGAGCCGACCAGCGCCCTGGACGTGACGGTGCAGCGTCAGATCCTCGACCACATCGAGCAGCTGACCATCGGCACCGGCACGGGCGTGCTGCTCATCACGCACGACCTCGGCGTGGCCGCGGACCGCGCGGACCGGATCGTCGTCATGTCGCAGGGCCGCGTGGTCGAGCAGGGAACGCCCGACCAGGTCCTCGGCTCGCCGAGCGACCCGTACACGCGCGCGCTGCTCGCCGCGGCACCCAGCCTGCGCGGCGCCCGCACCATCGCCGCTCCGGTCCCGCCGACCGCCGTCCCCGCTCTTGAGGTCCGCAACCTCACCAAGGAGTTCGCGCTCTCCCGGTCCGCCGGCGGCGGCACGCTGCGGGCGGTCGACGACGTGTCGTTCGTCCTGCCGCGGGGCCGCACCCTGGCGCTCGTCGGGGAGTCCGGCTCCGGGAAGTCCACGACCGCACGGCTCGCCCTGCGGCTGGTCAACCCCACCTCGGGGTCGGTGCTGGTGGACGGGGCCGACGTCACGCACACCCACGGGTCGGCGCTGCGCCTGCTGCGCCGGCGGATGCAGGTCGTCTACCAGAACCCGTACGCGTCGCTCGACCCGCGGTACACGGTCGAGCGGATCATCACCGAACCGCTGCAGGCGTTCGGCGTCGGGTCCCGCTCCGAGCGCGCCGCCCGGGCGGCCGAGCTGCTCGACGTCGTCGCCCTGCCCCGGACGGTGCTGCACCGGCGGCCCGCCGAGCTGTCCGGCGGTCAGCGTCAGCGCGTGGCCATCGCCCGCGCCCTGGCGCTCAACCCGGAGCTGGTGGTGCTTGACGAGCCGGTGTCCGCGCTCGACGTGTCAGTCCAGGCGCAGATCCTCGATCTGCTGGCCGACCTGCAGTCCGAGCTCGGGGTCAGCTACCTCTTCATCTCCCACGACCTGGCGGTCGTGCGGCAGGTGGCCCACGAGGTCGCCGTCCTGCAGCGCGGACGCGTGGTCGAGCAGGGCGAGGTCGAGGCCGTGTTCGCCCACCCCACCGATCCGTACACGGCCGAGCTGCTCTCCGCGATCCCCGGCGTCCGCGTGCGCACGGGTGGAGGGGGTGCGTCGTGACCTCGTGTCGACGTGACTGAGCCCAGCACCCGTCACCCACCATCCCCCAGCTAGGAGCATCACCCATGTCTGTCCGACGACCCTCGCGCCGTCACGCCGGCCTCATCGCCGGCTTCGCCACCACCGCCCTCCTGCTCGCCGCCTGCTCGTCGGGCACGGACGAGGCGGGTGCCGACGAGAACGCCACGGCCTCCGCCACCGCCGAGGCGGTCGACGGGGGCGACCTGACGTTCGCCATCGGCAACGACCCCATCTCGCTCAACCCGGCCGGCATCGGCTCGGGCAACGACACCCTGTACGTGACTCGCCAGCTGGTGGACTCGCTGACCTGGCAGGACCCGGCGGACGGCTCGCTCAAGCCGTGGCTCGCCACCGCCTGGGAGGCCAACGCGGACTCGACGCAGTTCACGTTCACCCTGCGCGACGACGTCACCTACTCCGACGGCACGCCGTTCGACGCCGACTCCGTGAAGGCGAACTTCGACGACATCGTCGCGGCCGGCGCCAAGAGCTCGGCGGCACCGAGCTTCATCGGCTACGCCAGCACCACCGTGGTCGACCCGACCCACGTCACCGTGGCCTTCTCGGCGCCCAACTCGGCGTTCCCGCAGGCCACGTCGACCGTCGCGCTCGGCCTGCTGGCGGACTCGACGCTCGCCGTCCCGTTCGACGACCGCGCCAGCGGCACGGGCGTCGTCGGCACCGGTCCGTTCACGCTGGACCACTACACCAAGGACACCGAGACGGTGCTGACGGCCCGCGACGACTACGCGTGGGGTCCCGACGGGCGCGAGAACACCGGCAAGGCCCACCTGGACAGCGTGACGTTCCAGGTGATCCCCGAGGCGGGCGTGCGCACCGGCTCGCTGACGTCCGAGCAGGTCGACGTGATCGGCGGCGTGCAGCCGACGGACATCGAGACCCTCTCGGCGTCGGGCTTCGACGTGGTCCACCGGGCCAACCCCGGCATCACGTTCGGACTCACGTTCAACGAGTCGGGCGCGCTGGGCTCCGACCCGGCCGTCCGCGAGGCGATCGCCCTGACGGTCAACCCGACCGAGGTCCGCGACACGGCGCTCAACGACGGGTTCGCCGTCGCCAAGGGCCCGCTGGCCAGCACGACCCCGGGCGTGGCGGACCTGAGCAAGGACCTGGTCACCGACCCGAAGAAGGCCGCGTCCGTCCTCGAGGACGACGGCTGGGCCAAGGGGTCGGACGGCATCTACGCCAAGGGCGGCACGCGACTCGCCCCGGTCCTCGCGTGGATCACCAACTTCTCCCCCAACCAGACGTCGGTCGAGCTCATCCAGCAGGAGCTCAAGGCCAACGGCATCGAGGCCACCCTGTGGAGCGGCGCGGTCCCGGACTTCCAGGCGAAGCTCAAGGACGGGTCGTTCGACCTGGTCTGGGGCAACCTGAGCCGGGCCGACGGCGACGTGCTCCGCACGCAGTACTCGACGGCGGCGACCAACTTCTACCGGTTGGACGACCCGGAGCTCGAGACCCTGCTGCAGAAGCAGCTGACCCTGAGCGACCCGACCGAGCGTGACGCCGTGCTGGCGGACGCGCAGGAGCGCCTGGTCACCGAGCACCACGTGATCCCGGTGCACGAGCTCACCACGTTCCTCGGGCTGAACACGGACGTGCACGAGGTCGAGCTCGGGGCGGACTCGCGCCTCGACCAGCTGACGCAGGCCTGGATCGGCAGCTGACGACACGACGACAGGGGGCGGTCCGCACGAGCGGGCCGCCCCTTTCGTCGTCGGCACCCGCGGGCCCGCGTCAACGGTTCGCGGGTGGGGTCAGGCCCCACGAGTGCGGACGTTGCGGGCGTCCACAGGACGTCCGAGCAGAGGAGGGCCGGGGGCTCCTCTTGCTCGGACGTTGCGTGGTCTCAGCGGCGCTTGCGGACCAGGACCAGGTCGTCGCGGTGGACCAGCTCGCGGTCGTAGCCCGGGCCGAGCGACGCACGCAGCTCGGACGTCGACCGGCCCAGCAGGGCCGGCACCTCGTCGGCGTCGTAGGAGACCAGCCCGCGCGCCACCAGCGCGCCGTCCGGCCCCACCAGCTCGACGGGCTCGCCCGCCTCGAAGGTCCCCTCGACGCCCGTCACGCCGGCGGGCAACAGCGACGTCCCGCGCTCGATCACGGCGCGCACGGCCCCGGCGTCCAGCACCAGGCGCCCCCGGGTGCTCGCGGCGTGGGCCAGCCACAGCCGACGGATCGACGTGCGGCGACCGGTCGCGGTGAACCACGTGCCGACGTCCTCGCCGGCCAGCGCCTGCGCGGCCTGCGCGGCGGACGTGAGCACCACGGGCACGCCGGACTGGGTCGCGATCGCGACGGACTCCAGCTTGGTCACCATGCCGCCGGTGCCGACGGCGCTGCCCCGCGACGCGACGTCGATGCCCTCAAGGTCCTGCGCGTGCACGACGGACGCGATCCGGCGTGACCCGTCGCGCGACGGCGGCCCCGTGTAGAGCGAGTCCACGTCGCTGAGGAGCAGCAGGGCGTCCGCGTGCACCAGGTGGGAGACCAGGGCGGCGAGGCGGTCGTTGTCCCCGAACCGGATCTCGTCGGTGGCCACGGCGTCGTTCTCGTTGATCACCGGCACGACGCCGAGGTCGAGCAGCCGCGTCAGGGCCCGGTGGGCGTTGCGGTAGTGGACACGGCGCACGGTGTCGTCGGCCGTGAGCAGCACCTGCCCGACCTGCAGGCCGTGCCGGGCGAACGCGGCCGTGTAGTGGGCGACGAGCAGCCCCTGCCCGACCGAGGCCGCGGCCTGCTGCGTCGCGAGGTCCTTGGGCCGCGCGGCCAGGCCGAGCGGGCCGAGTCCGGCCGCGATCGCCCMCGAGGACACCAGCACGACCTGCCCACCGGCGGCGCGCCGTGCGGCGAGCACCTCGACGAGAGCGTTGAGGCGCTCGGGCGCGAGCCGACCGTCGGCCGTGGTCAGCGAGGACGAGCCGATCTTGACGACCACACGGGACGCCGAGACCAGCTGCTGGCGGTCCTGCAGGGCATCAGCGGTCACCTGCGGCATTCTGCCCGTCGACAGCCGCAGGTCACGCGCTTATCCGGTGCGCGGACACGCCCGCCGGGGTCAGCTCTCCGCCGCGTCCGTCCAGACGCCGGCCTCGCGCTCGGTCCACAGCTCCTCGCGCGCCTCCGTCTTGGCGTCCATCCGCTCCTTGTACTCCTGGCGCTTCTCGCCGCGCGTCGGGCGCGAGTGGTCCTCGAGCCGCAGGTCGACGCCGCGCGGACCGCCCAGGAATTCGGACCCGGTCATGAGCGTGGGCTCCCAGTCGAAGACGACCGCGTTGTGCTCGGGGCCGATGCGCACCTCGTCGCCGGCGACAGCGCCGGCAGCGAACAGCCGGTCCTCGACGCCCACTCGCGCGAGCCGGTCTGCCAGGTACCCGACGGCCTCGTCGTTGGAGAAGTCGGTCTGACGGACCCAGCGCTCGGGCTTCTCGCCCCGCACCCAGTAGTACACGCCCTGGCCCTCGACCTCGCGACGCGTCACCGTGAAGCCCGCGTCATCCACGGCCTTCGGACGCAGCACCACGCGGGTGTTCTCCGGCGCCGGCGCGTCGCGACGCGCCTTGTCGACGATCTCCCCGAGCGCGTACGTCAGCGGTCGCAGGCCCTCGTGGCTGGCGGTGGAGATCTCGAAGACGCGGAACCCGCGGGCCTCGAGGTCGGGCTTGACCAGCTCGGCCAGCTCGCGCGCCTCCGGGACGTCGATCTTGTTGAGCACGACGATCTGCGGGCGCTCCAGCAGCGGGACGCGGCCGCCCTCGATCGAGAGGTCGCCGGCGTAGGTCCGCAGCTCGACCTCGATGTCCTCGAGGTCCGACAACGGGTCGCGGTCCGGCTCCAGCGTCGCGCAGTCGAGCACGTGCACGATGACCGCGCAGCGCTCGATGTGGCGCAGGAACTCCAGGCCGAGCCCGCGCCCTTCGGACGCGCCCGGGATGAGCCCGGGGACGTCGGCGACGGTGTACCGCGCGCCGCCCGCCTGCACGACGCCCAGGTTGGGGACCAGCGTCGTGAACGGGTAGTCGGCGATCTTCGGGCGCGCCGCGGAGATGGCGGCGACGAGGCTGGACTTGCCGGCGCTCGGATACCCGACGAGCGCGACATCGGCGATCGTCTTGAGCTCCAGGACGATGTCCTGCTCGTTGCCGGGCTCACCGAGCAGCGCGAACCCGGGAGCCTTGCGCCGCTGCGAGGCGAGGGCCGCGTTGCCGAGCCCTCCGCGACCGCCCGCGGCAGCGATGTACTGGGCGCCCAGACCGACGAGGTCCGCGAGCACGGTGCCGTCGGGAGCCTTCACGACGGTGCCGTCGGGGACGCCGAGCACCAGATCGGCGCCGGTGGAGCCGGAGCGGTGGTCACCCATGCCCTGCGTCCCGGACGGGGCGTGCCGGTGGGGCGAGTGGTGGTAGTCGAGCAGCGTGGTGACCTGCGGGTCGACCTCGATGATCACCGAGCCACCGTTGCCGCCGTTGCCCCCGTCGGGGCCGGCGAGCGGCTTGAACTTCTCCCGGTGGATGGACGCACAACCGTGCCCACCGTCACCGCCGGTCGCGTGCAGCACGACCCGGTCGACGAATGTCACCACGGCTGAACCTCCCTTGCCATTGCTACTTCTCGATACTCACACGCAGAAGGGGCGCACCGCACCGGTGCGCCCCTCCCACGAATGACCGACCCGGACGGATGCCGCGTCGTCATGACTTGCTCAGACTCAGACCTCGGCCGCCACGACGATGTCGATGACCTTGCGGCCACGGCGCGTCCCGAAGGTCACGGCGCCCGGGGCGAGGGCGAACAGCGTGTCGTCGCCGCCACGGCCGACGTTCACGCCGGGGTGGAAGTGCGTACCGCGCTGGCGGACGATGATCTCGCCGGCCTTGACGACCTGGCCACCGAAGCGCTTGACGCCCAGGCGCTGGGCGTTCGAGTCGCGGCCGTTGCGCGAGGAGCTCGCGCCCTTCTTGTGTGCCATGACGAACCTGCTTTCGTGCTCAGAGAGTGGGGGTCCGCAGCCTGTCGGCCACGGCGCGAGATCAGGAGATGCCGGTGACCTTGAGGCGGGTCAGCTTCTGGCGGTGACCCTGGCGCTTGCGGTAGCCGGTCTTGTTCTTGTACTTGAGGATGTCGATCTTGGGACCCTTCTCGTCCCGCACGACCTCCGCCGTCACCGTCACCTTGGCCAGGGCCTTGGCGTCGGTGGTGACCTTCTCGCCGTCGACGAGGAGCAGGGCGGGCAGCTCGACGGTCGAGCCGGCCTGCGCAGCGAGGCGGTCGACGACGACGACGTCGCCCACCGCGACCTTCTCCTGGCGGCCGCCAGCCTTCACGATCGCGTACACCACGTTGCTGCTCATCTCTGCTCGTCGAACTGCTTGTCAACTGCTAGTCGAAAATGCTTCGTCGGTGCCTACCTGCGCCCGCGCACATCCCGCTACGACCGGCAATGACCGGTGCCCGTGGGGGTTCGCGTCGGCGCCGCTTCGGCGGCACACATGATCAGCGCGCACACGACGCGCCGACGTTCTAGGGTACGGACCCCACGCCGCAGGGTCAAACCTGACCACGCGGCGCGGGGGTCGACGTGACCTAACGCACGTCTTCGTCGGCGCTGTCGGCGCCGTCGGGCTCCGAGGCCTCCGTCGAGCCCGCAGTGGGCTCGTCGTCGACGTGCTCGTCGCTCTGCGAGTCGTCGCCGTGCTCGTCACCGACGAGCTCGTCACCGACGGGCGCCTCATCGACGGGCTCCTCGTCGACGGGCTCGTCCGTGCCGGGCTCGTCGTCCGCCGCCGCGTCGTCGGACGCGAACACGTCGGCCGGGACGGCCGTGAGCTCGAGCTCCTCGACCGGGCCGTCGTCCTCGACGGCGGCGTGGACCCCGGCGAACTCCGCGAGGACGTCCAGGCCGGGCGCGCTGGGCGTGTGCTCGTCGACGACCTCGACGACCTCGGCCACGTCGGCCGGTGCAGCCGGCGCGTGGTGCTCGTGCTCGTGGTCGTGGGCGTGAGCCGCGGCGGCCGCGATGGTCGCCAGCGTGGCCTTGACGGCCTCGCGCGCCTCCGGGAGGACCGGGACACCGGCGTGCGGCACGTGAGCGACGGGCTCCTTGGCGCCACCGCGCTTGCGGCGCGACCGGGGGGCACCGCTCTCGGCCGGGGCGGGCTGCTGCTGCGGCGCGCCGGCGTCGGGACGCTGGTTGTTCTTCTCGATCGGCTCCTCGTGCACGATGAAACCGCGCCCGTGGCAGTGCTCGCACGTCTCGCTGAACGCCTCGACCAGGCCCTGACCGACGCGCTTGCGGGTCATCTGGACCAGGCCGAGCGAGGTGACCTCGGCCACCTGGTGCTTGGTGCGGTCGCGGCCCAGGCACTCGACCAGGCGGCGGAGCACCAGGTCACGGTTCGACTCGAGCACCATGTCGATGAAGTCGATGACGATGATGCCGCCGATGTCGCGCAGGCGGAGCTGGCGGACGATCTCCTCGGCGGCCTCGAGGTTGTTGCGCGTGACCGTCTCCTCGAGCGTGCCGCCCGAGCCGGTGAACTTGCCGGTGTTGACGTCCACGACCGTCATGGCCTCGGTGCGGTCGATCACGAGCGAGCCGCCCGACGGGAGCCAGACCTTGCGGTCCATGCCCTTGGCCAGCTGCTCGTCGATGCGGTGCACGGCGAACACGTCGGTGTCGGAGTCCCAGCGCGTGACCTTCTGCGCCAGGTCCGGCGCGAGCTCGTCGATGTAGGAGGAGATCGTCGACCAGGCGTCGGCGCCCTCGACCACGAGGGACGAGAAGTCGTCGTTGAAGATGTCGCGGACCACGCGGATGGCCATGTCCGGCTCGCCCTGGAGCAGGGCCGGGGCGGACGCGGTCTTCGACTTCTTCTCGATCGCCTCCCACTGCCCCTGCAGTCGGGCGATGTCGGCGCGCAGCTCGTCCTCGGACGCGCCCTCGGCCGCAGTGCGCACGATGACGCCCGCGGAGTCGGGGACGATCTCGCGCAGGATCCGCTTGAGGCGGTTGCGCTCGGTGTCGGGCAGCTTGCGGCTGATGCCGGTCATGCCGCCGCCGGGCACGTAGACCAGGTAGCGGCCGGCGAGCGTGACCTGCGAGGTCAGGCGCGCGCCCTTGTGGCCGATCGGGTCCTTGGTGACCTGCACCAGGACCGGGTCGCCGGACTTGAGCGCCTGCTCGATGCGGCGGGCGGACCCACCCTCGAGGCCGGCGGCGTCCCAGTTGACCTCGCCGGCGTACAGCACCGCGTTGCGGCCCTTGCCGACGTCGACGAACGCGGCCTCCATGCTGGGCAGCACGTTCTGGACGCGGCCGAGGTAGACGTTGCCCACCATCGAGGCCTGCGCCTGGTTGGAGACGTAGTGCTCGACGAGCACGCCGTCCTCGAGGACCGCGATCTGCGTGCGGGCGTTCTTCTCCCGCACGATCATCGTGCGGTCCACCGACTCGCGACGGGCCAGGAACTCCGACTCGGTGATGATCTGGCGGCGGCGACCGGCGTCGCGCCCGTCCCGGCGGCGCTGGCGCTTCGCCTCGAGGCGCGTCGAACCGCGCAGCGCGGTGACCTCGTCGCTGGGCGCGCGGGTGCGCGCCGCGCGGGGCTCGTTCTGCTCGCCGGGCTCGCCGCGCGACGACCCGCGACGACGGCGGCGACGACGACGGCTCGAGCCGTCGCCCTCCCCCGCGTCGTCCGCGTCCGACTCGTTCTCGGTMTCGGCACCCTCGTCGGTCTCGTCGTCGGACCCGTCCGACTCGTCGGAGTCGTCGGYGTTGCCCGGGGCGTCGGTGCGGCTGCGGCGTCCGCGGCCCCCGCGGCGACGACGGCGGCGCGGCTGGCCGGGGGTGCCGGCCGCCTCGTCGGAGTCGACGTCCTCGTCCTCGTCGTCGTCGGCGGGCTCAGCATCGACGAGCGCGTCGACGGGAAGCTCGACGACCTCGTCGACCGCCACGTCCTCGTCGTCGGGGCGCGCGGCGTCGCCGCTGCGCCCACGACGGCCCCGGCGGCGCGAGCCTCGGGACGGGGCGGCGGACTCGAGCTCGATCGCCTCGGTCGTGTCGACCTCCGCCTCGACGGGCTCGACGACCGGCTGCTCGGCCTCGTGCTGGTGGGCGGCCTCGGAGATCGCCTCCGGCGAGCCGGTGCTGGCCTGCGCGCGACGGCGCCGCGGCCGGGCGGCGGACGGGTCCGGCGCCTGGAAGAGCAGCGCGGTGGTCGCGAAGCGCCGCCCGGTCGACGTGCTGCTGGTCGTGGCGTTGGGCTCCGGGGGCGTCACGGTGGCCGCCAGTTCGGCGAGCACGTCGAGGGTGGGGGCCTCCTCGGCGTCCGCCTCGTCGGCGGGCTCGGGCTCCGGGGTTGGC
>NZ_JBFUAI010000033.1:0-22565 GCF_056406355.1 Cellulomonas sp. P1_C4 | reverse complement strand
CGGCAGCCCTGCCGACCGCGGTCGCGACGGCGGCGCTCGGGCTGTCCGCGGGCGCCGACCTCGTGGCCGCGCTGGACCGGCACGCCCGCGACCCGTGGTGGTGGCCCGGCGTCGCGGCAGCGCCCGGGGTGCTGCGCCGCATCGGCGGCTTCCGGGGGTTCGGCGGTCCCTGGCTGGGCGCGCCCCGTGTGGTGCCCGGGGGGCCTACCGGATGCTCGGTCGCGGCCGACGGCGCGCGCTGGGCGATCGTCGCGGACGTGCACGGCGCGGCGGTCACCCGCCTGGCCGACGAGCCTGAGGTGCCCGCGCCCGCGCCCGTCGCCGCGCCCTTGGTCGTGCCGTGGCACGACGACGTGACCGGCGCCGCCCCGGCGAGCCCCGACGGTGCCGTGCTCGTCGTCAGCCGCCGCCACTCGTACTGGGTCGACGCCGTCCGGGTGGCCGCGTGAGCCGCTACCTGGACCACCTGGCCGAGCGCTGGATGCGGGAGTGGCCGGACGCGCTCGCCGCGTGGGGTCGCACCACGCGGATGCACCCGCCCGTCCTGCACACCAGCGCCTGCCGGATGGACACGTGGGCCTGGTACACGACCGCCGACCCGGAGGTGCACGTCGACCTCACGGTGGTGGTCGAGCGGGGGATCCAGGACCACGCCCAGGCCGTGCTCGCGCACGAGATCGGGCACCACGTGCTCGCGCCGGTGGACCGGCTGACCGCGCTGAAGATCGCGGCGCGCGTGCGCGTGGGTCTCGTCGACCAGGACCACCTCGTCGGGCTGGTCGAGAACCTGTGGTGCGACCTGCTGATCAACGACCGGCTCCAGCGGCAGGCCGGGATCGACCGCGCGTCGCTGGCCGCGGCGGTCGGAGCCGCGACAGCCGACAACCCGCTCGGCCTGCTGATCGGCCGCACCTACGAGATCCTCTGGGGTATCCCGCGCGGCCGGCTCGCCGCCGAGGGGCTGGCACCCGAGGACCAGGCGATGCTGTGCGCGCGGCTCGTGCGCGCGTATGCCCGGGACGCCGTGGGCGGGGCTGCCGGGTTCGCGCGGCTCCTGCGCGCGCACGTGGACCCGGAGTGGCTCCGCGGCCCGGCCGCCACGGCGCAGGTGGCCGGGATGGCCTGCGGCGGCGAGCACGGCGGCGACGACACGATCCCGTTCGGAATCGCGTCCGACCCCAGCCTCGGCGCCCCCGCCGTGCACCCCGCGCTCGACCCGCGGGTGACCGGTGCCGCCGCGACGCCGGAGGCCGCGCCGGTCGAGCTGACCACCGGAGGAGCCGGCAGCGGGATGAACACCCTGCAGCCCGCTGCGCTGCACGCCCTCGTCCAGGCACTCGGCTCGGCGGCGTCCGCCCAGCAGGTGGCGGCCGCCTGGTACCGCGAGCGTGCCGCCCCGCACCTCGTGCCGTTCCCGGTGCGCGAGGGTGCGACCGCCTCCGAGCAGCTGCTCGGCGGGCTCGACCCGTGGGAGGTGGGCGACGACCTGTCGACGATCGACTGGTCGGGGACTGTCACGGCGTCGCCGGTGGTCGTGCCCGGCATGACGACGGTGCAGCGCGCGTACCTCGAGGACGAGGAGCGCCAGGAGCGGCCGCGGCCGGTCGATCTCGACCTCTACCTGGACTCGTCGGGCTCGATGCCGGACCCCGCCGCCGTGGCGGCCCCGATCGCACTCGCCGGCGCGGTGCTTGCGCTCTCGGCCCTGCGGGCGGGTGCCCGGGTGCAGGCGACCACGTGGAGCGGCGTCGGGGAGGTGATCGGCACCGACGGGTTCACGCGCGACCAGGACGCCGTGCTCCAGGCGGTGGTCGCGCAC
This sequence comes from Cellulomonas sp. P1_C4, assembly GCF_056406355.1. NCBI lineage: Bacteria > Bacillati > Actinomycetota > Actinomycetes > Micrococcales > Cellulomonadaceae > Cellulomonas > Cellulomonas sp. P1_C4. The sequence continues at coordinate 20,746 of NZ_JBFUAI010000033.1, read as the reverse complement.
ATCGGCCGGAGCACGTCGTTCCCGCTCGCCCTGCTGGAGCGCACCCACCTGGGCGTCGCGGGCTCGCCGCCGACGGCGACCGGCCCCACGCACATCGCCGTGATCTCGGACAACGGGGTGACCACGATGTTCCGGCCGTGGACGACACAGGGTCCGACGACGGACGACGTCGCGGCGCGCGCCCTCGCGGCGGCGGGCGGCGGCGGCAGTCTCGTCCTGCAGGCGTCGGACGACTGGCGGGACCAGATCGCGGAGATGGCGGGCGACTACGACGTGTACACCGTGACGACCGACGAGGACCTGGTGACCTTCGCGCGCGACTTCTCGCGCCGGACCTGGGGGAGTCAGCACCGTGCCCGCACGTGACGCTCCGGCCGGACCGTCGCTCGCCGCCGTGCGGCACCGGCTGGCCCAGGCCCCGCCCGACCTGTTCGAGCCCGACGTCGTCGTGCCCGCGCTCGTGGCCGACCTCGCCGTCGAGCTGGACCGCACGCTGCTGGACACCGCGTCGCTCGCCCGCCTCGACGTCGACCTCTCTCCCGGGGCCGGCGCGTCGGACGAGGAGGTCGCCACGCGTCGCGTGCTCGTCGGGCTGGTCTGCTGGCTCGTGCTCGACCCGGCCCTCACGGCCGACCCCGTGGTGCGCGAGGCGGTCGCCGCGGCCGGGGGGCCGACCCGCTGGATGCTCGGGATCGTGACGGGCGTGCAGCGCGACCTTGTGGGTCTGCGGCCCGACCGGGACTGGGTGCAGGTGGACGAGGCGCGCGAGGAGCTCGCGCGGGCGTTCCTGCGACTGGGCGCCGTCCTGCCGGCGGGGGAGAGCGCCGCGGCGGCGCAGGACCGGTGGCTGGCCGTGAGCACGGCGTACCAGCGGGACCTGATCCGCGCCATGGCCGTCGAGCAGGCGCGCGCCGAGGAGCTCGAGCGGGCGCTCGCCGAGAAGAAGGCGAAGGAGGCCGCGGCGCAGTATGCCAACTACTGACGACCCGGCCGTCCCGGACCCGGCCCTCGCCGAGTACGCGCCGATGGGCGCACTCGGGCTCACCGACGCCGAGCGCTGGCCGACGCTGGACGAGTCCGGTCACGCCCGGCTCGCGGCGCTGCGCGCGCACCCCGACGCGCCCGACTGGGTGCACGCGACGGGCGACCGTCTGACCGCGGCCGACGAACCTGCCCTGGCGGCCGCGGCGACCGACGACGACTGGGTCGCCGCGCTGGTCGCGCGCGCGCACGCGTCGATCCCCGCGTACCGACGGGCGGCCCGGGAGGGCGCGAGCGGACCGGCGACCCCGCTCGAGGACCTGCCTACGGTCACACGGCAGCAGCTCGTCGACGACCTCGCCGCCTACGTCCCGGTCGACGTCGCCCTCGACCGCGTGCTCGAGGGCACGAGCTCAGGGAGCACCGGTGCGGCGCTCCGCGTCCCGCTGCACCCAGTCGCCGTGGCCGCGGACCTGGTGCTCCTGCAGCGGCTGGTCGCCGGCGCCGGCGCGGTGTGGGAGCCGGACCCCGCGCGGCTCGGGCTGGCCAACGTGGTTGACCAGCGCGCGGCGTTCACCTACGCGTCGGCGATGACCGCGTTCCGGCGAGCCGCGGGCGCGCCAGCCCCGCTGATGGCCCGGCTCAACCTCAGCGGGTGGGCTGACGAGGCCAGCCGCGACCGGTTCCTGGCGGACGTCGACCCGCAGGTGATCAGCACGTCGACCCTCCCGCTGCTGCGGCTGCTCGAGCTCGACCTCGACCTGCACCCGGTGGCCGTCGTCAGCGGGGCGACGCACCTGCCGGTGGCCGTGCGCGCCGCTGCGGCGGACCGGTGGGGCTGCCCGGTGATCGACCTGTACGGGCTGCGCGAGACCGGCCCCGTCGCAGCGTCGACGGACGGCGACGGGCACGTCGTCCTGCCGCGCCGCGTGCACGTCGAGATCCTCGACGCCGACGGTGCACCGGTCCCCGACGGCACCCGCGGAGAGGTCGTCGTCACCGTCGACGAGAACCCGTACCTGCCGCTCCTGCGCTACCGCACCGGCGACCACGCGGCGCTCGTGCGCGACGGCCGCGGCACGGTCCTGCTCGGGCTCGAGGGTCGCGCGCCCGTGCTGTTCCGGGCCGCGGACGGCTCGTCGCGCCCGTCGATCGACGCCACCCAGCTGCTCCAGGCGTACGGGCTCGCGGCCTACCACCTGCACCAGGGGACCGACGGCTCGGTGCACCTGCGGGCGGTGCCGCTGCCCGGCATCGGCGCGGACGCCCGGAGGGCCGCCGACGCCGTCGGTCGGTGGCTGGGTCGCCCCGTCGAGCTGTCGGTGCTCGGCGACGCCCGCGACCTGGGAGAGGGGAAGCCGCGGCGGTTTTCCACGGACGTCTGACCGGGGGTGTGCGTTACCCTGGGCAGCACAGGCGTCGACCCGGCCATCACCGGCGAGCCTCCGGAAGAACAGGTGCGCGAGCGCCTCAGTAGAACCGGACGGGTAGGCCCGTCACAGCCCTCACGAAGTGGTCGACGACCCGCCAGGGGAGCCGGCAAGCGAGGTGGTACCGCGGTAGGTCCCGGCCGGTCCGGGACAGATCGTCCTCGCAGCCGAGAGCGACGCACCCCACCGGGTGCCGACCACAGGAGCCGCACGGTGGCCTACCCGCTGCACCGCCAGTCCGATGTTCCCGCGTCCCCGGACCTGCCGTCCCTCGAGAAGGACGTGCTCGCGTACTGGGAGTCCGACGGCACGTTCCAGGCGTCCATCGACGCGCGCGAGGCCGGTGAGAACGGCAGCAACGAGTTCGTCTTCTACGACGGACCCCCGTTCGCCAACGGCCTGCCGCACTACGGCCACCTGCTGACCGGCTACGCCAAGGACGTCGTGCCGCGCTACCAGACGATGCGGGGCCACCGCGTCGAGCGCCGGTTCGGCTGGGACACGCACGGGCTGCCGGCCGAGCTCGAGGCGCAGCGCCTGCTCGGCATCACGGACACCTCCCAGATCGAGGAGATGGGGCTCGCCGCGTTCAACCAGGCGTGCCGCGAGTCGGTGCTGCGGTACACCGGCGAGTGGCGCGAGTACGTGACGCGCCAGGCCCGCTGGGTCGACTTCGACCACGACTACAAGACGCTCGACGTCACGTTCATGGAGTCGGTCATCTGGGCGTTCAAGCGCCTGTACGACCAGGACATGGCGTACGAGGGCTACCGCGTGCTGCCGTACTGCTGGCGCGACGAGACCCCGCTGTCCAACCACGAGCTGCGCATGGACGACGACGTCTACCAGTCGCGCCAGGACCCCGCGCTGACGGTGGGCCTGCGCCTGGAGACCGGCGAGCTCGCCCTCATCTGGACCACGACCCCGTGGACGCTGCCCAGCAACCTGGCGATCGCGGTCGGGCCGGACGTCGACTACGTCACCGTGGAGCCGGGGCCGGGAAGCCTCCTCGAGGGCGAGCTCGTGGTGCTCGCGGCCGCGCGCCTGGGTTCGTACGCCAAGGAGCTGGGGGAGGCCACGGTCGTGGCGACCGTCAAGGGCCGCGACCTCGCGGGCCGCCGGTACACGCCGCCGTTCGACTACTTCGTGGGCCGCGAGAACGCGCACCAGGTGCTGCTCGGCGACTTCGTCACCACCGAGGACGGCTCGGGCATCGTGCACATGGCTCCCGCGTTCGGCGAGGACGACATGGTCGCGTGCGACGCCGTCGGCATCGCGCCGGTCGTGCCCGTCGACTCGCAGGGCAAGTTCACCACCGAGGTGGCGGACTACGTCGGCCAGTTCGTGTTCGACGCGAACAAGCCGATCATCGCGGACCTCAAGTCCGGCTCCGGCCCGCTGGCTCGCGTCCCGGAGGCGCAGCGCAGCGTGCTCGTGCGCCACGAGACGTACGAGCACTCCTACCCGCACTGCTGGCGCTGCCGGAACCCGCTGATCTACAAGGCGGTGACCAGCTGGTTCGTGCGCGTGAGCGACTTCCGCGACCGCATGGTCGAGCTCAACCAGGACATCACCTGGACCCCCGAGCACATCAAGGACGGCCAGTTCGGCAAGTGGCTCGCCGGCTCGCGCGACTGGTCGATCAGCCGCAACCGGTACTGGGGCACGCCCATCCCGGTGTGGGTGTCGGACGACCCGTCGTACCCGCGCGTCGACGTGTACGGCTCGCTGGCCGAGCTGGAGGCGGACTTCGGGCGGGTGCCGACGAACGAGGCGGGCGAGCCGGACCTGCACCGACCCTTCATCGACGAGCTGACGCGCCCGAACCCGGACGACCCGACGGGCGCCTCGACCATGCGCCGGATCCCCGACGTGCTCGACGTGTGGTTCGACTCGGGATCGATGCCGTTCGCGCAGGTGCACTACCCGTTCGAGAGCGCGGACTGGTTCGAGCACCACTACCCGGGCGACTTCATCGTCGAGTACATCGGCCAGACCCGCGGCTGGTTCTACACGCTGCACGTGCTGGCCACGGCGCTGTTCGACCGCCCGGCGTTCCGCAACGTCCTGTGCCACGGCATCGTGCTGGGCGACGACGGCCGCAAGGCGAGCAAGAGCCTGCGCAACTTCCCGGACCCGGCCGAGATGTGGGACCTGTACGGGTCCGACGCGGTGCGCTGGTTCCTCATGTCGAGCTCGATCCTGCGCGGCGGCAACCTCATCGTGGGCGAGGACGGCATCCGCGACGGCGTGCGCCAGGTGCTGCTGCCGCTGTGGAGCACGTACTACTTCTTCTCGCTGTACGCGGATGCCGCGGACAACGGGAAGGGGTACACGGCCACGCCGGTCGACGCCGCACGCGCCGCGACGCTCGCGCCGATGGACCGCTACGTCCTGGCGCGCACGCGCGACCTCGTCGCGACGACGACCGCGCAGCTGGATGCGTACGACATCTCGGCGGCGTGCGAGAGCGTGCGCGAGCACCTCGACGTCCTCACCAACTGGTACGTCCGCACGCAGCGGGACCGGTTCTGGGCCGAGGACGCCGATGCGTTCGACACGCTCTGGACGAGCCTCGAGGTGCTCACGCGCGTCATGGCGCCGCTTGCACCGCTGGTCACGGAGGAGGTCTGGCGCGGCCTGACGGGCGGGCGCAGCGTGCACCTGACCGACTGGCCGACCGTCGAGAACGAGACTGCGGACGCCGAGGCTGCGTCGGAACAGCTGGTCGCCGCGATGGACCAGGTCCGCGCGGTGACGTCGACCGCGCTGGGCCTGCGCAAGGCCGCCGGTGTCCGGGTGCGGCAGCCGCTGCACACGCTCACGGTGGCGGTCGACGACGCGGGGGCCCTCGCGCCGTACGCGGACCTGCTCGCCGCCGAGCTCAACGTCAAGCGCGTCGACCTGGCGACGGCCGACGCCGGCACGGCCGAGCGGTTCGGCATCACGCAGCGCCTAGCCGTCAACGCCCGGGCCGCAGGCCCGCGCCTGGGTCGCGGGGTGCAGGCCGTGATCAAGGCCGCGCGCGCCGAGGCCTGGCGCGTGGACGGCGACACCGTCGTCGTCACCACCGACGACGGCGACGTCGCGCTGGAGCCGGCCGAGTACGAGCTGACCACGGTGGTCGGCGCCGAGGGTGGTGCCGCCGCGGTGCTGCCCGGCGGCGGCTTCGTCGTGCTCGACCTCACGCTCGACGACGCGCTGCGCGCCGAGGGCTACGCCCGCGACGTCGTGCGCGCCGTGCAGGACGCGCGCAAGGCGGCGGGCCTGCAGGTGGGCGACCGGATCGTGCTCACGCTCGACGTCCCGGCCGAGCACCTCGCCGCCGTCGAGGAGCACCGCGACACCATCGCGCGCGAGACGCTGGCCGTGTCGGTGGAGATCGAGACGGGGGCTGCGCTGCAGGTCACCGTGGAAGCAGTCGACGCCGGAGGGTACGAGGCATGAGCCGGGAGCACGGAGGGTCGGAGCACCTGCGCCGCCAGGCGGAGCAGGAGGCCCGGACGGCCGCCGACGAGGTCTACCGGGCGATCCTGGCGCGCGCGCCGGAGCACGACATCGACCCCACACTCGACCGGGTGCGAGCCGTGTGCGAGCTGCTGGGCGATCCGCAGAAGGCGTACCGGACCATCCACCTGACCGGCACCAACGGCAAGACGTCGACGTCCCGCATGGTCGAGCGGCTGCTGCGCGAGCACGGCCTGCGGACCGGACGGTTCACCAGCCCGCACCTGAGCCGCGTGAACGAGCGGATCGCGATCGACGGCGAGCCCATCAGCGACGAGCGGTTCGTCGAGGTGTGGCAGGACGTCGCGCCCTACGTGCACCTGGTGGACCAGGGCTCGATCGAGAAGGGCGAGCCGCGCCTGTCCTTCTTCGAGGTGTTCACCGTCATGGCCTTCGCGGCCTTCGCGGACGCCCCGATCGACGTCGCGGTGATCGAGGTGGGGCTCGGCGGCACGTGGGACTCCACCAACGTCGTCGACGGCGAGGTCGCGATCATCACGCCGATCTCGCTCGACCACGAGCGCTACCTCGGCCACACGCTGGTCGAGATCGCGTCGGAGAAGTCGGGGATCATCAAGGACGGCGCGACGGTCGTCCTGGCGCGGCAGTCGGAGGACGTCGAGGGCGTGCTCCTGGCCGTCGCGGCCGAGCGCGGTGCCCGCGTGCTGCGCGAGGGCGTCGACATCGAGGTGGGCGAGCGCCAGGTCGCCGTCGGCGGTCAGCTGATCACGCTGCAGGCGCTCGGCGGCACGTACACCGAGATCTTCCTGCCGCTGCACGGCGAGTTCCAGGCGCACAACGCGCTGCTGGCGCTCACGGCGGTCGAGGCGTTCCTCACCGGTGGGCGCGCGCTGGACCCCGGCGTGGTCGAGGTCGCGTTCGCCGACGTCGACTCCCCGGGCCGGCTCGAGGTCGTCCGGTCGAGCCCGACGATCATCGTCGACGGGGCGCACAACCCCGCCGGGGTCGAGGCGCTCGTCGCCGGCCTCGAGGAGGCGTTCGAGCTCACGCGCCTCGTCGGCGTCGTCGGCGTGATGGCCGACAAGGACCCCGAGGGCATGCTCGCGGCGCTCGAGCCGGTGCTCGCCGAGGTGGTGATCACCCGTGCATCGACCTCGCGCGCGCTCGACCCCGAGGACCTGGCGGACATCGCGATCGACATCTTCGGCGAGGACCGGGTGCACACCGTGGAGCGGCTGTCCGACGCGCTCGACCTCGCGGTGTCCCGTGCGGAGAGCGAGGTCGAGCGCGGGTCGGGCGTGCTCGTCACCGGCTCGATCCTGCTCGTCGCCGAGGCGCGCCGGCTGCTGGGGCGGCCCTGACTTCTGGTCACCCGTCCGGGTGACGCGTCGACGCCCGACCGCGCGCGTGCACGAATGTGCAGCGACGGCGCACGTCCTCCCCTTGACGGCCCCACGGCACGCCGAGATTGTGAGGTTTGTCGGGACGACGGAGTTCGCGACGGACGTGCGGGGCCCGCCGTGGGTGCCCGGTGGAAGGGATGGCTGCAGTGAAGAAGCTCATCAACGACCCGCAGACCGTCGTGGCCGAGTCCCTCGAGGGCTTCGCGGCCGCGCACGCCGACGTCGTGGCGGTGAACGCCGAGCACGCGTTCGTCACCCGGGCGGGCGGTGCGTCGTCCGGCAAGGTCGGACTCGTCAGCGGAGGCGGCTCCGGGCACGAGCCGCTGCACGGTGGCTTCGTCGGCGTCGGCATGCTGACCGCCGCGGTCGCCGGGCCGGTGTTCACGTCACCCACGCCGGACCAGATCGCCCCCGCGCTGCAGGCGGCGGACTCCGGAGCCGGGGTGCTGGCCATCGTGAAGAACTACACCGGCGATGTGCTCAACTTCGAGACGGGCGCCGAGCTCGCCGACGCCGAGGGCGTCACCGTGCGCAGCGTCGTCGTCAACGACGACGTGGCCGTCGAGGACTCGCTGTACACCGCCGGGCGCCGCGGGGTGGCCGGGACGGTGGCCGTCGAGAAGATCGCGGGCGCGGCCGCCGAGCGCGGCGACGACCTGGACGCGGTCGTGGCGGTCGCGGAGAAGGTCATCGCGAACGTGCGCTCGATGGGCGTGGCGCTGACGGCCTGCACGGTCCCGCACGCGGGCGTGCCCAGCTTCGACCTGCCCGAGGACGAGATCGAGATAGGCATCGGCATCCACGGCGAGCCCGGCCGCCGGCGCATCCCGCTGGCCAGCGCCGACGACATCACGGAGATGCTCCTGACGCCCGTCGCCGACGACCTGAAGCTGGGCAGCGGCGACAAGGTCCTGCTGTTCGTGAACGGCATGGGTGGCACGCCCGCGTCCGAGCTCTACGTGGTCTATCGTCGGGCCCGCGCGTTGCTGGAGGAGCGGGGGGTCGAGGTGACCCGTTCGCTCGTCGGCAACTATGTGACATCGCTGGAGATGCAGGGCGCGTCGGTCACCGTTCTCCGGCTGGACGACGAGCTGACCGCCCTGTGGGACGCCCCCGTGCACACGACCGCGCTGCGGTGGTGACGATCCGGACGGGGACCGAGCTGCTCGAAGGAGCGTGGGCATGACGCTGGACGTCACGTGGGCGATCGACTGGGTGCGCCTGTCGGCGCAGACCGTCACGGAGCACCGCAGCGAGCTCATCGAGCTCGACCGACAGATCGGCGACGGCGACCACGGCGAGAACCTGTTCCGCGGCTTCACGGCCGTCGTGGCCAAGCTCGACGGGCTGGAGGCGCCTCCGGCGGACATCGGCGAGGTGCTCAAGCTCGTCGCCACCACGCTGATGTCGACGGTCGGCGGCGCGGCGGGTCCGCTCTACGGGACTGCCTACCTGCGTGCTGCCAAGGCCACGGGTGTGCCCGAGCTCGACAGCCAGGGCGTCGTCGCGCTGCTCGAGGCGGCGCTCGAGGGGATCGTCGCCCGCGGCAAGGCGACCACGGGCGAGAAGACGATGGTCGACGCCTGGACACCCGCCACGGAGGCGGCCGTCGCCGCGGCCGACGCGGGTGCGACGCCGGCCGAGGTGCTGGCCGCCGCCGCGGACGCCGCGCACGTCGGCGCCGAGGCGACGATCCCGCTCATCGCCACCAAGGGCCGGGCGAGCTACCTGGGGGAGCGGTCCGCCAACCACCTCGACCCGGGTGCCCGTTCGACCGAGCTGATCCTGCGTGCCGCCGCGCAGGCGGCCGCGTGAGCGGGCAGCCCGAGCGCGAACCCGCACCGGTCGCCCTCGTCCTGGTCTCCCACTCGCGGGCGCTGGCCGAGGGTGCCGTCGAGCTGGCCGGGCAGATGGCGCCCGGGGTGCTGCTTCTCGCGGCCGGCGGCATGCAGGACGGTGGGCTCGGCACCAGCTTCGAGAGCGTCGAGGCCGCTCTCCTGGACGCGACGCAGGACGGCCGGTCCGCGGTCGTGCTCACGGACCTGGGCTCGGCGGTCCTCACGGCCGAGTCGGTGCTGGAGCTCCTCGACGAGGACGTGGCGGCACGCGTGCGCCTCGCGGACGCGCCGTTCGTCGAGGGCGCCGTCGCCGCGGCGGTCACCGCGCACGGGGGAGCCGACCTCGCGGGCGTCCTCGCGTCCGCCGAGCATGCCGGGTCGACGTTCGGCGCCGCCGACGAGCCCGCGGAGCAGTCCGTCGGCGACCCGCAGGACGGTGTGCTCCGGGCGACCGCAGTGCTGCGCAACCCGCTCGGTCTGCACGCCCGACCCGCGGCGGTGGTCGCGCGCATGCTCGCCGCCTACGACGCCAAGGTGCGGGTCAACGGCGCGAACGCGGCCAGCGTGCTCGAGCTCATGAAGCTGGGCGCGAAGCAGGGCGTGGAGCTGACGATCGAGGCGGAGGGCGCGCAGGCCGAGCAGGCGCGGGACGCCCTGGTGGCAGCCGTCGAGGGTGGCTTCGGCGAGGTCTGACGAGTGTGGGCGGCCGCACATGAACGCGCGTCCAACCCAAAGTTGCAGTTCATGTAAAGTTGCACCTCGTGCAGAACTCCATCGTCGACGCGCCCGCGCTCGGGCTGCGTGAGCGCAAGAAGCGCGCGCGCCGCGAGGCGCTGATCGACGCCACCCACCGCCTCGTCGCCGAGCACGGCCTGGACGCGGTCACGGTCGACGCGATCTGCGAGGAGGCCGGCGTCTCCGTCCGGACGTTCTTCAACTACTTCGAGACCAAGGACGACGCCGTGCTCGGCCACACGCCGTGGCCGCTCGAGTCGGCGGCCGCGGACGTGTTCGCCGCGGGCGGTCCCACCGGGCACCTCATGTCGGACCTGCAGGCGCTGGTCAGCTCGTTCCTCAGCGACCCGCCCATCGGCCGTGAGCGCATGGCCCGCGCGCTCGAGCTGGCCGGCAAGGAGCCGCGGCTGTTCGCCCGGCACCTGTCCTGGTTCGAGCAGCACAAGGGTCAGCTCTCGGCACTCGTCGAGCGCCGTCTCGGCGACGATCCGACGCACTCGCCCGAGATGGTCGGCTCCGTCCTCCTCTTCCTCACGCACGCGACGTTCCTGCACTGGGACATGGACCAGCAACGGGGCGGCTCCGCCGCTCCCGACGAGCACCTGACCGCGGTCGTCGCCGAGCTCCGATCCATCCTCATCGACTGACGCTCCCCGCCCACCACCCCTTCACGAACGAGGTTTCCCGCATGGCCACCGCAGCACCCGAGGCACCAGCGGCCGACAAGCCGCTGATCGTCCTCACCCCCAAGACCGTCTGGCTCATTTTCGGCGCGCTCATGGCCGGGATGTTCATGTCGTCGCTCGACCAGTCGATCGTCGGCACGGCGATGCCGACGATCGTCGGCGAGCTGAACGGCGTCGAGCACCAGGGCTGGGTCGTCACGGCCTACATCCTGGCGATCGCGATCGTCATGCCGCTGTACGGCAAGTTCGGTGACCTGTGGGGTCGGCGCTGGCCGTTCCTCGTCGCCATCGGCCTGTTCACCGTGGCGTCCGCGGGTGCCGGGTTCGCCCAGTCGTTCGGCGAGCTCGTGTTCTGGCGCGGCGTGCAGGGCCTGGGCGGCGGCGGTCTCATGATCCTGTCGCAGGCGATCATCGCCGACATCGTGCCCGCCAAGGACCGCGGTAAGTACATGGGCCCGATGGGTGCGCTGTTCGGGATCTCGGCCGTCATCGGCCCGCTCCTGGGTGGCTTCTTCACGCAGCACGCCGACTGGCGCTGGTGCTTCTGGCTCAACATCCCCATCGGCCTGGCGGCCTTCGGCATCGCGTGGTTCACGCTCAAGCTGCCCTCGCACCGCTCCGGCAAGAAGATCGACGTCGCCGGCATCTTCTTCATGGTCGCCGCCACGTCGGGCCTCGTGCTGGCGACCAGCTGGAGCAGCTGGACCGGCAACCGCGGCTACGACTGGTCGAACCCGGCCCTGCTCGCGCTCGTGATCGGCACGCTGGTCTCCATCGCCGCGTTCATCATGGTCGAGCTCCGCGCGCAGGAGCCGCTCCTGCCGCTGCGCCTCTTCAAGAACCCGACCTTCACCATCGCCACCGCGATCGGCCTCATCCTCGGCATGGGCATGTTCGCCGCCCTGGCCTTCCTGCCGACGTTCCTGCAGATGTCGACCGGCGCGGGCGTCACCGAGTCCGGCTTCCTGCTGCTCCCGATGATGGTCGGTGTCATGTTCACCGCGATCGGCTCCGGCATCGCGATCACGAAGACCGGCCGCTACAAGATCTTCCCGGTGGTCGGCCTGGCCATCACCACCGCCGGCGTCGCGTGGCTCACGCAGATCACGGGCGACATGTCGATGTGGCTCTTCGGCGCCATGATCTTCGTGCTCGGCGCCGGCATGGGCCTGGTCATGCAGACGATCGTCCTCGCCGTGCAGAACTCGGTGGACCCGCACGAGATCGGGACCGCGACCAGCACGAACAACTTCTTCCGGGAGATCGGCGCGGCCGTCGGCACGGCGCTGTTCAGCACCATGTTCACCACCAAGCTGGCGGACAACCTCGCGGGAGTCTTCGCCGGGGCGCCCGCGGGTTCGGGTGGCGACGCCTCGAGCCTGACGCCCGCCGCGGTGCAGGCGCTGCCCGAGCCCGTGAAGACCGGCGTCATCGACGCGTTCACCAACGCGCTCGCGCCGTCGTTCTGGTACCTCGTGCCCGTCATCGCGGTGGGCTTCGTGCTCTCGCTCTTCCTGCGTGAGGTCAAGCTCTCCGACGTGGCCGGCATGGTCGCCCGTGGCGAGGCCCTCGCGGCCGACGGCTCGGGTGCGCCCACCGAGACGATCGACGGTGCGGTCGTCCTGGACGAGCTCTCCGGGCCCGTGCACGACGAGCTCCCGACCCAGCGCGACGGTGCCCCCGACGACGTCGACGCACCGGCCCGCCGGTAACCTGACCCGATGAGCTCCACCGTCCCGGACGGCCAGGCCGTGCGCCGCAAGCGTCCCGCGAAACCCCAGTTCGCCCAGACGATCCTCGTCCTCGAGGCCATCTTGGTGTTCTTCGCGACGCTCGTGGCGTACGGCCTGCGGCTCGCCCCCGTGTCCACCATCTGGTGGGTCGGCGGGAGCCTGTCGTTGGTCCTGATCCTGCTGTCCGGGATGGTCTCCCGGCCGGGCGGCTACCTGGCCGGCTCGATCGTGCAGGTGTTCGTGCTGGCCGGCGGGTTCGCCATCCCCATGATGTTCGCGGTGGGGGTCATCTTCGTCGTGCTCTGGGTCGTAGCCCTGCGGCTGGGGGGCCGGATCGACCGCGAGCGGGCGGAGTACGACGCCGCCCACCCGGGTGCGGTCGGGCCCTGACACCCGGTTAGTGTTTCGCCCATGACTGACGCACCCGCCACGCAGCGCACCCTCGTCCTCGTCAAGCCCGACGGCGTCCGCCGCGGACTGTCGGGGGAGGTCGTGCGCCGCATCGAGGCCAAGGGCTACACCCTCGTCGCCGTCGAGCTGCGCGAGGCCTCCGAGGCCCTGCTGGCCGAGCACTACGCCGAGCACACCGGCAAGCCGTTCCTCACGCCGCTGATCGAGTTCATGCGCTCCGGACCGGTGCTCGCCGTCGTGGCCGAGGGGCACCGCGTGATCGAGGGCTTCCGCTCGCTGGCGGGCGCCACCGACCCGACCGTCGCGGCGCCGGGCACCATCCGCGGCGACCTGGGCCGCGACTGGGGCCTCAAGGTGATCCAGAACCTGGTGCACGGCTCGGACTCGGAGGAGTCCGCCGCGCGCGAGATCGCCCTCTGGTTCCCTGCGCTCTGACGTCAGCCTCCCAGGAGGAGGGGTGCACGCACCTTAGGCTTCGTGGGTGCACCTCAAGACCCTCACCCTGCGGGGGTTCAAGTCGTTCGCCTCGGCGACGACCCTGAACTTCGAGCCGGGCGTCACCTGCGTGGTCGGGCCCAACGGCTCGGGCAAGTCCAACGTCGTCGACGCCCTGGCCTGGGTGATGGGGGAGCAGGGGGCCAAGTCGCTGCGCGGCGGCAAGATGGAGGACGTCATCTTCGCCGGCACGTCCGGCCGGCCGCCGCTCGGCCGGGCCGAGGTGGCGCTCACCATCGACAACTCCGACGGCGCGCTGCCGATCGAGTACTCCGAGGTCACCATCTCGCGGACGCTGTTCCGCAACGGCGGCTCGGAGTACGCGATCAACGGCCAGGGCTGCCGCCTGCTCGACATCCAGGACCTGCTGTCCGACTCCGGTCTCGGCCGGGAGATGCACGTCATCGTCGGCCAGGGCCAGCTCGACGCGGTCCTGCGCGCGACCCCCGAGGAGCGCCGCGGCTTCATCGAGGAGGCCGCGGGCGTCCTCAAGCACCGCAAGCGCAAGGAGAAGGCGCTCCGCAAGCTCGAGGCGATGCAGGCCAACCTCACGCGCCTGTCCGACCTCACGGGCGAGATCCGTCGCCAGCTCGGCCCGCTCGGCCGGCAGGCGGAGGTCGCCCGCAAGGCCGCAGTGGTCCAGGCGGACCTGCGCGACGCCCGCGCCCGGCTGCTGGCCGACGACCTCGCCCAGCTGACATCCACGCTCGAGCAGGAGATCGCCGACGAGAGCGCGCTGCGCGCCCGTCGCGAGGAGGTCGAGGCGACCCTCGCCGCCACCCGCGCCCGCCTGGCCACCCTCGAGCGCGAGGCCGCCGAGGCAGCGCCGGCGCTGAGCGAGGCCAGCGAGGTCTGGTACCGGCTGTCGTCCCTGCGCGAGCGGCTGCGCGGCACGGCCTCCCTGGCCGCCGACCGGGTCCGCCTGCTCGGCAGCGCCGGACCGGAGCGCACGGGCGGCTCCGACCCTGACGACCTCGCCGCGCAGGCCGAGCGCGTGCGGGCGGCGGAGGCCGAGCTGGCCRCCGAGGTCGAGATCGGGCGCGCGGCTCTCGAGGCCGCGGTCGTCGCTCGCCAGGACGCCGAGGCCGAGGCCGTCGGCGCCGAGAAGCAGGTCGCCACGGCGCTGCGGGGTGCCGCCGACCGTCGCGAGGGCGTCGCCCGCCTGGCCKGTCAGGTGGCCGCCCGGCGGAGCCGCGTCGAGGCGACGCAGGCGGAGCTCGGGCGCCTGCGCGAGTCGCTKGCCGCGGCCGAGCACCGCGGCCAGGAGGCCACGACGCAGTTCGCGGTCCTCGAGTCGCAGGTCGCGGGCGTCGAGGAGGGCGAGGAAGGGCTGGACGCCGAGCACGAGGCGGCCGTCGAGGCCCTCGAGCGGGCGAGCGAGCGGCTGGGCGCGCTGCAGGAGCAGCTGAGCGCCGCTGAGCGCGAGCGCGCCGCGCTGGAGTCCCGCGCCGAGACCCTCGAGCTCAGCCTCACGCGCAAGGACGGCGTCGGGGCGCTCCTCGCGGCGGACGGCCAGCCCGGCCTGGTGGGCTCGGTGGCGGCGCTGCTGGCGGTCGACCCGGAGAACGAGGAGGCCATCGTCGCCGCGCTCGGGGCGGTTGCCGATGCCGTCGCCGTCGATTCCGTGGACGCCGCCGTCGACGCCATCCGCTACCTGCGCACCGAGGACGCCGGCCGTGCGACGCTCCTGGTCAGCGGCGGGTCCACCCCCGCAGACCTGCTGTCCGACGTCCCCGCCGGCGCCGCCCGCGCCGTCGACCTCGTGCGGGCACCCGAGCACGTGCGCGCAGCCGTCGAGACCTTGCTGGCTGACGTCGTCGTGGTCGACGACCTCGCCGCAGCCCGCGCGATCGTCGCCGCCCGCCCCGACCTGGTCGTCGCCACCCGCACCGGCGACGTGCTGTCCCGCCACCGCGCGTCCGGCGGATCGGCCACCGCGCCCAGCGCCCTGCACCTGCAGTCCGCGCTCGACCAGGCACGGGCCGGCGTCGCGCAGGCCACGGCCGACGCCGAGCGCGTGCGGTTCGAGCTCGTCGGCGCCACCGAGGCCCAAGCAGCGGCCCGCGCGGCGCACGAGGCGACGCTCGACCGCCTCAACGAGTCCGACGCCGCGCTCGCCGCCGTCGCCGAGCAGCTGGGCCACCTCGGCTCGACTGCCCGCGCCGCGAACGCCGAGGCCGCCCGGCTCCAGCAGTCCCTCGAGGCAGCCTCCCGCACGCTCGAGGACGACAGCGCCCAGTTGGCCGAGCTCACCGAGCGCCTCGCCGCCGCCGAGATCGAGCCCGCGGAGAGCKAGGCGGCGATCGTCGAGGGCAGCGCCCGGCGCGATCGGCTGGCCGAGCTGGCCGCGGGCGCGCGTGCCCGAGAGACCGAGGCCCGCCTCACCCTGCGCACCGGCGAGGAACGTGCGCGGGCCCTCTCCGGCCGCGCCGAGTCGCTCGAGCGCGCCGCCCGGACCGAGCGCGTCGCCCGCGAGCGTGCCGCCGAGCGCGAGCGCGCCCGGTCGCGGCAGGCCACGGTCGCGCAGGCCGTGCGCGACGGTGCCAACCAGGCGCTCGTCGTCCTCGACGAGTCGCTGCGGCGCGCGTCCGCCGAACGCGACGCGGCGGAGACGGCCCGGGGCGAGCGGGACCGCGCCGTCACCGCGGCGCGGGCCGAGGTCGACGTCCGGGCCGCTGAGCTCGCCCAGCTCACCGACGTCGCGCACCGCGACGAGGTCGCCCGCACCCAGCAGCGGCTCAGGATCGAGGCGCTCCAGGCGCGCGCCGTCGACGACCTGGGCCTCGACCCGACCGTCCTGCTCGACGAGTACGGGCCGCACCAGGACGTCCCMGTGATCCTGGTCCCGGGCGCCGAGGTCGACCCCGAGGCCCCGACGGCCGTCCCCTACGTGCGGGAGCAGCAGGAGAAGCGGCTCCGGGCCGCCGAGCGGGCGCTCTCGCTGCTCGGCCGCGTCAACCCGCTCGCGCTCGAGGAGTTCGCCGCGCTCGAGGAGCGCCACCAGTTCCTGGTCGAGCAGCTGGCGGACCTGAAGAAGTCCCGCGCGGACCTGCTCGAGATCGTCAAGGAGATCGACGAGCGCGTCGAGCAGGTGTTCGCCGAGGCCTACCGCGACACCGCCGCCGCGTTCGACGTCGTGTTCCCGCGGCTGTTCCCCGGCGGCGAGGGCCGGCTCGTGCTCACCGACCCCGACAACATGCTCACCACGGGTATCGAGGTCGAGGCGCGCCCCGCCGGCAAGAAGGTCAAGCGGCTGTCGCTGCTCTCCGGTGGCGAGCGGTCGCTGACCGCCGTCGCGCTGCTCGTGGCCATCTTCAAGGCGCGGCCCAGCCCGTTCTACGTCATGGACGAGGTCGAGGCCGCCCTGGACGACGCCAACCTGGGCCGGCTGCTCGAGATCTTCCGCGAGCTCCAGGAGGACTCGCAGCTCATCGTCGTGACCCACCAGAAGCGGACCATGGAGATCGCCGACGCCCTGTACGGCGTGACCATGCGCGGCGACGGCGTCACCACCGTCATCAGCCAGCGGATGCGCGAGGACGTCGCCGTCTGACGCGGCGCCATCGCCGTGCCGTGCTGGCGCGCCGCCCGGCGTGTGGAGATTGTGTGCGGTTTGCCGTTCCCTGTGCGTGGGGTGTCCGCGCGTCCAGGTTCGGCGCCGACACTGGTCGCATGGCCATCCTCGTCGCGATCGTTCTTGCTCTCCTCGTCGCCGCCGGTGTCCTGCTCGCCGCGAGCGTGTCCAGCTCGACCCGGGACAAGGGCGAGTCCCCGCTCCAGGCGTTCCGCGCGGGCTGGGCGGCCCGGAAGAATCCCGACGCCGACCAGCGCGCCGCCGCTGCGGCCGCCTCCGCGGAGCCCGTCGACATGTCGCTGGCCCAGTTCCTGCGCGAGACGGTCGACGAGGGCGAGGCGTACCTGCAGGTCGACGACCTCGCCGCCACACTGCAGCGGGCGCGCGACAAGGCCGTCGGCGTCCTCCCCGGGAACCACGGCCGCTGAGCCCTCGACGGCCGGACCCGCGAGGTCCGGCTGACGCGTCGGTTCGCTTCGGCGGCCCGACGCCCGACAGACTGTCCCGGTGACCAACGAGACGCTCGAGATCCTCCTGGCCGCCGGCATCCCGACGGCCATCGTCGTCGCGCTGGCGACCGTGTTCGTCCGGCGACGCCGCGGCTCGACCACCGACGAGGTGGCGCCGCCCGAGGTCGACGTACCGAGCCCCGCGCCGGCCCCCGAGGCGCAGAGCGCGACCGAGGCACCGACCTTCCCGGAGACCGTCCCCGAGGAGGTCCTGCCCGAGGAGGCCGAAGCCGCTCCGGAGCTCGAGGTCCCCGCGCCGGTCGCGGGGCGGCTCGCCCGGCTGCGCGGCCGGCTCGCCCGGTCCGGCTCCCCGCTCGGTGCACGGCTTCTCGCCGTGCTGTCCAAGGACCACCTCACGGAGGACGACTGGGACGAGCTCGAGGAGACGCTGCTCCTGGCGGACGTCGGCGCGGGACCGTCCGGCGAGCTCATCGACGCCCTGCGCACGCGCGTCCGGGTCGAGGGGCTCAAGGACCCCGCGCAGGTGCGCGCCCTGCTGCGCGAGCAGCTGCTCGCACTCGTCGACCCGTCGCTCGACCGCAGCCTGAACACCGCGCCCGGCGCGGCGGACGACGGCTCCGCGGTCCCGGCGGTCGTCCTCGTCGTGGGCGTCAACGGCACCGGCAAGACGACGACGGTCGGCAAGCTCGCGCGCGTGCTCGTCGCCGAGGGCCGCACCGTCGTGCTGGGCGCCGCGGACACGTTCCGCGCGGCGGCGGCCGACCAGCTGCAGACCTGGGGCTCCCGGGTCGGCGTGCACACCGTCCGGTCGGACCGCGACGGCGCCGACCCCGCCGCCGTCGCCTTCGACGCCGTGCGTCAGGGCCGCGCCGAGGGGATCGACGTCGTGCTCGTCGACACCGCTGGGCGCCTGCAGAACAAGGCCGGCCTCATGGACGAGCTGGGCAAGATCACGCGGGTCATCACGCGCGAGGCGCCGCTCTCCGAGGTGCTCCTGGTCCTCGACGCGACCACCGGCCAGAACGGTCTGAACCAGGCCCGCGTCTTCAGCGAGGTCGCCGGCGTGACGGGCATCGTCCTGACCAAGCTGGACGGCACCGCCAAGGGCGGCATCGTCGTCGCGGTGCAGCGCGAGCTGGGCGTGCCGGTGAAGCTCGTTGGCCTCGGCGAAGGCCCCGACGACCTGGCGCCGTTCGACCCGGAAGCCTTCGTCGACGCGCTGCTCGAGGGGTGAACCGGAGCGCAGCGGAGGGTGTGGGTCGCGCCAGCGACGAGGGCGGAGTCGCGCAGCGGCACGCGCCCGTAGCGGAGCGCAGGTTCGCCCCGACCGTGGGCTCGAGGGGTGAACCGGAGCGCAGCGGAGGGTGTGGGTCGCGCCAGCGACGAGGGCGGAGTCGCGCAGCGGCACGCGCCCGTAGCGGAGCGCAGGTTCGCCCCGACCACGGGCACCGGGGATGAGCCGGTGTTGGCGCGGTCGTGCCTGACCTGGACGGCCGATCACCACGAAACGGAACGTTTACCTGACGGTGAGGTTTGTCACGTCGTCGTAACGCCTCTCGTGCATGTCCGAAACCCGCCTCCTCGACTGTAATCCCGACCAGCCACCCCCGGCTGGCGAGTGGAGAGGCGATCTCGATGGAATTCGCTTTGGACAGCGGGAACACGGCGTGGATGCTCACCGCCGCGTCGCTCGTGCTGCTGATGACGCCGGGGCTGGCGTTCTTCTACGGCGGCATGGTGCGCGGCAAGAGCGTCCTGAACATGATGATGATGAGCTTCGCGGCGATCGGCGTCGTCGGGCTCATCTGGGTGCTCTACGGGTACTCGGGCACGTTCGGACCTGACCTCGGCGGCGGCTGGCTCGGCAACCCGTTCACGTACTTCGGCCTGCAGGGCTTCACCGACGACGACAGCCTGATGGCGTCGACCGGTGTGCCCTTCCTCGTGGCCGCGGGCTACCAGGCGACGTTCGCGATCATCACGGTCGCGCTCATCTCCGGGGCGATCGCCGACCGCATGAAGTTCAGCGCGTGGCTGATCTTCTCGGCCATCTGGGTCACGGTCGTCTACATGCCGCTGGCGCACTGGGTGTGGGGTGGTGGCCTGCTCAGCGCGACGGGCATCACCGAGGGGCTCTCGACGCCGATCGACTTCGCGGGTGGAACCGTGGTCCACATCGACGCCGGTGTGGCCGGCCTGGCGATCGCGATCCTGCTGGGCAGGCGCAAGGGCTGGCCCAGGGAGCCCATGCGGCCCCACAACCTGCCGTTCGTCATGCTCGGCGCCGCTCTCCTGTGGTTCGGCTGGTTCGGCTTCAACGCCGGCTCGGAGTTCGGTGCCGACAGCACGGCCGGTCGCGCCTGGCTCAACACCATGCTCGCCACGTGCGTCGCGATGCTCGCCTGGCTCGCCACGGAGAAGCTGCGTGACGGTCACGCCACCTCGCTCGGTGCGGCGTCGGGCGTCGTCGCCGGCCTGGTCGCCATCACCCCGGCCGCCGCGGCGGTCGACACGTGGGGTGCGATCGCCGTCGGGCTCGTTGCAGGCGTGCTCTGCGCCCTGGCGGTCGGTCTGAAGTTCAAGTTCGGCTTCGACGACTCGCTCGACGTCGTCGGCGTCCACGCCGTCGGCGGTCTCGTCGGAACGCTCCTGATCGGCTTCTTCGCTACCGACCAGAACGGTGGTTGGTACCCGGACGGGGCCATGAACGGCCTGTTCTACGGGGGCGGGCTCACGCAGCTCGCCACCCAGGCCATCGTCGCGGGCTGCGCCGTGCTGTTCAGCTTCACGGCGACCTACGTCATCGCGTCCATCCTCAAGGCGACCATCGGTCTGCGGGTGTCCGACGAGGTCGAGGTCAGCGGGATCGACCTGGCTGTGCACGCTGAGACCGCATACGAGACGCTGGGCGTCGGCGCCCGTGTCGTGACGGAGGTGAAGTGATGACGAAGCTCGTGACGGCGGTCATCCAGCCGCACCGGCTGGACGATGTGAAGTCGGCGCTCGAGGCAGCAGGCGTGCGCGGTCTGACCGTGAGCGAGGCGAGCGGCTACGGCCGTCAGCGCGGTCACACCGAGGTCTACCGCGGGGCCGAGTACACGGTCGACCTGGTCCCCAAGGTCAAGATCGACGTGCTCGTCTCGGACGAGGACGTGGTGGGCGTGACGGACGTGATCGTCCGCGCCGCGCAGACCGGCAAGATCGGCGACGGCAAGGTCTGGGTCGTGCCGGTCGAGGACGTGGCTCGCGTCCGCACCGGCGAGCACGGCGACGACGCCCTCTGATCAGGACGGTCGACCGCCACACATGACACAGGAACGGCCGCCCGCGGGGGGCGTGGCCGCGAACGGGTCGCCCGAGGTCCCGCACCCCGCGATCGGGGTGCGGGACCTCCGCGTCGAACGGCTCGAGCTCGCTGCCGGGCTGACCGGACCCGGGGCCGACGGCATCGCCCGCCGGGCCGCGATCGTCGAGCTCGTCGTCGGCCGGCTGCGAGAGCAGTGGGAGATMGCGACCGAGGGC
>NZ_JBFUAI010000032.1:0-23236 GCF_056406355.1 Cellulomonas sp. P1_C4 | reverse complement strand
CCGCYACGCCCAAAGAACCTGCGAAGCCGGCGGCCAAGCCCGCCGCACCGCCGGCGACGGGCTCGGACCCCTCCTGCGAGACGACGTACTCCGGTCCGCCGTTCTACACGTCGCCGGCGACCGTGGGCGGCGACGGCTCGAACGGCAAGCTGCCCCCCGAGGCGCTGACGGCGATCTCGTGGGACGTCGACCCGCACGGCACGCCGTACTACCTGAAGAACGCCGCCGCGGCCGCGCTCGAGCGGCTCGACGCCGCGTTCCGCTCGGCGTTCGGCCACCACCTCGACCTCGACCTGACGTACCGGGACTACGACACCCAGGTGGCCATGCGGGCGGCCCTCGGCACCGTCGCCGCGAAGCCCGGGACGTCGACGCACGGCACCGGCCTCGCGCTCGACGTGCCCGAGCTCCCCTGCGAGTACGGATGGGACACCCCGCAGCGCAGCTGGCTGGTCGCGCACGGTCCGGCGTACGGGTGGACGTCGCCGTCGTGGGCCGGCCGCACCGGCTCCAACCCGGAGTACTGGCACTTCGAGTACGTGGGCTGACCAGGCCTTTCGCCGCCGCCCCGGCCGTGGGACGCTGCCRCTACCAAGGGAGGTGCGGCGTGGGCGTCAAGGCGTGGTCGGTGGTCGAGGGAGTCCTCGCGCTGCTCGCCCTGTTCGTCTGGTCGATCTTCAGCGGCTCCACGCTCGCGACGTTCGTGGTCCTCGGCTTCTACGCGCTGTTCTGCGCGGCCCTGGTGTGGCGTGTGGTGCTGGGCGCCCGCCGCTCGATCCCGGTGTCACGGACGTTGGCGGGGTTGGAGGGGCTCGGCACGGTGCAGGACATGTACCTGGGACGCAAGGAGGTCCCGCTGGTGACCTACGGCGATGCGGACTCGACCGTCGCGGCGCTCGTCGTGGACCGGACCGACCCGCTCGACGACCCGGTGTGGAAGGTCTGAGCCGTCAGCTCACGGCCCCCGGTCGCACCGCGTCCGCTGTTGACGGCACGGTGACCAGCGAGACGACCCCGCCGGCGGCCAGCAGGGCTGCGCAGACGAGCATCGCGGTGCGGTTGGCGGCATGCAGGGTCGAGGCGTCGGTCAGCGACGAGCCCACGCCGGCCAGCAGAGGCAGGACCGCGATCGCGAGCAGGCCGGCGACGCGGGCGACGGCGTTGTTCACGCCGCTGGCCACGCCCGCCAGGTGGTCGGGCGCGGCGGCGAGCGCGGTCGTGGTCAGTGGCGCGACGGTCGCGGAGAGCCCGAGCCCGAAGACCACCACGCCCGGGAGCACGTGCGTGAGGTAGGGGGAGTCGGTACCGATGCCGGTGAGCATGACCGCGCCGACGGCGCACACCACGGGGCCGATCGTCATCGGGAGCTTGGGGCCGATGATCGTGCTCAGCTCCCCGGCCCGCGGCGACAGCAGGAGCATGAGCACCGTGACCGGCAGCGGGGCCAGGCCGGCGGCCAGCGGCGAGTAGCCGGCGACCACCTGGAGGGTCACGACGAGGAAGAAGAACAGCCCCGAGATCGCGGCGTAGATGAGCAGGGTCGCGGCGTTGGTGCCGGCGAAGGGGCGCCACCGGAAGAGGGCAGGGGGCAGGAGGGGAGCGGCGGCGCGCGACTCTGCCATGACGAACGCGACCAGGGCGACGACGCCGAACGTGAGCGCGCCGACGACGAGCGCGTCCGGCGTGCCGCGCTCGGTCCACACCGTGAACCCGTACGTCAGGCCAGCCAGACCGAGCGCGCCGAGCACCGTGCCGGCGATGTCGAGCTTCTTCACCGCCTTGGGGTCCGAGCTCTCCGGCACGTGCCGGGCGGTCACGGCGACCACGATCGCGGCGAGCGGCAGGTTGATGCCGAAGATCCAGCGCCACGTGGTGACCTCGACGATCCAGCCGCCGAGGAACGGCGCGAGGGCCCCCGCGATGCCGCCCAGCCCGGACCACGCGCCGATCGCACGCCCCCGGTCCGGTCCGCTGAAGGTCGACTGCAGGATCGCCAGCGAGCCCGGGGTGAGCAGCGCGCCGCCGACCCCCTGCAGCGCGCGCGCCACGTTGAGCAGCCCGATCGTCGGCGCCACGGCGCAGAGCAGCGACCCGACCGCGAACCAGACGACGCCGACGAGGAACACCTTGCGCCGACCGAACCGGTCCCCGAGCGAGCCGCCGAGCAGCAGGAACGCGGCGAGCGTCAGGGCGTACGCGTTGACGGTCCACTGCAGGTCGGCCGTCGACGCGTCGAGGTCCTCCGCGATCGTCGGCAGCGCGATGGTGACCACCGTGGCGTCGATGAACGCGATCGCGGACCCGAGGACGGTCGCGAAGACCACCCAGCGCCCACGCCCGGACGCGTAGACGATCGCGCCCGAGGGCTCAGCGGGGGCGGTCACGGTCCTTGCTCGGCTGGACGCGCTTGGGCTCGCCCGGCATCTTCGGGTACTCCGGGGGGTACGGCAGGTCGCCCTCGCCGTGGTCGGACTCCTGCCGGTCGCTGAGCTCCAGCAGCGACTCGATCGAGTACCGCGGCGCGGTGTGCGCCACCAGCGGGGCGAAGAGGTCGCCCACCTCGGCGAACCGGGCGGGCATCGTCGTGACGTCGAAGTCGTTCGGGTGCACGTCAGCGACCTCGTCCCAGCGCAGCGGTGCCGACGTCGTCGCGCGCGGGTTGGTGCGGATCGAGTACGCCGAGGCGATCGTGCGGTCGCGCGCCATCTGGTTGTAGTCGACGAAGATCTTGGCGCCCCGCTCCTCCTTCCACCACTTCATCGTGACCTCGGAGGGCATGCGCCGCTCCAGCTCACGGCCGAACGCGATGGTCGCGCGCCGGGCGTCGACGAACGACCAGCGCGGCTCGATAGGCACGAAGATGTGGATGCCGCGCCCGCCCGACGTCTTCGGGGTGCCCTCCATGCCGTGCTCCGCGAGCAGCTCACGCACCCGCGGCGCGACGCGGGCCGCGTCGGAGAAGTCGGTGCCGGGCTGGGGGTCGAGGTCGATGCGGATCTGGTCGGGGGCGTCGACGTCGTCGCCGACCACGGGCCACGGGTGGAACGTCAGCGTGCCCAGGTTGGCGGCCCACGCCACCACCGCCAGCTCGCTCGGCGCGACCTCGTCCGCCGTGCGGCCGCTGGGGAACGAGATCCGGGCGGTCTTCACGTACTCGGGCGCGCCCTGCGGCACGCGCTTCTGGTAGAACGCGTCGCCCGTGGAGTCCATGCGGGTGGCCAGCTTGGCGCCCTCGAAGACCCCCTTGGGCCAGCGCTCCAGGGTGGTCGGACGGTCGAGCAGCGCGCCCAGGATGCCGTCGCCGACGGCGACGAAGTACTGGACGACGTCGAGCTTGGTCAGCCCGCGTTCCGGGAAGTAGACCTTGTCCGGGCTGCTCACGCGGACCGTCCGGCCGCGCACCTCGAGCTCGACCGCGGGAGTCTTCGACGGAGACATGCTGCTCAACCTAGGCGCTGGTCCGGGCTCGCGCCCATGGGCCGTACCCGCTCAGCCCGCACCGATCAGCCCCCGCTGGTGCGCCACCGAGACGGCCTCGGCGCGCCCCGAGACGCCGAGCTTGGCCAGCAGGTTCGAGATGTGCACCGAGACGGTCTTGCCCGAGATGAAGAGCTTCTCGCCGATCTGCCGGTTGGACAGGCCCTGCGCGACGAGGGCCAGGACCTCGGCCTCGCGCGCGGTCAGCACGTCGGAGCCCCCGACCCGGACGCCCGGCAGGTCGAGCCGCCCGCGGCGCGCGAGCCCCCGCACGGCGGTCGCGAGCGGAACCGCGCCCATCGCGTCGGCCTCGCTCAGCGCGAGCCCGGCCTCCCGCAGGGCCGCCTCCCGGTTGCCACCCTCCAGCAGTGCCTCCGCCAGCCGGAACCGGCTGCGCGCGACCTCGTAGCGGTAGCCGTAGTCGAACTCGGTCACGGTCGCCCGCCAGAGCTCGGTGTCGTTGACCCCGGTCAGCCGCGAGTGCTCGGCGTGCGCCCGCGCCAGCCATGCCCGCCCCTCGGGCCCGAGCCGGCCGCCGCGTGGACGTCCCCGCTCCGCCGTCGTCGCGGCGCGCTCGAGCAGCCGGTCGCCCAGCGCGAGACGCTCCGAGACGTCCCGACCCAGCAGCCGCTCCTGCGCGGCCGCGTCCGCGAGGGCACCGAGCGCGAGCGCGACCAGCCAGATGCCGCCGAGGAAGTAGTCGGACCACGCCCGCCACAGGTGCTCCAGGAGGCGCAGCGCCAGCGTGATGGCCTCGTCCAGCTCGCCGCGCCAGGTGTGGGCGTCGATGGTGCAGCCGCCCGAGACCAGCGCGATCAGGCCGTCCCGCGGCCAGACGGGCTCCAGGGCGTGGCCGCGCTCGGCGGCGTCGTCGTCCCCCCGGGCCACGGCCGCGTACAGGCTCACCGCCACCAGCGTGTGGGCGAGCTCGTCCGGGACCGCCCCGATGGGCGCCGACGTCAGGTCGCCCGAGACGTACCGGATGAGGTGCGTGAACATGTGCAGCTCGACGCCGTAGACGCTCCAGGTCATGCCGAGCGAGCGGGCTCGCTCGATGCCGTCGGTGGTCACCCGGGTGGCGCCGTCGAGGTCGCCCGCGTAGTAGCGGTTGCTCGCCAGGTTGAACGTGGTGCGCAGCTCCGTGACGTAGTCGCACGCCTCCTGGGCGCGCGCCAGTGCGGTCTTCAGCAGCTCCGCCGCGCGGCTCTCGTCGTCGACCACGAGCACCGCGAGCGTGGTCAGCGCGTCCGACTCCGCGTCCGCCGCGTCCGCCGTGCGGGCGAGCTCGACGGCCTCCGTCGCGGCCGCCTCGGCCTCCGCGTCGAGGTCCGCGTTGAGCGCGCTGCGCGCGTAGGTGGCGAGCGCCCAGGCCCGAGCGGGTGTGGGCGTGTCGGGCAGGTCCGCCAGCGCGCGCGACGACTGCTCGAGGGCGTCGTGGATGCTCTCGATCCCCAGCAGGTACCGCGCGAGGCCGGTGCGCAGGTTGGCCTGGCGGGGCAGGTCGCCGGCGGTCTCCTCGACCGCCGATCGGGCCAGCTGCACCGCGCGGTCCACCTGACCCGCGCGGCTCGCCGCGGCCGCAGCCTCGACGAGGATGTGGATGTGGTCCAGGGGCGTGCCCTGGCGCGCGGAGGTGCCCGTCCGCCCCGGACGCTCGCCGCGACCCAGCGCCGCCGTGACCTCGGGCACGGCCTCCCAGAGCCGGAGCACGACCTCGAGGTGGCGCAGCTCCTCGGCGGGGGCCAGCACCGCGTGCGCCTGCTCGGACGCGTCGAGGGAGGCCAGCAGCGCGGTCGGCAGGTCCGGCGCGCGCAGGGCGTGCGACGCCAGCTGCGACGACGGCCCGAGCGACGGGTCGCCCCGCAGCACGCGCAGGTAGGCGCGGTGCAGCGACGACTGCTCGCCCGGCAGGAGGTCGGCGTACACGGCCTCGGCCAGCAGCGCGTGCCGGAAGGCGATGAGCGAGTCCTCGCCGACGAGCACGTGGTGCGCCACCGCCTCCCGCAGCGCGGCGTCGACCGCCCCCGGCGCTGCGAGCTGGGCGTCGCCGTCGGCGGCCACCGCCGCGCGGAGCAGCGGCTCGGAGACCCGGCGACCGGCCGCGGACGCGATGCGCGCGAGGCGCTGGACCGACGGGTCGAGCTGCTCGAGCCGCGCGCGCAGGACGTCCGCCAGCGACCACGGCAGCTCGTCGGCCTCGGCCCCCGCCTCCAGCAGCTCCTCGGCGAAGTACGCGTTGCCCTCGGAGCGGTCGATGACGCGGCGCAGGGTGGTCTCGGTCAGCGGCGTCCCGCTGAGCGCCGTCGTGAAGTCGCGCAGCTCGTCGTCCGTGAACGGGGCGAGGTCGAGGCGCTCGACCCTTGGGTGGCGCGCCAGCTCCGCGGCGACGGGCCGCCACGGGTGCCGCCGGTGCAGGTCGTCCGTGCGGTAGCTGGCGACGACGAGCAGGTGCTGGTCCCGCAGGCGCGAGACCAGGAAGCGCAGCACGTCCCGGCTCGACGCGTCCGCCCAGTGCAGGTCCTCGAGCACCAGCAGGAGCGGGTGCCCCGGGCCGCCGACCGCGCCGAACGCCTCGGCCAGCCCGTCGAAGAGCTGGAGGCGGTTCGCCTGGTCGTCGGGGGCCGTCGACGAGCCCGACGGTCCCGGCAGCAGGCGGGCGAGCGCGGGCCGGTTGCCGACCACCGCGTCGACGGCGTCCGGGTCGAGCGCGCGGAGCTGCGACAGCGCCTCCGCGAACGGCAGGTACGGCAGGCCGATCTCGCCGAGATCGACGCAGTGGGCCACGACGACCGTCGCGCCGGCCGCGTCCGCCAGCTCCGCGACGTGCCGCAGCAGCCGGGTCTTGCCGACGCCCGCGTCCGCTCCGAGCAGGACGGTCGTGGGCTCGCCGACGCCCGCGCGCTGCAGCGCCAGCATCAGCTGGCCGACCTGCAGCGCGCGGGCGACGAAGGGTGTGCTCATCGAGCCACGTGCCATGCCCCAGATCCTCGCAGGAGCCACCCACGAGCGGCAGTGGCCAGCGGGTGCGCCGGGCGCACGGGCCGCAGCGAGCCGTCCGGACGGGCGGTCGCCTCCAGGCCCGCGGTGGGCTCGACGGCGAACGGCTCGTGTGCGGCGTCCCGCTCCGGGATGCCTCGGAGCGCGGTGAACAGACGCTCGTGACGGTAGGCGAGCTCGGCGTCGAGGGCGGGTCCCCAGAAGTCAGCCATGGTGTCCTCCTCTGTACGCCGGACGATCTGCCCGGCTCTCGTTGACAAGGACGACTCTGGTGGTGAGGCGGGGGTCGGCGGATCGGGAGGGTCACCTGGTTTCGACGAGCAGTTCTACCCAGGGGGTGCCTGAGGTGGGGTCGTGAGCGCCTGAGGCCCCCACGGACCGGTCTGAGGTACCTCAGATGGGCCCGACCTGCGGCGACACCCGCCGTGGGGGCCTGGGCCCCGGCGCGGGCCGGGGTGCAGGATGTGAGCATGGCACTCGTCCAGGTTGCCCAGCACGCAGAGGACCTCGACCGCGCGGGGGCCTTCTACGCCGACCTCCTGGGCGCTCCACCGACCGCGCGCTTCGACCCGCCGGGTCTGCTGTTCTTCGACCTCGACGGCGTCCGGCTGCTGCTGGACGCCGGTGCGCCGTCGGCCCTCCTGTACCTGCGGGTCGACGACGTCGGCGCCACGGTCGAGCGTCTCCGCGCCCAAGGCGTCGTCGTCGAGTCCGAGCCGCACGTGATCTTCCGGCACGAGGACGACACCCTCGGACCCGCCGGGACCGACGAGCGGCACGCGTTCGTGCGCGACTCGGAGGGCAATCTCGTAGGCCTGGTGAGCCAGCAGGGCTGAGCGCCGGCGCACGCCCGACGGCCTCGTTCACCCGGACGCGCGATCCGTCCCCCCGGGCACGACCGGTCGCGGTCGGGCACCCTGGTGAGGTGGGCGATGTGCGAGACCTCCGGAGCGCTGCGAGCGTGCGTCGTCGAGACGCGCAGGTCGTCGACGGCGAGCTCGTCGTGGAGGCCGAACGCTCGGCGCCCCGCGCCGCCCGGCACTGGGTGATGCGGACCATCGCCGACGCCGGCGTCGGCGGCGCCTCCAACCAGGTCGTCGAGCTGCTCACGGGCGAGCTCGTGTCGAACGCGGTCGTGCACGGCCCCGAGGCCGGAGCGGTGCGGATCCAGGTGAGGATCGACGGCGACACCGTCCGGGTTGGCGTCCGCGACACCGGCGGCGGCACCCCGACCGTCGGGCACCCCGAGCCCACCGCGCCGAGCGGGCGCGGCCTGGCCCTCGTCGAGGCGCTGTCGTCGGCGTGGGGGACGCAGACCCATCGCGAGGGCAAGACCGTGTGGTTCGAGGTCCGCACCGACGAGTGACGCATCTCGGTCACGCCGGCTGTCGACGCGCCCGGGTTGTCCGAAGGTGCCCGATGTCACGTCCGGCACGATTGGACTCCGTCCGACCCTGCTCAGGGTGCCGAGCCGGATCGCCGCGGCGTTCCGCCAGCGCGCTGGCCTGCGGTTCGACGATGCACGGATGTCCCGCGCAGCGTAGTTTCGGGGGCGGACTACTGGGAGCGAGGGGCAACTAGACCATGAGTGAACATGAGTGACGGCACCGACGGGCAGAACGCGTCGACAACGACGACCCGACTGCCCGACATCCGCGCCGAGGTGCGCGAGGACGGGACCGGCGAGATCTCGGTCGACGGTGTCATCGAGAGAGTGCGCATGGCGAACCTCGCCGAGGCCGGCGCCGCCATCACGAGCCGGATCGCCGAGCTGGCGGGGACCGTGGGCCGTCCCGTGCCCGTGCAGGTGCGCGACCCCGACGGCGTCTGGTCGCTGCTGATCCACCCCGACGGCCTCGTCGACGAGGCCCCGGGGTCGCCGGCCGACGAGCCTGGCGAGACGTCGGACACCACGAGCGACTCCCCGGCCGACGAGTCCTCCGGCGACGGCACGCCCGCGGTCGAGGCCGCGCGAGCGACCTCGCCGGACGAGGGCCGAACCGGACCGGGCTCTGCACCCACTGCCGTTGTCGGCGCGACCGCGGCATCGAGCCGCCCGGGGACGGACCGGCCGGCCGGCTCGGTCACGTCGACGCCGTCGGGCGGGACTCCCGCGGCGCTGCCCTCCGGCGGCGACTCTCCGAAGGCGCCGACGGCGACGACATCGTCGTCCGCCACGCGCGGGCCTGCGGCGACGCTGGGCTCCGGCTCACGGCCGCAGGACAGCTCCGCGACCGACGTGCCGCCCGTCGCGGCCGGTGCCGCCCAGGGCTCCGCACAGCCTCTCCCGACGCTGGACGACCTCCTGGCCGCGCGTCACCCCGCCGCGTCCGGCGGACCCGCCGAGCACGGATGGCAGGCGGGTGTCCGGCGGCTGACCTTCGGCAGCATCTCCMCGAAGCCCGGACGGGTCGAGCGTCGTCGGCGCATCGCCTCGGCGTCGGTGCGCCGGACCCTCGACGGCCCGAAGACGATCGTGATCATCAACCCCAAGGGTGGGGCTCACAAGACGACGGCGACGATGCTGCTGGCGGCGACCTTCGGGCTGCAGCGCGGCGGCTACACCCTCGCCTGGGACAACAACGAGACGCGCGGCACGCTCGGGTGGCGGTCGTCGCACGCCGACCACACCAAGACCGCCGTCGACCTGCTCAACGCGCTGCCCGCGCTCGGCACGTCGGGCACGGTCCGGATCGGCGACCTGGACGGGTTCGTGCGCACGCAGCCCAGCGAGCAGTTCGACGTGCTGGCGTCCGACGAGAACTCCGCGTCGGCCTCGTCCGTCGACGCGGGCTCCTTCACCTCGCTGCACCAGGTCCTCTCGCGGTTCTACCGGGTCCTGGTGATCGACACGGGCAACAACATGCGGGCCTCGAACTGGCAGGCAGCCGTCGCGGCCGCCGACCAGATCGTCGTCGTGTCGACCGTCCGCGAGGACACGGCGCAGTCGGCCGCCTGGGCCCTCGACGCCCTGCGAGCCACCGGCCACGACGACGCCGTGCGCCGCGCGGTGACCGTGCTGTCCGCGCCGGAGCCGAAGGTGGACAAGGATCTGCAGAAGCGGCTCCGCTCCCACTTCGGGGCGCTCACGCGTGCGGTGCTCGACGTGCCGCACGACAAGGCGCTCGTCGCCGGCGGACCCATCGACTACGACGCGCTGAGCACCACCACCCGGGATGCCTGGCTCCGCGTCACCGCCGTGGTGGCCGACGGACTCTGAGATCGGCGGCAGCCGCCGTGGGGTGAGCGGAACCCGTCACCCCGGGGGGTGCAAGATCGCGGTGCCTCGCGACAGAGTGCAGGTGTAGGCCTTCGCCCGACCACCATCACCTGGGAGCACCGTGCCGTCGCGGACACCGAGTACGCCGGACCTCGAGCCCGACGACCCGCCCGTCGACGAACCCGACGGGATCGACGCGCGCCGCGACGGCGAACCCGTCCGCGACGCCGCCTGGCTAGAGGCCGTGGTCCGCGAGCACGCGTCGGCCGTGCACCGGTTCATCGTCCGCCGGGCGGGTCGCGACGAGGCGGACGACCTGACCGCGGACGTGCTCGCGACCGCCTGGCGCCGCCGCGCCGACGTCCCCGCGGGCGCCGAGCTGCCGTGGCTGTACCGGACGGCGGGGTTCGTCGTCGCGAACCACCGGCGCAAGGGGCGGCCGGTGCCGGTGGGCGACGTCCCCGACGAGATCGACGCCGACGACCCCGCGATGCGCGCGGTGCAGGACGCGAAGGTGCGCGAGGTGCTCGGTGCTCTCGGTGCCCGCGACCGGCAGATCCTGCTGCTCAATGCGTGGGAGGGCCTGACCGGCGAGGCGCTGGCCGAGGTGCTCGGCATCGGTCGCGGCGGTGCCGATGCGGCGCTCAGCCGTGCGCGCGCCCGCCTGCGGGAGGCCTGGGCAGCCACGGAGGCCTGATCGTGCGTGCAAGGTGCTCACCCCTGGGCACACAAGAGGGGTAGAGAGCACCGCACGCCGACCKGGAGGCATGACCGTGGACGACCGCACCGAGCACGAGACCAGCGACGGCAGCACACCCGAGGTCGACGTCGCGTTCGCCCGCCTGCAGGCCGCCGACCCGGCCGCGGGGAGCGACCCGGATCTCGCGAGCGTGCTGGCGGCGGTGTCGGCACGGACCGACGTCGACCTGGCGACCCACCCGGCCGACGAGCTCGCCGCCCGCCGGAACCGTCGTGCACCCCGCTGGCTCACGGTCGCCGCGGCGGTCGCGGGCGTGGCCGTGGTCGCGGGCGGCAGCTACGCGTACGGGCTCAACAGCTCCGCGGACCCGGAGACGATCACTGCGGCGCCGCCGATCTCGCTCGCGGGTGCCGACGACGGTCGGGACGCGGCCGCGCCGCAGACCGCGTCGATGGCAGCGGGCGCCGCGGACTCGGCGAAGCTCATGTACCCCTGGTACGGCGGCCGGACGGTGTTCACGGCCAGCGGGCTGTCCACGGACGGCGGCTCGGGTGACGCGTGGGGCTTCGACGCCGCGGGCACGTTCTCGCAGGACACGATCGTGCAGGCGGCGACCGCCCTCGGGGTGCCGGGGCAGCCGCGGCAGGAGTACGGCTCGTGGTCGGTCGGCACCAACGACGGCACGGGTCCGTCGGTGTCGCTGTCGCCGGACGGGCTCGCGAGCCTCTCGTACTACGACCCGACGCGGGACCCGTGGAACTGCGTGCGCTCGGCGCCGGACAGCATCGAGACACCGGCGAGCGACGCGGCGGGCGGGGTGGCGATGCCGGAGCCGGCCATCGACAAGGGCGAGTGCACGACGTCGGAGGCTGCGCCCACGGGCGACGCGGCGATCGGGCAGGCGAAGGACACCTTCGCGGCGCTGGGCCTCGACACCGCGGCGTTCCAGTACGCGGCCTCGACGGACCCGACCAGCCCGCAGGTCACCAACGTCACCGCGAGCCTGGTGGTCGACGGTCAGCAGACGGGGATCACGGCGAGCGCCACGATCGTCGCCGACGGGGTGCAGTCGCTGTACGCCCCGCTGGCGCCGATGGTCGAGCTCGGGTCGTACGACGTGGTCAGCCCGACGGAGGCCGTCGCGCGGCTGGGCGACCCGCGGTTCGGGATCACGGGCGGCGGTGGCGTGATGCCGCTCGCGGCCGAGGGGATGCGGGCCACCGACGACACCGTGGCGTCGGCCGGACCGTCGTCGGACCCCACCGTCCCTGCCAACCCGGTCGCGGGCAGCCCGATCGCCTGGCCCGTCCAGCAGGTCACGCTCGTCTCGGCCCGCCTGGGCGTCGCGCTGACCACGCTGCCGACCGGGGCGTCGGTGCTGGTGCCCACGTACGAGCTGGCCGACGCCGACGGGGTCACCTGGAGCGTCGTCGCGGTGGTCGACGAGCAGCTGGACTTCTCGGCCGCGGGCTGACGGGGGAGCAGAGCGCGAAGGCCGGCCGGCGTCGGAGGGGACGCCGACCGGCCTTCGTCATGCCCGCCCTTCCTGCCAGACTCGCCCCCATGGCCGAACGTTCCGAGAAGCTGCTCCTGCTGGACACCGCGTCGCTGTACTTCCGTGCGTACTTCGGGGTCCCCGACTCGGTGAAGGCGCCGGACGGCACGCCGGTCAACGCGGTCCGCGGCCTGCTCGACATGATCGCCACGCTCGTCACCGCGCACCGGCCGACGCGGCTCGTCATGTGCTGGGACGACGACTGGCGGCCGCAGTTCCGGGTCGACGCGATCCCGTCGTACAAGGCTCACCGGGTCGCGGTCGAGGTGCCGGGCACCACGGGCGTCGAGGAGGTGCCCGACACCCTGTCGCCGCAGGTGCCGGTCATCGTCGACGTCCTGGCGGCCCTCGGCATCGCGCGCGTCGGAGTTCCCGGCTACGAGGCCGACGACGTCATCGGCACGTTCGTCGCGCGCGAGGTCGCGCGCCCGGACCCGGGTCCGGTCGACGTCGTCACCGGCGACCGGGACCTGTTCCAGCTGGTCGACGACGCCGTCCCGGTCCGGGTGCTCTACACGATCAAGGGCATCCGGGACCTCGGGGTGATCGACCAGGCGTTCCTCCAGGAGAAGTACGGCGTCCCGTCGGGACCCGCCTACGCCGACATGGCCGTGCTGCGCGGAGACCCGAGCGACGGGCTGCCCGGCGTGCCGGGGATCGGGGAGAAGACCGCCGCGCAGCTGATCCACCGGTACGGGTCGCTGCCCGGGATCCTCGCCGCGCGCGACGCCGGGGACGCCGGGCTCACCGCCACGCAGCGAAGGCGGCTGGTCGAGGCGGCGGCCTACCTGGAGGTCGCGCCCGCGGTCGTGCGGGTGGCCCCGGACGCGCCCGTTGGGGACGTCGACGACCGGCTGCCGAACGTCGTCGCGGACGCGGGGGCGCTCGTCGCGCTGGCCGAGCGCTGGGGGCTGTCGTCGAGCGTGAAGCGGGTGGTGGACGCGCTCGCGCTGGGCTGACGTCCGTCACTCGATCGGGTGAACTGCGCCGAACGGGTGGAAGTCGGGCGTATCAGACATCGGTACCTGTGCTCCTGCTGTGACGTGCGCTACCGACCGATAGCCACGTCCCGCCGGAGACCACCGGCAACCGCGCCCCGACAAGGGGTCCGACCGGAAAGGTACGTCCCATGTCCTCCGCCCCCACCCTGACGTCCACTGCGCGACCCGCGGCGAAGACGTCGGCCCCCGTCCCGAGCAACACCCTCGCCCTCCCGGCCGCCGTGGCTCGGGTCGAGGCGGGGCTCGCCGAGGTCCTCGCCCGCCACTCGATCACGGCGCTGCGGATCAGCCTCGGCCTGGTGTTCCTCGGCTTCGGCGTCCTGAAGTTCTTCCCCGGCATGAGCCCGGCGGCCGAGCTGGCCGAGCGCACCATCGGCGCACTGACCCTGGGCCACGTCGGCCCGACGGCCGCGCTGCTGCTCACCGCGATCATGGAGACCGTCATCGGGCTCACGCTGATCACGGGGCTGTTCCTGCGGACCGGCCTGGTGATCCTGGCCGGGGCGCTGGTCGGCATCATGTCGCCGATCGTGCTCTTCTACGGCGAGCTGTTCCCCGCCGGCGGGCCGACCCTCACGGGCCAGTACGTGCTCAAGGACATCGTGCTCGCCTGCGCGGGTGCCGTCATCGGAGCCGCGGCCCTCGGTGCACGACTGCGTCTCCCGCAGGAGTGAGTGTCGTCAGTCCTTCAGGTACACCTGGGGACCCGCCTCGTGCCAGCCGTCCGCGGCGGCCGGGGCGGGTCCTCTTGTCACGATCCGGAGCGCGTCGTCGACGGTGAGGTTGGCCCCGGCGGCGGTGGCGGACGTGCAGCTCGTGGTGGGCAGCTCGCCCGTGGTCACCGCCAGCACGCAGAGCAGGTGGGCCCGGGACACCCCGGCGTAGTAGCGGGTGTCCGCGGTGTGGGCGACGAGCCGCGTGGTAGCCGGGTCGATCATGCTGCCGGCCAGGTCGTCGGCGGCGACCACGTCGACCGAGCGCTGCGGGTCCGCGAACGCGGCGAGCGTCGTCTGCGGGTCGACGAGCGCGGCCGTGTGCTGAGCCAGCTTGACCCAGACCATCCCGCCGGCGACCAGGGCCGCGGCCGCGACGAGCACGAGCGCGGTCAACCAGCCGGAGCGGCGTCGGGCGTCGCCGACGCCCCGGAAGTCGTGGAACGCGTCGGTGAAGAGGTCCGTGTCGTCGAACGTCGTCATACCGTGCACATCGGCCGGATCGACGGGTCACGTGAGCACTTGTGCACCGATTGACCCCGTTCGGGTGCAGGACGGCCTCGTCGGCAGGGCAGAATCACGTCCCGTGATCACGGTCAGCACGGACGGCTCCTGCCTGCGCAACCCCGGCGGGGCCATCGGCTGGGCGTGGGCCAACCACGACGGCACCTGCGCCAGCGGCGGCCACGCGTCCGGCACCAACCAGATCGCGGAGCTCATGGCGGTCCTCGAGGCCGTCCGCTCTCACCCCGGCGACGAGCCCCTGGTGATCCAGGCCGACTCGCAGTACGCCATCAAGTGCTCGTCCGAGTGGATCCACGGCTGGAAGCGCAAGGGTTGGCGGACCGCCGCCGGCGGGCCCGTGCAGAACCTCGCGCTCATCCAGTCCATCGACCAGGCCATCGCCGACCGCGCGGGGCCGGTCACGTTCGTGTGGGTGCGCGGGCACCGCGGCGACGAGTTCAACGAGCGTGCCGACGAGCTCGCCGGCATCGCCGCCCGCGGCGTGCGCGACGGCGTCCCCGCGAACGCGGCGCCGGTGGAGGTCGGACGGCCGGTCGCGTCGCCTGCACCCGTCCTGGAGCCCGACAGGCTCTTCTGAGCGTCCGGACCTCGCGCGCCCACCTGACGAAAGGTCAGTGCGTCTGGCGTTCCTCCGCCAGGATCGCGAGCGCGCCGCCCGACGCGTCGTGGACGTACTCGGCCACCCAGCCGACGGGGGCGCGGCCCCAGCTGGCCGCGACGGCGGCGAGCGGGAGCACGACGAGATCGTGCTGCGGGTGCGTCAGGACCAGCTCGGCGGCGCCGTTGCCGTGCGCGGATCCCCACACCAGACCGGGGACGCGCTGCGCGACGAGATCACCGATCGAGACCCCGAACGCGTGCACCAGCGACTCCGGGTCCGTGCGGTCCGTGGACTGGAGCCAGATCGCCTGGACGCGGTCGAACAGCTCGCCGAGCGACTGCGTGTCCACCGTCCCGGAGCACAGCCCCGTGATGATCTCGCGGTGCTGAGCCGCCCAGACGGTCTCGGCGGCGTTCAGCGGGTCGACCCGCACGGAGCGGTGGTCGTCCTCGGGCATGTGCGGGTGCGGGACCTGCGACCCGTCGGAGGGCCGCGCTGCGCGTCGGAACATTGCCATGCCCCCTTATCGACGGCGTTGCCGCAGGCCTTGACCCGGGCCGCGGCTGAATCGGCCGGACGCGCGAGGGCCGCGCCGACCCGGAGGTCGACGCGGCCCTCGTGGCGTGCGTCAGTGCTTGACGGTCAGCGCGTGCGCGGCGACGGACGGCCGATACCCGCGGTCGCCGTTGTAGGTCGCCAGCACCACGGCGGACCGCTGAGCCGCCGGCAGGGTCACCGTCGCGCTGCCGTTGACGAGCGGCACGACGGCCACCCGCTGCAGGCCGACGAGGACCGCCACGGAACCGGTCGGCGTGGGCGCGCCGGCCGGACCCGCCACGGTGACCGTCACCGACGCCTTGGTGCCCGGGGTGACCGTCCACGACGACGCGGAGAGCGACACCGTGGACACCGCCGGGGTGACCTTGAAGGACCGCTGGCTCTGCGAGCCGTTGACGTCCGCGCTGCCCGCGTACACGGCGGTCAGCTGGTGCGTCCCGGCGGAGAGGTCCGTCGGCAGGGCGATCGTCGCGGTGCCCTTGAGCCCGGCGACGGTGAGGGGTCCGGACGCGATGGTGACGCCCTTCTCCTTGATGTCCACGGTCCCGGTGGGCGCCGCCGACGAGCCGGTGACCACGACGGTCGCCGTGACCGGCGTGCCGTAGGAGGCCGAGTTCTTCGACAGCGTGATCGCCGTCGTCGAGCCCGACTTCGCGATGTCGACCGGCACGGCCGCCGACGTGGACGCCGCGAACTGCGCGGTGTCGGGCGCGAACGACGCGGTCAGCGAGTGCGACCCGCCACCGAGCTTGACCTTGGCGCTCGCCGTGCCGCCCGAGACGGGGGACGAGCCGATCGCCGTGGTCCCGTCGAGGAACGTGACGGTGCCCGTGGCCGCGGAGGGAGCGACGGTGGCCTTGAGCGTGAGCTCCTTGCCGGCCGTCTTCGGGCCGTTGACGGTGAGCGTCGTGGTCGTCGGCGTCGCCACCGGGACCGTGACGTCCACCAGCTGCACCCGCGAGACCGGGTCGGCGTTCTGGTGCTGGAACACCAGCAGCTGGCCGTCGGCGGCGCCGGTGCCCTTGTGGACCGGGATGGTCTTGCCGTTGGCGCCGAGCGAGGAGAACGAGCCCTTGATGTCGTTCTCGAACCAGAACGGCGGGTCGTACGGGTTCACCGTGAACGACGGCGCCGTGTCGAGCACGCCGGAGTCAGCCGCCGCGTAGTCGGACACCGTGTAGACGTCGATCGTGGGCGTGGAACCGGCCGGGATCCCGGCGTAGTCCAGGCCGATCGGCGCGACGAGCACGTTGTCGTCGAACACGCCCGAGTCGACGCTGCCGGAGAACCCGTTGATGAGCTGGACGTCGAGGTTCTTGCCGGTGAGGTAGTCGAACGTCGCGGCGATCGTGACGTCAGCGGCGGCGTTGTACTTCTGCACCACCGTCTCCAGGTCGTACTTGCCGTCGCCGTCGATGTCGATGTCGATGACGGGGATCACGTAGCGGCCGAGAGTGGCCCACTCCCCGTCGGTCGCGATGCCGATGCCGAGAAGGCCCGTGGTCGGGTCGCCGCCGGCCGCGGCGATCGCCGGTGCCGTCGACGCCCAGCCCACGTACCGGATGTCACCGGCGGCGGTGGCCGACGGCGAGGTGACGAGTCCCGGGACGTCCTCGAGCTTGGGGCTCGTGGCGCCGAGGATCAGCGGCGAGGTCAGCGAGTACCAGCCGCCCGACGCGACGCCGCGACCGGAGATCGCGAGGCCGGCCGTGGCGGCGCCCGGGTCGGCGAAGGCGACCGGGGCTGCCTTGAGGTCGCTGACCAGCTTGGGCGCGGCCTGCAGGGGCACCCGGAGCTCATGGGTGCCCGATTTCAGGACGAGCCGCCCCGACACCTCCGCGACGTACTCCCGCGGGATGCCCGCCTGGATCGCGGCGGACGTCGGGTCGAGGTCGCGCTTCAAGGTGGCCGGGTCGGCCGTGAGCGTGAGCGTGACGACGGCCGACTTGCCGGCGTCGAGCGTGACGGACTCCGGCGACGCGGTGATGGTGGCGCCGCCCGCGGTCGACGACTTCGACACGGACGTCTTCCACACCGCGCTCGTCGTGCCGAGGTTCTTCACGGTGACGGTCTTCTTCTGGACGACCGTCGTCGCGCCGACCGGCACGACGCCGAAGGTGACCGAGGTCTGCTCCGGGTCCTGCGTGTTGTACGCGATGGTGTCGGTCGAGACCGCGTCGAGGGCGTCGACGCGACCCGAGCCGACGCGCTCCGGCCCGTAGGCCGTGCCCGTCCCCTTGGGCCCCGTGAACACGTCGTGCGTGGCGGTGTTCACCACGGCCGACTTGACCTGCGCGGCCTCCCAGCCGGGGTGGGCCGAGCGAACCAGTGCGGCGATGCCCGCGACGTGCGGGGTGGCCATCGACGTGCCGCTCAGGGACTGCGGCTCGTTGCCCGTGCCGGACGCGGCGGAGAGGATGCCGGTCCCGGGAGCGGCGACGTCGGGCTTGCCCGTGCCGAGCGAGCCGTGCACGCCGCGCGACGATCCGGTGTTGAGCACGTCGCCCGCGAGGTCCTGGACGACCGTGCCCGCCAGCGACGGGCCGATCTGGACCGTGAGCGTGCCGGCCGTGATCTCCGGGAGCAGCTCGTCGGTGGTCGGCGCCGTCATCTGGAAGCCGGGGATGCCGGCGTTGCCGGCGATGCCGGCCGAGAACGGGGTCTTCTCGGTGGGCAGCAGTACGCCGACCGCGCCGGCCGCCTGCGCGTTGTTGAAGCGCACGGCCGAGCCGCACCTACGGGCGGTGTCGTCGTCGTTCCACCAGAGATAGGCGATCTTGCCGGAGACCGCGGCGGCCTGGGCAGAGGTGAAGGCGGTGCAACCGTCGAAGTTGCCACCCGGGTCACCCACCTGTGCCGTCACGTCGGCTCCGCCGTAGCTGACCGAGTTCTGGCCCGAGTGGAGCCCGACCAGTGCCGGGTTCGACGCCGCGGTGACCTTGACGCCGTCGTAGGTCTGCGGGGCGCCCACGGAGTTGGCGACGGTGAGCGCCCCGGCCGCGTTGCCGGGGCCGCCGCCGATGTCGGTGATGTCGCCGGCGTTGCCCGACGCGATGACGACGACGGTGCCGAGCGCGGTGAGCTGGTCGACCAGCAGGTTGTCCGGGTCGTCGGCGGGAGTGCCGTCGGCGCCGAGCGACATGTTCACGATGTCGAGGTGGTCGTTCAGGTCCCCGTCGCCGTTCGGGTCCGCCGCGCGGTCGAGGGCCAGCGACGTGAGGTTGGTCGAGCCGCCGATGTCCCCGAAGACCTTCAAGGAGTAGAGCTGGGCGCCGGGCGCGCTGCCGGGGCCGACCTGCCAGTCGGAGACATCCGTCAGGCTCGCGTAGTCACCCGTGAAGGTCGAGCCGTCGGGCAGGACGCCGAACCCGGCAGCGGTGCCGGAGACGTGCGTGCCGTGGCCGACGTTGTCGGACAGGTACATGGAGTCGATCGGGTTCTCGTCCGGCGTCGGGACGTTGGTCGCGCCAGGAAGCGTCGAGGCCGGGTCGGCGTCGTACAGCGGGCCGGCGAAGTCGTAGCCGCCGATGAACTTGGCCGGGTCGTACAGGCCGGCGGGGATCGGGCCGGAGCCGTCGGTGCCGTAGGCCTCGTCGTACGCGGCGACGGTGCCGGGCCCGCCGAAGTCGGCGTGCGTGTAGTCGAGGCCGGTGTCGATGACGCCGATCCGGACGCCCTTGCCCGTCTGGCCGGTGTCCTGCCAGACCTGGAGGGCGCGGGTGAACGCGACGGTGTTGGCGTTGGCGGCGGTCTTGGGGGTCACCCGGTAGACCGCGACGACGTCGGGGGAGTCGGCCAGTGCGCGGACCTGCTCGGCGTCGCCCGTGACGAGCGTGCCGGCGACGAGGTTGGTCAGCGTCGCGATCTGCTTCGGCGCGGCGGACCGGGCGGAGCGCGCGGTGAGCTGCTGCGGGACGACCTCGTCGGCGAGCGCCTCGGTGTCCGCGGCGGCGGCCTTGACCTCGGTCGGGGTGCCTCCGTCGTCGGTCACATCCGTGCCGGACTTCGCGTCCAGCTGGACGAACGCGGTGATCGTGCCGGACGCCTTGACCAGGTCCTTCGCCAGCTTGCTGTCCAGGCGCCCGGCGAGAGCCTTGGCGCTCGCCGCGGTCGGTCCATCCGTCGGTGGTGGTGCCGCCGATGCCCCCCCGGCGCCCAGGAGTGCGGTGCTGACCGCGACGGAGAGGGCCGTGAACGCGGCGAGGACGGGTCGACGTGGCATATGCGCATCCCTGGTTCGAGGTGGAACGACAGACAGGTGTGCGGCTACGTGACGGTGGTCACAAAGCCGCATGCCGTGTGCACGTTACTGGCAGGTACGGCATTCGTCACGTTCTCCCTGATTGCACGGTTCGCCCGAGGGGACCGGAGTCAGCGCAGCGGCACGAAGGCGTACGAGCCGTGCGTGGTGATCGTCGTCCGCCCCGCGGTCCGGACCACGAGGTGCATGGTCGACCGGACCGGGATCACCAGGCGCGCGTCGTTCCCGAGCTGGTCGACCAGGGACGCGGGCAGCTCGCGCGGCGCCGCGGACACGAGGATCCGGTCCCAGCCGCCGTCGACCGGCCGGCCGAGGGCGCCGGGAGTCGCGGTCTCGAGCGTCGCCCAGGGCATCGCGCAGGCGGCCAGGTTCGACGACCCCCACGCGGCGATCGACGGGTCGAGCTCGAGGCCCAGGACCAGCCCGGCGGGCCCGACGAGCCGCGCCAGCAGCGCCGTCGTCCAGCCCGACCCCGCGCCGACGTCCAGCACGCGCGACCCGACGGGCACCTGCAGGAGCCGCAGCATGGCGGCCACGGTGCTCGGCTGCGAGCTGGTCTGCCCGTGCCACAGCGGCAGCGGGTGGTCCTCGCCGGCGCGGGCGCGCTGCTCCGGCGGCAGGAACCTCTCGCGGGCGAGCTCACGCATCGCGTCGGCCACGTCGGCGGCGCGCTCCGGGTCCGCGACACCCTCGCGCATGGGTCGAGCCTACGATCGGCCGCACGCAGCGAGGAGGACGTATGGCCGAGTACGACGTCGTGGTGGTCGGGTCCGGCTTCGGCGGGTCCGTGGCGGCGCTGCGGCTCGTCGAGAAGGGCTACCGCGTCCTGGTCCTGGAGGCCGGTCGCCGGTTCACCGACGACACCCTGCCGCGCACGTCGTGGGACGTGAGCCGCTTCCTGTGGGCGCCCCGGCTGGGCTGGCTCGGGATCCAGCGCATCCACGTGCTGCCGGACGTCGTCGTGCTCGCGGGCGCGGGGGTCGGCGGCGGGTCGCTGGTGTACGCCAACACGCTGTACCGGCCCTCGTCGGACGCCTTCTACGCGGACCCTCAGTGGGCGGGCATCACGGACTGGCGCGACGAGCTCGCCCCGTACTACGACCAGGCGACCCGCATGCTCGGCGTCGTCGACAACCCGACCTGCACGCCCGCGGACGACGTCGTGCGCCGTGCCGCCGACGACCTGGGCGTCGGGGCGACGTTCCGGCTCGCCCCCGTGGGCGTGGTGTTCGGGACACCGGGCGCCCGCGTGCCCGACCCGTTCTTCGGCGGTGCCGGACCGGAGCGGCGCGGGTGCCTGCAGTGCGGCGAGTGCATGACCGGCTGCCGGCACGGCGCCAAGAACACGTTGCCGACGAACTACCTCTGGCTGGCCGAGCGCGCCGGCGCGCGCGTGGTCGCCGAGACCACCGTGACGTCGATCCGTCCGCGCGGTGACGAGTGGGAGATCAGGACCACCCGGACGGGGCGGCGCGGGGGCGACCGGACCGTCACCGCCACCCAGGTGGTGGTTGCCGCCGGGACCTGGGGCACGCAGCAGCTGCTGCACCGCATGAAGGCGGACGGCACGTTGCCCGCGCTCTCCGACCGGCTCGGGGCGCTCACCCGGACCAACAGCGAGTCGCTCGGGGGCGCGGCGACGCGCTGGCGCGGCTGGCGGCGGCGGCCCGACATGACGCGCGGCGTCGCCATCACGTCGTCGGTGTACCTGGACGAGCGCACCCACCTCGAGCCCGTGCGCTACGGGCGCGGGTCCAACCTCATGGGCCTGCTGAGCACGGTGCTCACGGACGGCGGCGGGCGCGTGCCCCGCCCGCTGCGCTGGGCCGGCAACGTCGCGCGGCATCCCGGGCAGGTCGCGTCGCTCCTGCTCGGCCTGCGCAGCTGGTCGCAGCGCACCGTCATCGGGCTGGTCATGCAGACCGGCGGGTCGTCGATCACGGTGCGCCCCCGCCGGACGTGGCGGGGTGCCGTCCGGCTGACGTCGGTGCCCGGGGAGGGGGAGCCCAACCCGACGTGGATCCCGGCCGCGAACGCGGCCTACCGACGGATGGCCGCGCACCTGGGCGGGTTCGCGGCGAGCAACGTGGGCGAGGTGGCGGACGTGCCGATGACGGCACACTTCCTCGGCGGCTGCACGATCGGGTCGTCGGCGACGACCGGCGTGGTCGACGCCTACCACCGGGTGTTCGGCTACCCGGGCCTGCACGTGGTGGACGGCTCGACGATCTCCGCCAACCTCGGCGTCAACCCGTCGCTCACCATCACGGCCCAGGCCGAGCGGGCGTTCGCGGTCTGGCCCAACGCGGGCGAGGCCGACCGGCGACCGAGGCTCGGGGAGCCGTACCAGCGGCTGCGGCCCGTGCGACCGATCCGGCCCGTGGTGCCGTCGAGCGCACCCGGTGCCCTGCGGCTGACCGTCCTCTAGCTCGGCTGCTGGGTCGTCATCGCGGAGACCACCGGGATCATCCCGGTGCGCGGCACGCCCGCCGCCGAGGGGTCGGGGACGAACTTGGGCTTGCGACCCGGCCGGCCGCGCTCGCGGCGCATCTCGATGCCCTCGAGCGTGGTCGCGCGCCACACCGCACCGCCGTTGAGGCGACCGTCGGGCTGCGGGAGCCACGGCACCTTGCGGGAGAGCCAGACCCGGATCGTGGCGTGCTCGACCCCGAGCCGCTCGGCCAGCCGCGCGATGTCGTAGAGGTCGTCGAGACCGCGGACGGGCGACGGCGCGGGGGGCGTCGACGGCTGGGGAGCGGGGGGTGATTCCGGGGGCACGGCGGAATCGTAGCGGCCGAAGCCTATGAATTGTGTGACGGTGCCGTGACGAGATCCACACGAGATCTCCCCCGCCCAAAGGGCTCAAGTGTCCTGGACGCTCGTCCGAAGAACTTAACGTGTTACGCGTGAGTGACAAGATTCCGTCCCGAGGTCGGCCCAGCAGTGGCCGGCACGCTGCCGCGCGCCCTGCGCCGGCACGCGCCGTCGCCCGCCCGGCCCGCCTCGCTCAAGGTGGCGTCGTCGCGGCTCTCGCCGTGAGCATGTGCGCGATCGTGGCCGTCTCGGCGAACGCCGACGACCGGGGGAGCGCGTTCATGGCGCTCCCGTCCGCGAGCGCCGCCGCCCAGGTGGACAAGGCCCGGGCCGGTGCTGTCGACGTCGCGACCGACGCGCTCGAGGTCGCCCAGACGGTGCAGACCGAGGCCACGCAGGCGCAGGTCGACGCGGCCGAGGTGGCCGCGCTGCAGGAGGCCACCGACAAGCTTCACGAGCTCGTCAGCGCCGCCGCGGCGGACGGCGACGCCGTCGACCGGGGCGCCGCGACCTCCCGCTCGGCAGACCGCGCGGACACGGCCGACACCGCGACGTCCGCCGACGCCGCCGCACCGGCGGAGACGGCCCCCGCCGCGACCCCCGAGCCCGACGCGACGCCCGACCCGGCGACAGTCTTCGAGACGACGCCCGCGCCGGTCTCGGTGCCGACGATCCCGAAGAGCACCGGCAAGGAGGACGAGACGACGACCAAGCTGCGCGAGGCCGTCGCCACGGTCGCCACCCTCGCCACCAGCGTGCGCGAGAGCGCCGACGCCAAGAAGGCCGCCGACGCCGTCGCGGCGCAGGCCGCCGC
>NZ_JBFUAI010000031.1:0-28929 GCF_056406355.1 Cellulomonas sp. P1_C4 | reverse complement strand
CGGCAGCACGGGCGGCGGCGACGGGTACCGCAGCAGCGGCGGCAGCTCCGCCGGGTCGCGCGACTCGCGCGGCGGCAGCACGGGTGGCTACCGTGGCGCCCCGAGCGGCGGCGGGTCCCGCGACAGCGGTGGCTACCGCGGCGGTTCGACCGGCGGCGGCTCGCGCGACAGCKGTGGGTACCGGGGCGGCTCCGGCGGCAGCGACTCGCGCGATGGCGGCGGCTACCGCGGCGCCTCGAGCAGCGGCGGGTCGCGCGACAGCGGCGGGTACCGGGGCGGCTCCGGCGGCGGCGACTCGCGCGACAGCGGTGGGTACCGGGGCGGGTCGAGCAGCGGCGGTGCGCCTCGCGGTGGCAGCTCCGCGGGTTCGCGGGGCACGACCGGCGGCGCCTCGCGCGGCGGTCCGAGCGGTTCGTCGCGCGGCGGCGCCCCGCGTCCGAAGAGCGGCAGCGGCTATCCGCGCAGCGGCGGCACCGGCCGGCCGCGCAGCGACGGTGCGTCGAGCCGCCCG
The DNA here is from genome assembly GCF_056406355.1 of Cellulomonas sp. P1_C4. Taxonomy (NCBI): domain Bacteria; kingdom Bacillati; phylum Actinomycetota; class Actinomycetes; order Micrococcales; family Cellulomonadaceae; genus Cellulomonas; species Cellulomonas sp. P1_C4. Next base: position 28,418 of record NZ_JBFUAI010000031.1, on the reverse strand, counting down.
TCGAAGCCGAGCCGCACGCCCGAGGTGACCATCGACGTCCACGACCCCGACGGCACGCGCCTGCAGAAGGTGCTGGCGGCGGCGGGCCTCGGCTCCCGGCGCGCGTGCGAGGACCTCATCTCCGCCGGCCGCGTCACGGTCGACGGGAACAAGGTCACCGAGCTCGGCGTGCGCGTCGACCCGCTGACGGCGGTGATCCACGTCGACGGCATGCGCGTGCAGCTGGACTCGTCGATCATCACGATCGCGCTCAACAAGCCCAAGGGCGTCGTCTCCACCATGCACGACCCCGAGGGCCGTCCGTCGATCGGGCAGTTCGTGGCCGACCGCGAGGAGCGGCTGTTCCACGTCGGCCGCCTCGACGCCGAGACCGAGGGCCTGATCCTGCTGACCAACGACGGCGACCTGGCCAACCGGCTCTCGCACCCGTCGCACGGCGTCACCAAGGTCTACCTGGTGCAGCTCGACGGTCGCGTGACGCCGTCGCTGGGCACCCGGCTGACCAAGGGCGTCGAGCTCGAGGACGGCCTGGCCAAGATCGACAAGTTCCAGATCGTGCAGACGACGCCGCAGGCCAGCCTCGTGGAGATCGAGCTGCACGAGGGCCGCAACCGCATCGTGCGACGGATCTTCGACGAGGTCGGCTTCCCGGTCACGCAGCTGGTCCGCACGCAGATCGGCCCGATCCGCCTGGGCGACCTCAAGCCGGGTCGCACCCGCGTGCTGTCGAAGACCGAGGTGGGCTCCCTGATGACACGGGTGGGCATGTGACGCAGGCGACGAGGGGGCCGGTGCGCATCGTCGGCACCGGCCTGCTGGGCACGTCGGTGGGCCTCGCGCTCACCACCCACGGTGTCGACGTCGTCCTGCACGACCCCTCGCGGACCGCTCTCGCGCTCGCGCGCGACGTCGGTGCGGGACGGCCGGCGCGCGCCGACGATGCCTCGCCGGACCTCGTCGTCGTCGCCGCCCCGCCGGACGTGACCGCGGACGTGGTGCGCGCCGAGCTCGAGGCCTACCCCGACGCGGTCGTCACGGACGTCGCCAGCGTGAAGGGCTACGTGCTCGCCGAGCTCAAGGCCGCCGGCGCCGACCTCTCGAGGTACGTCGGTTCGCACCCGATGGCCGGTCGCGAGCGCTCAGGCCCGTCGGCCGCCGTGCCCGACCTGTTCCTCGGGCGCCCGTGGGTGATCACCGACTCGGGCTCGTCGAGCCCCGCCGCCGTCCTCGCCGTGCGGTCGCTCGCCGTCGACCTCGGCGCGGTGCCCGTGACCATGGACGCCGACGCCCACGACGCCGCGGTCGCGGCCGTCTCCCACGTGCCGCAGGTTGCCGCGAGCCTCGTCGCCGCGCGGCTGCGGGGTGCCGACGAGGCCGCACTGGGCCTGGCCGGGCAGGGCCTGCGGGACGTCACGCGGCTGGCGGCGTCGGACCCCGCGCTCTGGACGTCGATCCTGGCCGCGAACGCCGCGGCGGTGCGCGCCGTCCTGGTGGACCTGCGCACCGACCTGGACGGCGTGATCACCGCGCTCGGGCAGGCGGCCGCGGCCGACGGTCCGGAGACCGTCGAGCTCGGCGCCCTGGCCACCCTGGCCCAGGCGATCGCCGACGGGAACGCCGGCGTCGCGCGCATCCCCGGCAAGCACGGTGGTGCCCAGCGCACCTACGCCGTCGTCACGGTTCTTGTTCCGGACGCCCCGGGCGAGCTGGCGCGCCTGCTCACCGAGGTGGGCGAGGTGGGCGTCAACCTCGAGGACCTGCTCCTCGAGCACGCCGCCGGCCGCCCGGTCGGCATGGCACAGATCTCGGTGCTGCCCGGCAGCGTGGAGCACCTCGAGGCGGAGCTGACAGCCCGCGGATGGAGACTGGTGAGTTGAGCACGGCCCTCGTCATCGCGATCGACGGACCCTCGGGGTCCGGCAAGTCGAGCGTCTCGCGCGGCGTGGCCAGCGCCCTCGGACTCGCGTACCTGGACACCGGGGCGATGTACCGCGCGGCGACCTGGTGGTGCCTGGAGCAGGGCGTCCCGCTGACCGACGTCGACGCCGTCGCGGCGCAGGTCAGGGAGCTCCCGCTGGTCATGGGCGTGAATCCGGCGAACCCGACGGTCCACGTCGGCGGCATCGACGTCGGTGAGGCGATCCGCGAGACGTCGATCTCGGCCGCGGTGAGCGCGGTGGCGACGAACCTCGGGGTGCGCGCCGAGCTGGGCCGGTTGCAGCGGGAAGCCATCGACCGGGCGCGCTCGGGCGCCGGGATCGTCGCCGAGGGGCGGGACATCACCACGGTGGTCGCGCCTGACGCCGACGTGCGCGTGCTCCTGACCGCGAGCGAGGAGGCGCGCCTGGCCCGGCGCGCGCTGGAGCTGCATGGTTCCGACGACGCCGACGCGGTCGACGCCACGCGCGACCAGGTGCTGCGGCGCGACGCCGACGACTCGACGGTCGTGCAGTTCCACGTCGCCGCCGACGGCGTCGTCACCGTGGACTCGTCCCACCTGGACTTCGACCAGACCGTGCAGGCCGTGCTCGACGTCGTCGAGTCGGTCGTGGGCTCCCGCGCGTGAGCACGTCCACCGGTCCGTCGGCGTTCGGTCCGCGCTGGTCGCGCTGGATCGGGCGCTTCCTGGCGCGGGTGGTCTGGAACACCGGCGTCGTCGGTGCCGCGCACGTGCCGACGGACGGACCCGTCCTGTTCGCCGCCAACCACACCGGCATCATCGACGGCCCGGTGCTGCTCGGGGTCGCGCCCCGGCCGTCGAACATGCTGGTCAAGATCGAGATGTTCTGGGGGCCGGTCGGCTGGGTGCTGCGCGCCGCCGGCCAGATCCCCGTCGAGCACGACGGGGGCCGGTCGGCCCTGAACAGCGCGCTGGTCGTGCTCAAGCGCGGCGGCGCCGTCGGGGTGTTCCCGGAGGGGAACCGCGGCAAGGGCGACGCGGCGAGCGCCCGTGCCGGCATCGCGTGGCTGGCGCTCAACGGCCATGCGCCGGTCGTCCCGGTCGCCGTGCTGGGCACGCGCCGGACGGGGGAGTCGGTCGGTCACGTCCCCGGACTGCGACGTCGGCTCGCGATCGAGTTCGGAGAGCCCCTCATCCTGGAGCGGGCGGCGGGCACGTCCGGCCGCGTGGCGCTCGAGCAGGCCAACGAGGCGATCCGGGTCGCCCTCGCGCAGCTGGTCGACGGCGCCGTCGCGCGCACGGGCCTGGTGCTGCCGACCGACGACCCGAACCGCGAGCGCTCACCGCGATGACCGAGTGGGCGTGGGACCCGTCGCTGTTCGCGGGAACCGCCGCGCACTACGTGGTCGGCCGCCTGCCGTACCCGCCGGAGCTCGCGGACGCCCTCGGTGCCGCGCTCGGCCTGGACGGCACCGGCCGCTTGCTCGACGTCGGGTGCGGCCCGGGTTCGCTCACCCTGCTGCTGGCGCCCCTGTTCTCGTCGGCCGTCGGTGTCGACCCGGACGCCGACATGCTCGCCGAGGCGCAGCGCGCCGCGGGAGCGACGCCGGTCGAGTGGCGGCAGCTGCGTGCGGAGGAGCTGCCGGCTGACCTCGGCACGTTCCGGACCGTCGTGTTCGCGCAGTCCTTCCACTGGATGGACCAGCCGCTGGTGGCGGAGCGGGTGCGCGGGATGCTCGAGGAGGGCGGCGCGTGGGTGCACGTGTCGGCCATGACTCACCGCGGCCTCGAGGGCGACGACGAGCTCCCGCACCTGCGGCCGCCATGGGACCGCATCGACGATCTCGTCGCCGCGTACCTGGGGCCGGTGCGGCGGGCGGGCCGCGGCACGCTCCCGACGGGGACGCGCGGCGGCGAGGAGGACGTCATGCGGGCCGCCGGCTATCGCGGACCGGAGCGCCTCGTCGTGCCCCGCGGGCAGCCGGTCGAGAGGACCGCCGACGACGTCGTCGATGCGGTCCTCTCGCTCTCCAGCTCGGCCCCGCACCTGTTCGGCGACCGGATCGGCGCCTTCGAGAGCGACCTGCGAGGCCTCCTCGGCCCGGGCCCGTTCAGCGAGCGGGAGCGCGACGTGGCCGCGGCCATCTGGCGGCCGTGACGGGACTCTCGCCCTGCTCGTCGCCCTGCGGTCGGTACACCTGGGACAATGAGGGCATGACTGAGCCCGATCCCGCCCTGGTGCTGCCCGACGAGACCGGCGACGCCGACCGCGAGCGGGCGCTGCGCGCGGGTCTCACCGACTACGAGCTGGAGGACGAGGACCTCGCCCTCCTGCACGCCGGCGACGTCGGCGAGATCGGCGAGGAGCCCGTCGTCGTCTTCCCGGTGCTCGCCGTCGTGGGCCGCCCGAACGTCGGCAAGTCGACGCTGGTCAACCGCATCCTCGGCCGCCGCGAGGCCGTCGTCGAGGACAAGCCCGGCGTCACCCGCGACCGCGTGAGCTACCCCGCCGACTGGTCGGGCAAGCGGTTCACGCTGGTCGACACCGGCGGCTGGGAGGTCGACGTCGCCGGAATCGAGGCGCGCGTGGCCCAGCAGGCCGAGGTCGCCATCTCGCTGGCCGACGCCGTGATCTTCGTCGTCGACGCCACCGTCGGCGTCACCGAGACCGACACCCAGGTGGTCCGCCTGCTGCGCAAGGCCGGCAAGCCCGTCGTGCTCTGCGCCAACAAGGTCGACGGCCCCGCGGGCGAGGCGGACGCCGCCAACCTGTGGTCGCTCGGGCTGGGGGAGCCGTTCCCGGTCTCGGCCCTGCACGGCCGCGGCACCGGCGACCTGCTCGACGCCGCGATCGACGCGCTGCCCGAGGTCTCCGCGCACGGCACCCCGATCCCCGACGGCCCCCGCCGCGTGGCGCTGGTCGGCCGCCCGAACGTCGGCAAGTCGTCGCTGCTCAACAAGGTGCTCGGCGCCGAGCGCGTCGTCGTCGACTCCGTCGCCGGCACCACGCGTGACCCGGTGGACGAGCTCGTCGCCCTCAAGGGCAAGCCGTGGGTGTTCGTCGACACCGCCGGCATCCGTCGCCGCGTCCACCAGACGTCCGGCGCCGACTTCTACGCCTCGCTGCGCACGCAGGCCGCGATCGAGAAGGCCGAGGTCGCCGTCGTCCTGGTCGACGCCTCCGTGAAGCTCACCGAGCAGGACACCCGCGTGATCACGCAGGTCATCGAGGCCGGTCGTGCGCTGGTGATCGCGTACAACAAGTGGGACCTCATGGACGAGGACCGCCGCCCGTTCCTCGAGCGCGAGATCGAGCAGGATCTCGTGCAGGTGCAGTGGGCGCCCCGCGTGAACATCTCCGCGAAGACCGGCTGGCACACCGACCGCATGGTCCCGGCCCTCGAGCGCGCGCTGGACTCGTGGGACACCCGCATCTCGACCGGGCGCCTCAACGCGTTCCTCGGCGAGCTCGTCGCGGCCCACCCGCACCCGCTGCGCGGCGGCAAGCAGCCCCGCATCCTCTTCGCGACCCAGGCGTCCACCAGGCCGCCGCGGTTCGTCATCTTCGCGACCGGCTTCCTCGACCCCGGCTACCGCCGGTACATCGAGCGCCGCCTGCGCGAGACCTTCGGCTTCGAGGGCACGCCCATCTCGATCTCCGTCCGCGTGCGCGAGAAGCGGAAGCGGTGACAGGAAGGGCCCCGACTCTGGGGTAGAGTTTCCGAGGCTCCTGCGGGGGCCGTTCGGGCTGTGGCGCAGCTTGGTAGCGCACTTGACTGGGGGTCAAGGGGTCGCAGGTTCAAATCCTGTCAGCCCGACGTATCAGGCCTGGTGAGACGGTGTCTCACCAGGCCTGAGATTTGATCGGCGGGGCAAAACCCCACGTCAACCCCACACTTTAGAGCGGTCCGCGGGCGTCAGCCGAGGGCGTATCGCCGCGTCGTGCCTGGTGGGAGCCGAAGGGCTGAGAGCAGCGAACCCGCCCGTGCTGCGACGGGTCGCAGGTTCAAATCGGGTCGGCCCGCTCAGTCAGTCCTGGTCAGGCGCGTCCTCGCCGGCCTCGGACTCGACCATGGGCGGCCGGGGCTGAACCTGCACCGGCGGAGTGTGCGAGTCCGGTGCTGGTGACTGCGTAGACGCAAAGACTCGTGTAGGCGGTCACCACGTGATTGGGCATGTCCGCGCTTGGTCCAGCAAACGGCAGTGGCGGTGGGGCCCTGACTGTGCCGGTAGCGGCACGCGCAAGTCGGCACGCTGGTGGGGGGTTCTGGCTGACGAGGGCGAAGGCTCAGCCCGATCAGCGGCGAGCACCTCTACGCCGCAACCGTCGAGATGACCAGCGCCGTGTGGGCATTCCGCTCGGCCGCTTTGGGGTTGCCTAGGCGTGGCGGTCTACAAGTCAACATGTGTAACAGGCTGTTCACGCGCAAGGGCCGCGACGGAAACACCCCGCTGTATACCGTTTCGTCGTCAGGTCACCCGACGGATCGGAACCGCAACTCATGCCTGCAGTGCTTGCCAGCCCGCTGCTCGATGCGGCGTCGAGTCCGCTCGACGCTCGTCAGCGGGCGGTCGTGGACCAGGTGTCCGCCGCCGAACGGGCGCACATCCTGGCGCTGCCGAGTGACGACCCGCTGGATCCGAAGCGCCGAGCGCGGGTCGAGCTGACCGGGCCGGAGCTGTTCGGGCAGCCGGAGGCGGTCGAGGCAACTCTCACGCACAACGCCGACGCGCTGCGCGAGGTGAAGCGGCTTCTGACCGGCGTGAACCTGGTCTACCTCGTCGGCGCAGGCGACTCGCTCGCCGTGATGGACGCCTCGCGGGTTGCGCTGCAGGTCAGCCTCGGGGTTCCGTGCATCCCGATCCAGAGCCTCGAGCTTGCGTACTACGGGCGGGGGATCCTCGGGCCGAATGTCGCGGTGATTGCGCTGTCGAGCTCGGGGGAGACGACGCGGACGGTCGAGGCGGTTCTAGTCGCGCAGAACGCTGGGGCGCGGACCGTGGCGCTGACCAACACCGCCGGGTCGACGTTGGAGCGCGAGGCGAATCTCAGCCTCCTGGTGCGGGCGACGCGCAAGGGATGGCCGACGCAGTCGTCGACGGCCGCGCTCGCACTGATGCTGGCGCTGGCGGGCAGGAAGATCGACGCCGAACTCATGCGGGCCGTTCTCGACACGACCAGCGACCAGATCGCTGCCATCGCCGAGCGGGAGGTCGCGGCGCAGATGGTGCTGTTCAGCGGCGGCGGACCGAGTGCGGCGGCGGCGGTCGTCGGGGCGGCGAAGGTCAAAGAATGTACGCCGGTGCACGCACTGGCCATCCAGGTCGAGGAGTACCACCACTACAACTCGCAGAAGGCCGGCGAGCCGCTGCTGCTCATCGCGCCGTCCGGGCCGACCGTGCCGCGTGCCGTCGACACCGGCACCGACGCGCACCGCTGGGGCGGGCGGCTGTACGTGGTCACCACGCAGGGTGAGACGGCGTTCGACGAGATGGCCGACGACATCGTCTTCCTCCCGTCCGTCGACGAGGCTCTCAGCGCGTTGCTGACCTTCCTCCCGGCGCAGCTGCTTGGGTACCACCTGGGCCTCGCGGGTTTTCGGGCGGCGGCAGACCGTGACTGAGCAGCGGCCTCTGAACCTCGTCTGCGTCGGGAACCTCACTGTCGACCAGGCCGTGATCGCCGGGCGCAGCAGCCTCGGGATGGGTGGCGACGCCCTCTACGCCGGGCTCGCGGCTCGATTGGCAGGGGCTCGCGTCAAGGTCGTCGCGCCGATCGGGAACGACGCGCCCGACGAGCTGAGAGCAGCTGTCGCGCTCACCGGCACAGATCCCGAAGGCCTGCCGCATCGCGACGAACCAACGGTTCGCAACCGCATCGACTACGCCGACGACGGCTCCCGCCGATGGACCCTGGAGACCGGCGACGAGCACTTCGAGCGGATGTCGGTCCATCCACACGACGTCGACCAGGACGCCCTGACCGGTGACGCCATCCTCCTGTCGGCCATGGGTCTGCACGCGCAGCTCGAGGTGGCGCAGTGGCTCGTCGGACGGACGAGGGCGACGGTCTACTTCGACCCCCAGGAGGACTACGTCGCGGGCAACGAGGGGAGCCTGCTCGACGCTGTCGCCGCATGTGACGTGTTCCTGCCCAGCGAGGTCGAGGCGTACGCGCTGGCCGGCACAACCGACCCCGTGGCCGCGGCCCGCTTTTTCCTCACCCGCGGGCCTGGCGTCGTCGTCGTGAAGCTCGCCGAGCGCGGGTGTGTCGTGGCCACCGCGAACGAGTCAGTGCACGTGCCGGCGGACGTGGTCGAACCTGTGGACAGCACGGGTGCCGGCGACGCGTTCTGCGGGGCGTTCGCCGCCGTGCACCTTCGCGTCGGGGCGGTCGAGGCAGCACGTGTCGCGACGAGGATCGCGCGGACCGCGGTTCTCGGCGTGGGAGTCGACGGGCTGGTCCGGGCACTCCGCGAGAAGGCGAGTGCCGCATGAACATCACCGTGATCAACCCGAACACGTCCGAGGCCCTCACCAGGACGATCGTCGAGGCGGCCCGGAAGGCGACGACGCACACGGTCACGGGAGCGAAGCCGTCCCACGGCGTGCCGTCGGTCGAGAGTCACGCCGAGGAGGCGTGGGCCGCGCTCGGTGTCGTCGAGCAGGTGCAGGAGCACGACGCCACCACCGACGCGTTCGTCATCGCGTGCTTCGGGGACACCGGCGTCACCGCCGCCCGCGAGATCGCGACCGGGCCCGTCGTTGGGATGACCGAGGCCGCGCTCATGACCGCCGCGCTGCTCGGGCACCGAATCGCCGTGATCACCATGCCGCCGCGGACGATCGTGCACTCCGAGCGTGTGGTCCGAGACCTGGGTCTCGGCCACCGCGTGACGGTGACCGCCGTCGATGCAGCTGTCGTCGAGCTCGAAGAGGGCAGCGCGGGTGTGCTCGACGCGTTCATCGACAAGGGAATCGACGCAAAGCGACACGGCGCCGAGGTCATCGTGCTCGGTTGCGCGGGCCTCGCGGACCTCGTCGGCCCCCTGACCGCAGCGCTCGACGTCCCGGTGGTCGAGGGCGTCGCAGCGGCGGTCGTCCTGGCCGCAGGGCTCGTCGCACAAGGTCTCGGGACATCCCGAGCCAGCTCGTTCGGGCGTGTCACCACTCCGCGAGTCGCGAAGGTCTGGCGATGAGCCTCCTGTTCACCGACGTCCTCGTGTACGACCGCTCGGCGCCCGCGGGCTTCGTCGGCCCGACCGACGTCCTGGTCGAGGGCAACGCGATCGTCGCCATCGGTCCCCGACTGCGTGAGTTCGGACTGAGCGCGTCCGGCCAGACGAACGCGCTCGGCACAGAGGTACGCGCTCGGGCGGAAGGAGCGGATCGGGTCATTCGCGGCGACGGGCATCGGCTGCTGCTGCCGGGGCTCGTCAATGCGCACTTCCACTCGCCCGCGAACCACTTGCGTGGATCCGTGCGGAGCCTGCCGCTCGAGCTGTTCATGCTTCAGGAGTCGCCGGCGGACCCGTCGCTGACCCCGACGCCGCACGAGGCGTACGTGCGCACCATGCTCGCCGCGGTCGAGATGCTCCAGCGCGGAATCACCAGCGTGCAGGACGACGCGTTCCTCATGCCGACGCCCGAGCCCGAGATCATCGACGCCGTCGCGCAGGCCTACGAAGACTCCGGCATCCGCGCGACGCTAGCCCTGGACCAGCCCGAGCTGCCCGAGAAGGACAAGCTCCCGTTCATCTCCGACGACGCCCCGGAGCTGACCGACTACCTGGCCCAAGGACCCGCGGCGGGTGCCGACGAGCTCCTGGCCGCCTACGACCACCTCATCAGCCGCTGGCACCAGAAGGCGGACGGCCGGATCAGGGCCGCCGTCTCGGTGTCCGCACCTCAGCGGGTCAGCCCGGCGTACTTCGCGTCGCTTCAACAGCTCGCGGAGCAGCACGACCTGGCGGTCTACGCGCACATGCTCGAGACCAGGACGCAGGCCGCGCTCACCCAGCACCCGCGGTTCCACGGGCTGTCGCTCGTCGCGTACACCGACGAGCTCGGCCTGCTCACGGAGCGCACGAACGTCATCCACGCGGTCTGGGTGTCCGACGACGACCTGGACCGGATCGCCGCCGCGAAGAGCACCATCGCCCACAACCCCGTGAGCAACCTGCGCCTCGGCAGCGGCGTCATGCCCTGGCGCGACGTCCTGGACCGTGGGATCACCGTCGCGCTGGGCACCGACGAGGCGATCTGCGACGACACGGTGAACATCTGGACCGTCGCGAAGACCGCGGGCCTGATCCACAACGTGTCCGGTCGCGACCCGCACGACTGGCCCGCCGCGCACGAGGTGCTCGACGCCCTCTGGCTCGGTGGTGCACGCGCGCAACGACTCGCCGGGAAGGTCGGCTCGGTCGAGGTCGGCATGCTCGCGGACCTCACCCTGGTCGAGCTGCACTCGCTGCCGTTCACCCCGCTCAACGACCTGCGGGAGCAGCTCGTGTACGCCGAAGACGGTCGGGACGTTGTCCTGACGGCGGTCGACGGGCGGGTCGTCGCGGAGAACGGCCACGTCACCACCGTCGACGAGGACGCGCTGCTCGCCGAGGCCCGAGCCATCTTCACCGCCAAGCAACCGGCGCTCGAAGCGGCCCGGGAGCGCGCGGCCGTCGTCGAGCCCGCCTACCGCGCGATGGTCCACAAAGCCGCCCGGCTCGACGTGGGTGTGCACCGATGGGTGGGAGTCCAGTGACCCGGTACGACTACAGCCCGGCGACGACGAGACCGGCAGGCACCTGGCCGGGCGGGGCCAAGCTCGCCGTGTACGTGTGCGTGGGCGTCGAGGCGTACCGGGTCGGCGGCGAGCACGTCGAGGACACCCTTCCCGGTGTGCCCGCGCCCGACCTCGTCAACACCGCCTGGCGCGACTACGGCAACCGCGTCGGCGCGTTCCGGCTGTTCGACCGCCTATCCGACTACGGCATCGCGCCGACCGTCCTGCTCAACACGGACGTCTACGACGAGGCTCCCGACGTGCTCGAGGCGGCCCGCAAGCACGGCGCCGAGATCGTCGGGCACGGGCTGAGCAACTCCGACTCCCTCGCGGACGTGCCCGACGAAGCGGCCTACCTGAGGGCTGTCGCGGACCGCATCCACGACGCGGAGGGCAAGGCACCCGGTGGGTGGTCCAGCCCGTGGCTCACGCACACCCCGGCGACGATCGACCTGCTCGCGGCCTCCGGGTACCGATACCTGCTCGACCTGCGGGTCGACGACCAGCCCGTCTGGCTGCGCACCAACAACGGCCCGCTGCTCGCCATCCCGTACAACGCCGAGGTCAACGACTCCAGCACGATCATCGGCCGCGACGTCACCGCCCGGGACTTCGCGGACATGATCGTCGACGAGCTCGACGAGCTGCTGCTCGCGGCGCAGGACCGCCCGCTCGTCATGTCCGTGGTCCTGCACTCGTTCATCTCCGGCGCGCCGTTCCGCCTGCGCGCCCTGACCCGCGCGCTCGAGCACCTCGCCTCGCGCAGCGACGAGGTCTGGTTCACGACGCCCGACGAGATCCACGCGGCCGTCGTCGCGAACCCGTCGATCTTCGGGGCGCCACGATGACGGCCGTGAGCGAGGCGCCCGTGAGGATGCCGACCCCCGAAGCCGTCGCCGTCGTCGACGACCTGCGCCTGTCCCTGGTCCGCAACGGCGAGCGCCGCGAGATCCTGCACGGGGTCTCGCTCTCGATCGCGCCGGGGGAGATCGTCGGGCTGGTCGGCGAGTCGGGCTCCGGCAAGAGCATGCTCGCGCTCGCGCTGCTGGGACTGCTCCCGCACAGCAGCACCCCTGAGACGTCCGGCAGCGTGACCGTCACCGGCGTCGACATGCAGCGCTCGCCCGACAAGGAACTGCGCCGGGTCCGCAGGGAGTCGCTCGGCGCGATCTTCCAGGACCCGATGACGTCGCTGAACCCGACCATGCGCATCGGCCGGCAGATCCGCGAGTCCACAGGCGACGACGCCGAGTCGGTGCGCCTGCTCGAGGCCGTCGGCGTGCGCGACGCCACCCTTCGCCTGCGGGTCCACCCGCACCAGCTCTCGGGCGGCCTGCGGCAGCGGGTCATGGCGGCAATCGCCGTCGCCGGCCGCCCGAGGCTCGTCATCGCCGACGAGCCGACCACAGCCCTCGACGTCACCGTGCAGGCCCAGCTCCTGCAGCTGCTGCGCGAGCTGCGCGACGACCTCGGCTGCTCCGTCCTGCTCATCACGCACGACCTCGGCGTCGCCGACCAGATCGCCGACCGCCTCGCCGTCCTGCACCACGGCGAGCTGGTCGAGCTCGGGCCGGCGCGCACGGTCGTCACGCACCCGTCGCACGCGTACACGCGGTCGCTGCTGGAGTCGCGCCTCTCGCTCAGCTCGCCCCGGGACGAGCGGTTCGCCGACGGGGACGCGACAACCGGGGTCGTCGGCGGGATGCCCGCAGTCGCCGCCGTCGGTCACGGCGACAGCACCACGGTCGCCGACGGGGACGCGCCCGCCAACGCTCTCGTCGCAAAGCCCGCCGTCCGGGTCCGCGGGCTCGAGCGCACGTTCAGGGTCAAGCACGGCGAGGTCCGGGCGCTGACCGGCGTCGACCTCGACGTCGCACCGGGGGAGGGCCTGGCCATCGTCGGCGAGAGCGGGTCGGGCAAGTCCACGCTGCTGCGGATCGTCGCCGGCCTCGAGAAGGCCACGGCGGGCACGGTCGAGATCGCTCCCGGCGGTGCGCAGATGGTGTTCCAGGACGCGGGCTCGTCGCTGACACCGTGGATGTCGGTGGGCCACACGCTGGCCGAGCGCCTCAGGCCGCTCAAGCTGTCGAAGAGCGACCAGAAGGACCGCATCGAGGAAGCCCTCGACGCCGTCGGCCTCCCGATCGACGTCACGAAGGCCCGTCCGAGCGAGCTATCCGGCGGCCAGCGCCAGCGCGTCGCCCTGGCCCGCGCGACGGTCGTCCCGCCCGCGGTCCTGCTCTGCGACGAGCCGACCAGCGCGCTGGACGCCTCCCTGGCCCGCAGCGTCCTCGCGCTGATCCGGGACCTGCGCKCGCGTCTCGGCATGACCGTCCTGTTCGTCACGCACGACCTCGCCGTCGCGCGGCTGATGGGCGACCGGATCGCGGTCATGCAGTCGGGCGCGGTGGTCGAGCTGGGCACCGCCGACCAGGTCACCGCCAGCCCGCAGCACGAGTACACCCGGACGCTGCTCGCTGCCGTCCCCGAGATCCGGGAGGTCCAGGTCTGATGTCCACGGCCGTCGTCCCCCGCACCCGCATCCGCCCGATCCCTGGGATCCGGCTCGCACGACCCCTGAGCATCGCGGTCGTCGCACTGCTCGGGATCGTGACCCTGGTCGCACTCTTCGCGCGGGTCCTCGCGCCGTACAACCCGGTCCAGCCGGTCGGCGCCCTCAACCTCCCGCCGTTTAGCCCGGGCCATCTGCTGGGCACCGACTCGATCGGGCGCGACCTGTTCAGCCGGACGCTCGTCGGGATGCAGGTCAGCTGGTTCAGCGCGCTGGCCATCGTCGCGTCGGGGCTGGTCATCGGGGGGATCGTCGGCGTCATCGCCGGGTCCCGCGGCGGCTGGCTCGACGACGTGCTCATGCGCGTCACCGACCTGTTCCTCGCCCTGCCGGGCGCGCTCGTGGCCATCGCGATCGTCGCGGCGATGGGACCGGGCCTGCGCAACACGCTCGTGGCGGTCGCGATCGTCTGGTGGCCCTACTACGCCCGGATCATCCGCGGCGAGGTGAAGGCGCTCGCGGCACGACCACACGTCGAGGCCGCGAGGTTGTCCGGCGTCGGCGAGGTCCGTCTCGTGAGCCGGCACCTGGTGCCCGGCGTCGTCCCGACCGCGGTCGTCACGGCCAGCCTCGACGTCGGCAACGTGATCCTGCTGCTGGCGGGGCTGTCGTTCCTCAGCCTGGGCCAGCAGGCGCCCGCACCCGAGCTCGGCGCCGACACCGCCCGCGCGATGCAGCAGCTCCTGAGCCACTGGTGGGTGCCCGGTGTGCCGGCGCTCGCAGTGCTGTTCCTGACCCTCGTCGCCAATCTCGGTGGCGACGCCGTCCGCACGCTGCTCCCGGCGAGGTGGTGACGTGCGCACCTTCGCCCTCAAGCGCGCCGGCGCGGCGGTCCTGCTGCTGATCGTGCTGTCGTTCGTGCTCGTCCTGCTCCAGCAGATCAGCCCCGCCGACCCGGCCCGCGCGTACCTCGGCGCGAATGCGTCGCCGACGGCCGTGGCCGCCGAGCGCCAGAAGCTCGGCCTCGACGATCCGCTGCCGGTCCGTTACGTGCACTTCCTCGGGCACGCGGTGACCGGCGACCTCGGGCGCTCGCTGCGGACCCGCAACGACGTCACGCAAGACCTCGGCACCTACCTGCCGGCCACCATCGAGCTGGTCCTGGCCGCGTTCCTGATCGCCCTGTTCCTGGCCACGCTCTTCGCGGTGTCCGGCGCCCTGCAGTGGCGGGGCACAGGGGCGGTGCGCGGTGGGTTGCTGGTGCTCGGGGCCGCGCCGCCGTTCGTGCTGGCCATCGTCGGCATCGTCTTCTTCTACGGCCGGCTCGGCTGGCTCCCCGGCAACGGTCAGGGCGCGTCCGACTCACCAGGACCCACGGGGATGCTCGTCGTCGATGCGGTCCTGCACGGCAACGGGCCCTTGTTCTCCGAGGCCCTGCGCCACCTGATCCTGCCCGCGACCGTCCTGGCGATCATCCCCGCGGTCGCCATCGGACGGATCCTGCGCACGAGCCTCGAGTCGACCTTGCGCGCGGACCACATCCGCACCGCCCGGTCGAAGGGTCTCGACGAGGGCCACGTCCTGCGCCACCACGTGTTCCGCAACGCTGCCGGGCCCGCCGTATCGATGGCCGGTCTGCAACTGGGCTTCATGTTCGCCGGTGTGGTCGTCGTCGAGCAGGTGTTCAGCTGGCCCGGGATCGGCAACTACCTGGCCGCGAGCATCCCTGTGGCCGACTTCCCGGCGATCGCGGGCGTGACGCTCGTGCTCGGGACCATCTACGTCCTCTCCAACACCGCCGTGGACCTGCTCCAGGCGGCAGCCGACCCGCGGATCACCGCGTGACGACGCCGGAGAGGCGCACTGCCGCCGCCTGCTGTACCTGACCCGAACCCCCGCCCGGATCAACCCAAGGAGACCACCGTGTCCACGAGATCGTCCCGATCGCTGCGCGGCCTCGCCGTCGTCGGCGTGCTCGTGCCCGCGCTCGCCCTGTCCGCCTGCTCGTCCTCCGACGATGCCGCGAGCGGAGGCGAGACCGCAGCTGCCCCCACCGACGGCGTCCTGACCGTCGGCCTGCTGGGCGACATCGGTCAGCCGCCGGACCCCGACATCTACTACGCCAACAACGGCCTCGCCATCGTGCTGAACGCGTACGAGGGTCTGGTCCAGTACAAGAACGACAGCGACGCCGTCGAGATCGCGCCGCGTCTGGCGACGAGCTGGGAGGCCAGCCCGGACAACACCACGTTTACGTTCCACCTGCAGGACGGGGTCACGTTCCACGACGGCACCCCGTTCACCAGCGCCGCCGTCAAGGTCGCGTTCGACCGGCGCATCGCCGTGGAGGGCGGTGCTTCGTACATGGTTGCCGGCGTGACCGGCGTCGACACCCCCGACGACCTCACCGCCGTGGTCCACCTGGACAAGCCGAACTCGGCGTTCCTGGATTACCTCGCCTCGCCGTTCGGTCCCAAGATGGAGTCGCCGACGGGCCTGGAGACCAACGCGGGCGACGACAACGCGCAGACCTACCTGTCCACGCACGACCTGGGCACCGGCCCGTACGAGCTGACCAAGGCTGAGACCGGCGTCGGCTACACGCTGACCCAGTACAAGGACTACTGGGGCTCGTCCTCCCCGTTCACCTCGGTCGAGCTGCCGGTCTACACGGACGAGTCGGCCCTGGAGCTCGCGTTCGACTCCGGTGACGTCGACGCGATCGTCGCCGCCCTGCCGTCCTCCAGCCTGGACAAGTACTCCACGGCGGCAGTGAAGAACTACTTCCTGCCGACGCTGCAGTCCGCGCTGGTCACGGTGAACTCGAGCCTGCCGTTCTTCAAGGACACGGAGGCCCGCATCGCGTTCCTCAAGTCGCTCGACCAGAAGTCGCTCGTGGAGCAGGTGCTCGGCGCGCGGTCGTCGGTGGCCACCACCATGTACGCCGGCGGGATGATCCCGGGCGACGCCGACAAGCAGGCGATCAGCTACGACCCGAAGCCGCTKGCGGACTACGCGGCGACGCTGCCCGACGACGCGAAGTCCCTGGTCATCGGCTACGCCAACGGGAATGCGAACGCCGAGCAGATGGCCAACATCGTCGTCGCGAACCTGCAGACGGACGGACTCAAGGCGACCGCGCAGGGCTACGAGACCAGCACCGTGTTCGGCTGGATCAACGACCCGACGCAGGGCCCCGACGCCTTCATCGACGGCAACAACGGCCCCGACGGCGGCAACCCCTACATGTGGGGCCACGTGTTCTGGGACGCGAGCGGCGGGATCAACTACTTCGGCTGCCAGTCCGAGGAGGTCAACGCCCTGCTCGACCAGGCCGTCGTGGACGGTGACACCGACCTGTACACCCAGGCCGGCGACCTCTATGGCGAGACCGGCTGCTACCTGAACCTGTCCTACAACAAGGACTGGGTGGTCGCGCAGTCGTGGCTCACCGGCGTGGCCGAGAGCCACAACATCGGTGCCAACGAGCTGAACTTCGCCATGCTAGGCATCGACGGTCAGTGAGCTGATCGGGACCGGGCCCGTTCGTCGCGGGCCCGGTCCCGACCTCGTCGGAAAGGACTCGACGCATGACCAAGACCGCCGAGCCGAAGGCCTCGCTCTCGCAGCGCATCTACGACACGGTGCGCGAGCAGATCATCCTCGGGCACTACCCGCAGGGAAGCCGCCTGCCCGAACAGCGCATCGCCGAGGAGCTGGACGTGTCCCGCGTCCCCCTGCGCGAGGCCGTCCCGCTCCTGGAGCGCGACGGGTTTGTCCACACATACCCCCGTCGCGGCGCCGTCGTGGCGCAGTGGGGGGAGAAGGAGGTGGACGACTTGTTCGACGTCCGCCTGTGCCTAGAGGTGGGAGCGGCCGGCTACGCCGCACGCCAGGTTGCCGACGGGGCATCGCTGGCACTGCTGGACGCCGCGCTCCAGGTGTCGCAGGACGTCGTGTCGCTGCGTGACCCGTTGCGGATCGCGCAGGAGAGCACGCACTTCCACGAGGCGATCGTCGCGACCGCCGACAACGCCCTCATGCTCAAGATGATGCGCACGATCTCCGGGCGGATGACCTGGTTGTTCTACCTGACCAGCCAGCTCGACGTGGACGAGGCCTTCCACGACCACGTCCTGCTGCGCGAGGCGATCGCTTCCGGCAACCCGCGCGTAGCCGAGTCGGTGGCCTACGCCCACATCGAACGCGACCGCGTGCCGTCGTTCGCGGCGATGCCGCCTGGCACGAGCTGACCGCCACCGCTGATCAGGTCGACGGGGGAGTCCGCGACGAGAACGTGAGTCGCGGTCCAGGCAGGCTCGGGATGCCCGAGGGTCAGCGGTGGTGCACGGCGACAATGGCCCGGCCAACCCTCAAGGAGCTCGCCGATCGCGGCCGCCTCGTCAGACCCGCGCGTCAGGCGTCACCCGACGGCCGGTGATTGATGGCTTTCGGCGGTTCGCACCGGACAGGTCGAGCGTGGGGACCCATATGCGCTACCCCGGTTTCACTGTCGTTACGCGAACCGTCCTGCACCAGTGAAGCCTGACCTCTCGAGGGACCGGACGTAGGCTGCTGAGGAACGACGTCAACGCGTCTCCTGGGCAGAGGGAGCGGCCGACATGACAGTAGAGCGGGGCTCGAGACTAGACCTCCGGGAGCGGGCTGCTAGACGGTTCTTCCGCGTCGTCAACGGGCTCGCGGTTTGGATGATCCAGGTGGGCATCCCCACCGGCGCCCGGAACGTGGTGCTGATCGTGCGCGGGCGAAAGTCGGGGATCGAACGCGCAACGCCAGTCACCGTGCTCGGCCTCGACGGGCACGTGTACATCCAGGCGACCTATGCTGCGACGGGCTGGGGCCGCAACCTCCGCGCGGCCGGCGAGGCCACTGTCATCCAACCGGGTGGCCGCCGCAGGTCCGTTGATGCCATCGAGATCCCGACCGATGAGGCGGCGGCGATCCTGCGGGACGCGCTCGAGCCCTTCCACCGCTCACGCCTCCTGCGCAGACTGCTCGGGCCGCGCGTGAGGCCGCCCGTCGCGATCCTGCGCCAAGCCCGGGTACGCATTGACGACACGCTCCAGGACTACCTCGCCGCGGCTCAGCACCAGCCGCTGTTCGACCTTGTGCCGAGGTGACCGCGCGTGGCCGCCCACCGGATCGCTGACCAACTGCAGGTGAATTGTGGTTGAGGCAATCCGGGTTGAGGCATGCTTCAGAGGTCGGCGAGCATGCGGTCGGCGGGGATCGCCCCACATTTACCCCACGAATTCAACGCTCGGCGACGCTCGACAACACTGAACGGTGCGCGGTGTTCTCCGCCGCGCATCGCGTAAATCCGCAGATCACACACAGTTTCACCAGACGGTGCGAGACGACGGGCACGAGCCTGTCGGCCCCGGGATTCTTCAAGGGGTCGCAGATTCAAAATCCTGTCAGCCCGACACATCAGGCCTGGTGAGACGGTGTCTCACCAGGCCTGATGTGTGATCGGCGGGCCAGAACCCCACACCATCCCCACGCTGTCGAGCGGTCCGCGCGGCGTCGGTCGAGGGCGTCGATGCACGTCGTGCCTGGTGGGAGCGCAGGAGCTGAGGGCGGCGCGCCGCACGGTGCGACGACCGGTCGCAGGCTCACATGCGGTGGGGCCGCTCTATCCGGCCCGGATTAGACGTGGTCTCGCGCCGGTCAGGCTCGACGAGGCGGTGACGGCGCAGCACCGCCAGGTGTTCGGACAGGTGCGAAGCCTCGTCGTCGGCTCCCGGAAGGTGAGCGATGCGCGCCGCGCCGTCGGGCGCGCAGGCTCCGGGTGCCAGCCCACACTCGAGTCCCGGGCCGCTCACCCGGGTGGAACGCCGCTTCCCGATCTCGACAGGCCGGTCGCCGCCCGCCGACTTAGCATCGGCTGCACCGCGACCACCGTGTCGCTCTCTCGTCCCGAGGAGGGGTGGACCACCGTGGGCATCCAGACCTCTCTCGACGCGCTGCGCGCGGCCGGCCGAATCGTCGACGCCATGCGGCTCGCCGACGAGCTTGCGTTCGAGAGCAGCAGGGACCCCGGAGTCCGCACGATCCGCGTGCTGACCGCCGCCCTGGACGACACGGATCAGCTGTCAGCGATCGCGGCGGTGCACGCGCTCGGCACGATTGCCGACGACGAAGCGTCCCGGGTACTGGTCCGGCTGCTCTCGAACGAACGGCTCTTCGTCCGGGAGCACGCCGCGTGGGTGCTCGGCTCCGTGCTGCCGCGCCCCGATGCGATTGCGCGCCTGATCGGCATGACGGCAGCCGGGGGATTCGGAGGCATGCTCGCGCAGCGGACCCTCGAACAGTGGTCTGCGGGCGCGGCCGAGCACGTCGCGGTCGGTCTCGAGACCGCTCTGCTCGGCGCGGCCGAGCCCGCCGCCCGGGCCCGAGTCGTCGAGACGCTCGGGCTGGTCCGGCACGCCATCGCGGTGCGGCCCCTGCTCGCCATCGCGGCCAGCTCGAGCGAGGAGCAGGGAGTGCGGTCGGCCGCCGTTGCCGCGCTCGGGCAGCGCCCCGGCGATCACGCCGTCATGGGCCTGCTCGATGACCTGGCGTCGAGAGACGACCACCTCGCGGAGGTCGCCCGGCTGTCGCTCGTCGACATCGACGCCGGGGCGCCGCGGCGACAGGAGCTCGGGCGCGACGGACTCACCGTCGCTCAGCTGTTCCTGCACGCGGACATCGATGCGCGGCTCAGCGCCGCCGGCGCCGGCGACAACGGTGGGATCGCCACCCTGCTGGTACGGCTCGGCGACGCGCTCGTGACGCCGGGCCCCGCCGGGCCGGCCGCGACGCGCGTGCTCACCATGTCCCGCGGGACGGCGGCGCAGGCTACGGCCGACCTGGGGACCTTCGCAGAGGTCGGGCACCTCTATGGACGAGTACCGCTGCCGCGGGACCCGTCGGCTACTGCGACGGCCTGGTCCCTGCGCGTGCCGGCCCGTCGAGGTATCCGCCGCATCCTGCGCGCCGCGGGTGGTGTCGACCTGGTCCACCTGCGCATGGCCGACGTCGGCAGCCTCGCCGCGGCCGACGTCGCGCGTGAGCTCGACCTCCCCGTGGTGTTCACCGTCGCGCCGGACCCGCACGGCGTCATCCAGTCGCTCGACCTCGCGGGCCGGTTGACCAGGCAGAACTTCGGGGCGGTCGACGAGGTGGAGCACTTCTGGTTCCGAGCCCGCCTCGTGCAGCGGCTCGCGGCCAACGCGTCGCACACGGTGCTGTTCCCGCGGCCGGCACTGGAGCGCGACATGCGCGAGCTCGTCGGTATCGACATCACTGCGCACCCCGAGCGGCACACCATCGTGCCCGAGGGAGTCGACCTCGTGGTCGTCGACCGTGCCGTGGCCGAGGCGCAGGCTCAGGCAGCCGGCGCGGCACCGTCCGAAGCGGTGGCCGAGCTGCGCGCCCTGGTCGAAGCCATGCCGATCGAGCGCCGGACGCTGCCGCTGATCGTGAGCGTCGGGCGGCTGCACCGCGTCAAGGGCATGGCCACGCTCGTGCAGGCCTGGGCCGCCGGTGACCTTCACCAGCGGGCAAACTTGCTCGTCATCGGTGGCGACCTCGACGACCCGTCGGCCGACGAGCGTGAGCAGCTGGAGCTGATCGACGCCATCGTCCCGGCCGCTGCGCGAACCACGACCGGGCTGCTGCTCCCCGGGCACCGACCGAACGACGTAGTGGCCCGCTGGGTCGCGGCCGCGCGCACCGGGCTGCCCGGTCTGAGCGCACCGCGGGGCATCTACGTGTGCGCGAGCCTGAAGGAGGAGTTCGGGATCGCGCTGCTCGAGGCCATGGCGTCAGGCCTGCTCGTGGTGGCTCCCGACGGCGGCGGCCCGGCCACCTACGTCGACGACGGCGACACCGGCGTCCTGACCGCCACCTGGCACCCCGGACGCCTGGCCATGGCGATCGGCGCCGCGCTCGAGGCGTCTGTCGCGGAGACAGATGCCCGACGGGCCGACCGGTCGCACGGGATCGTCGAGAAGAGCTTCACGATCCAGCGCATGGCCGAGATGCTCGGGGACGTCTACGCGGGTGTCGCCTCAGACGAGCGGGCCGCCCGGTCCTCGGTGGTCGTCCCGGGATGACCCTGCTCGTCATCAGCCCCGACTACGCCTCCCACCTGCTGCCTCTGGCCGCCCTCGGAGTTGCCTGGCAGGACGCGGGGGAGCGGGTCGTCGTGGCCTCCGGCCCGGCCACCGCACAGATCGTCGAGTCGTTCGGCTACGAGCGCGCCCCTCTGCAGCTCGGGCGCGGATCCAACCCCGGGGTGATCAGGGCCGACAAGCAGCCCGACGCGGAGGCCGACTCGCTCCGTGGCTTCTTCGACGCCACCCGTCGCGGGATGGTGCCGACGCTCACCTATCAGGCGACCGAGCGGCTGGTCGACCTCATGTGGCAGCCGGTCGCGAAGGCCCGCGCCACCCTCCAGCTGATCGAGGCTGTGCGCCCCGACGCCATCCTCGTCGACCACCTCGCCTACAGCGCTCGCCTGGCGCTGTGGGCCGCGGACCTCCCGCACGCCGACGTCGTGCTCGGTCACCCGACGGCGCTGCCCGTCGGCGACGAGCTCTACGGCTGTCCACCCGTGTGGCCGCGCGCCTTCCGCCCTGACCCCGTCGAGATGGCTGGGCTCGAGGTGCTGTGTCGTCGGGTCGCCGCGGGCTTCACGGCCGAGTGGAACAGGGCCGCCGCGCAGCTCGCCCTTGGCCTGCCGACGGTGGACGACGCCTTCGCCCTGCACGGGCCCCTGGTCCTCTACAACTACCCAGGCGAGCTTGCGCTGCCGGAGCGCGAACCCGCGCTGCCGCCGCATAGATACCTCGGCGCTTCGCTGCGTGCGGAGCCGGCCGACCGCGAGGTCGACACCTGGCTGAGCACCGGGGAACCGTTCGTCTACGTCAGTTTCGGCAGCTTCCTGTCTGTGCGCGGAGACGTGCTGGCCCGTGTGGTGGCGGCCCTGCGGGCGGCCGGCGTGCGGGCCGCGGTCGCGAGCGGTGCCACCCCGGTGGATGAGCTGGGGGAGGTGCCGTCCGGCTGGCTGGTCCGGGAGTACCTGCCGCAGGTGCGCCTCCTCCGGGAGGCGTCCGCGGCGGTCACGCACGGCGGCAACAACTCGGTCACCGAGTCGGTCGCCACCGCCACACCGATGCTCGTCCTGCCGTTCTCTACCGACCAGTTCGCCGGCGCCGCGGCAGTCGAGCGAGCCGGCGTGGGCCAAGCCCTGGACCCGAACGTAGCCTCCGTCGACGAGCTCCGTGCGGCGCTCGTGCGGCTGCTGGACCTCTCCGGCCCAGGTGCGCAGACGCTGCGGTCCGCGGCTCTGGCGCTCGATCAGGACCCGGGACCAGCGAGGGCGTGGCGCGCATCCGGTGAACCGGCGATCAGCTGACCCATCGCCGCGCGGTCGCCGGAGGCTGCGCGGTACCGCGCCATGAGTCGGGCGTTGGCCTCGTACTGGGTGCCACTGCGCTCGGCGGGGAGTGGTGCAGCGCATACACGCGGCCGGCGGTGCGCACGGGTGGGCGGCCGAGCACGCTCCGTCGACCAGGTCGAAGGCGAAGTCTTCCGCCCGCACCCCGCTGGAGAACTGGCGGCTGCCATCGGCGCCTAACCAGCGGTACTCGGTGTACCGAAGGTGCACCGCCAGCGTCGAGGATGCAGCGTCGATCGCGCGCAAGAGCGGCTCACGCTCCGGAAGCGTGTCCGCGTCATTCAAGACGACCACGTCATCCTCATCGACGGCCGCCACGGCGAGGTTGCGGCACTTCGCCGCGTTGAATGCCTCGTCACCATAGTCAACGGTCCGCACCGACACGTCGGGCAGGTGGCCTTCGTACCAGGCCAGGACGCGGTCGAACGCGTCGAGACGCGAGGGTTGCGGGCGCCACGGGATGACGACCGTCACGGAACTCACGCGATCAACGTCATAGGTCCGGCTCCAGGCCGCTGGCCCGGGCGTCGCGGACAAGATTCACCGCGACGCAGGTCCGGTGCTGCACGCTGAGCCGGTGGCGAGGCGGGTAGGAAGGGCGGTGGCGAAGTAGTTGGTAGTCGCTCGGTCGGGGTTCGCGTGTTCGTGGTGGCCGGCTGGCCACCACGAACACTTACGGGCGATCCAGGCTAGGCGGCGACTTGCTGCGCGGACTTGCGGATGACGGGAATCTGGGGCGGCTCGGATGCGAGATCCGAGCCGCCGTCTGTGTTGCTCAGGAGGGACGAGCTGATTAGCAGAAGCTCTTGGCGGTGGCGTTCTTCATGGTCCCGCCACCTACGGCCCGAACGAGCTCTCCCACGTTGTTGAACCCGGCCACGCCGACGGTGTTGACGGTCTTGTGCACCTGCCCGAAGCAGGCGGCCTCTGCGGGCGCGGCGGAGGCGCTGGCTGCGGAGCCGAGGAGGGCGAGAGCTGCGATGGCCCCCGCGGCGAGAATGCGCTTCATCGGACAATCCCTTCGGTTGGTGGGTGCTTGATCACCCGTCCACAGTTCTTCTGCACGGGGGAGGAGTTTGGATGCGGACGGGCCAGATTCTTTGGCGAGGCCGTTGTACTTCGCGAGGTCATGCGGTCGCACGGGGTGCAGGAGCCGCGCCTCGGAGCACGTCCGGTACTTGAGCCGGAACGAGTCGTAGGCGTTCCGCGGCCGAAGCTGGGAGCCACCGGATGCGCACGGTCTGCTCGAAGCTTCGCCGACGCCTGACTGATCAGGGATCGACGTCGACCGGGGGCAGCCGTCGTTGAGCGGACTGACGGAACGTCGCCTATACCGTTACCGGTATACGCCTCGCACGAGAGTTGCGACCCTGATCCGTCAGACCCGCGAGGCAGCCCACCTGACCCCGAGCGGCACTCGCTGCGCGCGCTGGCTCTTCGCAGCCGGCGGTCGCACGGTACGAGCGGGGGATGGGTCGCCGTCGGTCGCGACCTTGGAGCGGCTGCTCGCAGCGGCGGGTGCCTCGCTGGACCTGTCTGCGATTCCTGTTGGTCGCATACTGGACGTGCGCACCCGCGGATGGCCAAGCTCCGGGCACACCGGATGGAGGTTCTGGCGGCTGCGCGGCGCCACGGTGCCACGACCGTCGCGTGGTGCCGCGTCGTACCTGGCTGCCAGCGGTCCTGCGGCCAGCGGCGGATCGCCCGCGGGGCGGCGGGTCGCAGGTTCAAATGTGGTGAGGCCGTTCCATCTGGCCCAGCGACGCGCTTCTGCTCGCGAGCCCGTCGGTCGGTCGAAGTCTGACGTCTCGCACGCGCCCACTGCGGGTGTACGGCCGGGCGAGTCGGACGACTCCCTTGTGAAGCGACAAGTCCGGACGTAGCGTCTTTCTGCCGCGACATCGTCCATCTGGTCGACCGCTGGCCGTCAATGCAGACGTGGAGGTCCACCTGTGACTCGAACCCTGTCGGCCGCACGACCACGACGAGGGGCAGCGCTGCTGATTGCCTCCGTCGCTCTCGCAGTCGGACTCGGCGGTCTGGCCCAACCGGCCGCGCACGCCGCGTCCGCACCGCCAGGAGGACTGAACGAGACCCGTCCCTACGAGCCCGGCGAGGAGGGGATGGTCGGGGTCGACGCCCACTCCCGGTCCAACTCGCCCTCGCGGGTGCCGTCGAGCCACGTGCCGACGCCCGCGACACTCGCTGTCGCGGCCAACCCCGCTGCCAAGGCCTTCGAGGGCCTGAACATGGTGGACCAGCGCACGGCCAACAACGGGAACCAGTTCTCTATCGAGCCACCCGACCAGGGACTGTGTGTCGGCGCGAGTCAGGTCATCGAGGGCGTCAACACCGTCTTCTCGATCCACGACAAGGCGAGCGGGGCACGAACGGCGCCGATGTCCTACGACCTGTTCTTCAACGGCGTCGCGGAGATCGACCGCACGCCTGGCGCGACGAACCCGTACGGCCCGTTCGTGTCCGACCCGAAGTGCTATTGGGACCCTGAGCTGAACCGGTTCTACATGACCGTGCTGGAGCTCGGCACCGACTCGGCGACGGGTGACTTCACCGGCGCGAGCTATGTCGACATCGCCGTGAGCAGGACGGCGACGCCGTCCCCCAGCTCCAGTGACTGGTACCTCTACAAGCTCGACGTCGCGAATTCAGGCGGCGGCGACACGACCACCGGGTCCTCAGGCGCGAACCTCGCCTCGCACCCCGGCTGTCCCTGTCTCGGGGACCAGCCGCTGATCGGCGCCGACCGCAACGGCTTCTTCATCAGCACCAACGAGTTCTCGATCGAGGGGCCGGAGTTCAACGGCGCGCAGGTGTACGCCTTCGACAAGGCCGCGCTCGCCGCCGGCACCCTGAAGGTGCAGCGGATCGAGAGCCCTGCCACTCCGCTGGCGGAAGGCATCGCGTACAGCATCCAGCCAGCCACCTCGCCGGCCGCCTCCGAGTGGTCCAGCGAGGCAGGCGGCACTGAGTACGCTTTGTCGGCCCTGGACTTCACGGCCAAGCTCGACAACCGGATCGCGTCCTGGGCGTTCACGAACACCGCATCGCTGAGGACCACCAACCCGGATGTCCGGGTGTCCAGCACAGTGCTTGCCAGCGAGGTGTACGGGCAGCCGCCGGCGGTCCAGCAGAAGCCGGGGCCCTACCCGCTCGGTGAGAGCCTCAAGGACAAGCTCAACCTGCTCGAGTCCAACGACGACCGCATGCAGCAGGTCGTCTACAGCGGTGGGCGGACCTGGAGCGGCCTGAATACGGTGGTCAAGACGGACAACGGGCCGACCACGACCGGCATCGCCTACTTCGTGGTGCGTCCGTCGCCGACCTCGGCGACGATCACCTCGCAGGGCTACGTCGCAGTGAACCGCAACTCGGTGATGTTCCCGTCGATCGGTGTCACCACCGGGGCCACCCGGGCCGCGATGGTGTTCACCCTGGCCGGGCCGGGTTACTACCCGTCCACCGCGTACGTATCGCTGACCTCGACCGGCACGGTGACCGGCCCGGTCACGGTGTACGGCGCAGGGACCAGGCCGGCCGACGGCTTCACCGGCTACCCGCAGTACGGGGGAAGCGGGGTCGAGCGGTGGGGTGATTACTCCGCCGCGGTCGCCGGACCGGAGGGCAAGATCTGGATGGCGGCGGAGTACATCCCCGGCACCTTCGGCTACCCACCCTTCCTCGCCAACTGGGGAACTGCGATCGGCAGCATCTGAGCGCACCCGACACGCCAGCGACCGCGAGCGGACAAGTCCCGTTGATGGCACGAAGCCAGTAGGCGAAGCATCGCTTGTCTGGCCTGGTGAGGCGCATACTCGCCGTCTCAGACTTGATCGACGGGGCAACCCGGGCTGTTCGTGCGCGCCTTGGCTTGGGGCTTTGTGCGGATCGTGACGGTGGCGAGTCGATGCCCGTCGCTGTTCATGTGTCACCAATCTCGACCAAGTGCTCCGACATCTTCGACGACGCCGGAGCCGAAGTTCGCACCCGATGGAGCGGCCCGTCCTAGCGGACGGGCACACCGTGGTCGACGGCTGGACGACCGAGGTGGCCGGCAGGCTCGCGACATCGGAGGTGCCGCCGAGGACGCTGGACAACGAGACGCCATGCGGGAACCTGCGGCTCGACGTTCTGGCTGACCCCGGGGACGCTCGGGCCGGGGCGCGGCGGGACGATCGCGATCGAGGGCGCGTCGATCGTGGACTTCGGTGTCCCGCCGTCCACGGCGCAGCGGCTGCGCGACCGCGCAGCACGAGCGGACCCGGCAGCCGGCTGGTTCACCCGTACTGACCGCCGCACGCCGAGGACCGCCTTCGCTCAGGCCTGCCGCAACCTGCGTGCGCGGCGCGACGGTTTCGTGGAGTTCGGGAGCCGGGCGTGAAACCCCTGGTCGCGTGGGGCGAGGTCGGTCAGTGTCGCGGCCGAGTGGAACCGCGCTGGATGAGCGCGGAGGTCCGGCGGAACGTCCGCGCAGGCTCTGTCGAGCCGTTGATCCGGGCGATCAGCCGGCTGACCGCCGTCTCGGCGATCCACCCGATGTTCGAGTCCACGGACGTCAGGGGGGGTGAGAGGTAGGCGGACTCGTCGATATTGTCGAAGCCCACGACCTGGACATCCCCGGGCACGTCCAGGCCGTGCGCTCGCAGCGCCGAGATCGCCCCGATGGCCAGCGAGTCGTTCAGCCCCAGGACGGCGTCGAACGTGCGTCCGTTCGCGATGAGCGCCTCCATCGACCTGAACCCGGTCCCGATCGTCCAGTCGAAACCCGTGACGCCCACGAGAGCCGGGTCCAGGGCGATGCCGCGTGCCTCGCACGCCTGCTCGATCCCGTGGAGCCGAAGTTCCGCGTTGCCCTCGAGGGCCGCCGCGGCCGGTCGGAACTGGCGGTGGGCGCCGATCACCGCGAGCCGGGTCGCGCCGGTCCCCAACAGCAGCTCCGTGGCGGCGACGGCGTTTGCGACGTCGTCCGTGGTCACGCGGTCGACGAGGCCCCACGTGGTTCGCGAACCCAGGCAGACCAGCGGGTGCGAGACGGCCAGGTCCGCGGGGACGAGGTCGTGGTGCTCGGACATCGACAGCAGTGTCMCGTCGTACACGCGGGGGTCCACCGCGGTGAGATGGGCGCGGGAGCCGTCCTCCTCGTCCGGGTAGGTGGTGACCTGCAAGGCGTAGCCGTGCCCACGGGCGACCTCGATCAGCGCCTCGGCGAGCTGCGAGAGGTAGGGGGAGCGCAACGTCGGGACCGCCAGGGACAGAACATGGGTCGTGCCGGAGGCGAGGCTGCGGGCCGAGCTGTTCACCGTGTACCCGAGCACCTCGATGGCGTCTTGCACGCGCCGCCGGGTCTCCGGGGTCATGCGTCCGCTGTCGTTGAGGACGTTGGAAGCCGTCTTCAGGGAGACACCCGCAGTCCGCGCGACGTCCCGAAGAGTGGCGCGGCGCGGCACGGACCCTGGATGGACCGTCATGAGCCCCCGCGCCTCCCACCTGCTGCTGGACGCGCCGAGCCTAGACCAGGTGGTCAACAGCCGGGACACAGGTTGACGGGCTCGGTCGGCGTCCGGTACACCGGTGTACCGCGCGTCGCCAGGAGACGCCGACCGTCGCACACCGACCCCTCCGGTCGCTCACGACGGCGCTGGTACCGCCACGAAGGAGTGGACATGGTTCGCACGCGTCAGCACAGGCTCATGGCAGCGGTCGTCGCCGCCGTCCTGCCGGCCGCGGCGTTGAGCGG
>NZ_JBFUAI010000030.1:0-30023 GCF_056406355.1 Cellulomonas sp. P1_C4 | reverse complement strand
ACACGACTCGGCGCACTGTCGCCGTCGGACCCACGGCGGCCGACCTTGCCGACGCCCTGGCCGCACAGCCGATGCGCGACGGCACCACCCCCGTCCCGGTGACGATCGGCGGCTACGACGGGTTCTATGTCGAGCTCTCCGTGCCGGACGACATCGACGTCGACGCCTGCCCCGGGGGGAAGTTCTTCAGCTGGCCCGGCCGATGGCAGCAGGGCGCCGGACAGGTCGACATGCTGTGGATCGTCGACGTCGACGATCAGCGCGTCGTCTTCGACGCCTGGGCCCTCCCAGGCGCCAGCCCGCAGGAGCGCGCCGAGCTCCAGCACATGGTCACCACCGCCACGTTCGTCCCGACCGACGACCTCTGAACGACGCGTACCTCGGTCGACTGCCTAGACGGGTGCCCGAGCCAAGGCTCCCGCTCGGCGGGGGACTGCAGTCATCGCTGCCCGATGGCGGGTGTGGTCTTCGCTCGCGGGTTGGCTCGGCTCACGGTGCCGGCAGGTGCGGTAGTTCCACGGCTGCCCCGGTGCCGTCGAGTCGACAGCATGGAGGCATGCCCCGAACCCAAGAACCAGACCTCGACCACATCGGCCATCGGGCACCCGGCGTACAGAGCCTGCCCGCACGGGCACGTCCGACGAACGCCTCGATCTGGCACGGACGTCCTGACCTGAGCAAGGCGAACGAGACGAGCGCAGGCAGTGCGATCGGCCACCTCGGCATCGAGCTCACCGAGCTCGGAGCGAACTACCTGACTGGGCGGATGCCGGTCGACAGCCGAACGCGCCAGCCGTTCGGGATCCTGCACGGCGGCGCATCGGTGCTGCTTGCCGAGACCTTGGTCAGCTGTGCGGCCACCTTCGTCGCCGACCCCGGCAAGGCGTGCGTCGGCATGGAGATCAACGCCAACCACCTTCGACCGGTGACCTCGGGCTGGGTCACCGGCACTGCCCGGCCGATCGCCTTGGGCCGTCGCAGCCAAGTCTGGGAGGTCCGGATCGTCGACGACAACGACAGGCTCGTGTGCATCTCACGGTGCACGATGGCGGTGATCGAGGCGCCGTGATGCAGGCCGACGACGGGCCCTACCGGCGTTGCTGTTCACTGGTCTCGTGTCTGTGCGTGAGCAGCGCTGGGGGACGGCGCACCTGGAGGATGGCGGAAAGGTCGCCTACGCGCTCACCGGCACCGGTCCGCTGCTGGTGGTGGTGCCGGGCTGGCTGAGCCACCTCGAGCTCGGCTGGTCGATCCCGGCCGAGCGCATGTTCCACGAGGCTCTCTCATCGGGTCGGACGCTCGTGCGCTTCGACCGCCCGGGCTGCGGGCTCTCCGATCCCTATGAGGGTCCCCGAACGATGGCGCTCGAGCTGGCCACGCTCCGTGCGGTGACCTCGGATCTCGGCGCCACGAGCTTCGATCTGTTCGGCTGGTCGCTGGGAGCGCCGGTGGCTGCGCAGTGGGCCTCGGAACGACCCGAGACGGTCTCCCAGCTCGTCCTCTATGGCGGCTGGGCCACCGGCGCCGCCATCGGGGACGACGACAGCCGGCGCCATGTGCTGGGGCTGCTCGCCACCCACTGGGGGCTCGGATCGGACCTGCTCACCGACATCTTCGCTCCTGACGCGGATGCCGGCACCCGTCGGGTGCTGGCCCGGTACCAGCGAGCCGCCTCCTCGGCCGAGACGGCGGTAGCCCTCCTCGGCCTGGCGTACGACCTCGACGTGGCACCCGCCCTGCCACGGATCTCCGCGCCCACGCTGGTGCTGCACCGGCGGGGAGACCGTGCGGCACCTGTCGCCGAGAGCAGGACGCTCGCTGACGCCATCCCGGGCGCCGAGCTGGTCGAGCTCGAGGGCCGGTCGCACTTCCCCGCACTCGGCGACGCGGAGGCCGTGGTCGAGCGAGTGCGACGTTTCCTCGGCCTACCCCGGCTCCGGCGCTCCGTGCCCACCGGCCTTACCCCGCGCCAGACGGAGGTCGCGGCGTTGGTGGCCGACGGCCTGACGAACCGCGAGCTGGCGGCGCGCCTCGGGATCACCGAGCGGTCGGCCGAGTCGCACGTGGAACGCATCCGGTGGCGTCTCGGCTTCAGATCCCGTTCCCAAGTGGCCGCCTGGTACGTCGCGCGCGAAGGGCTCAAGTGAGGTAGTTCTACGGCTGCGTCCGGTCCGTCGGTCGCGAAGCATCGGGGCGTGCACCGGAACCCGATCTTCCTGGCCCTCTCCGCCGCAGCCTGGGCGGGGTTCGTCGTCGTCACGTTGTGGACCATCGCCTTCCTGGCCGACGTCGTCGTGCCCGTGACGGTGGACGGGCCGCCACGGACGAACGCCGCGGTTGCGGTGACTGCTGACCTGGCCCTCCTACTCCTGTTCGCCGGGCAGCACTCGGTGATGGCACGCTCCCAGGTCAAGGCATCACTTCGCCGTCGAGTCCCCGCGGCGCTCGAGCGCACGACGTACGTCCTCGCCACCGACACCTGCCTCGCTCTCCTGCTGGCGCTGTGGCAACCCTGGGGCGACTGGGTGTGGCACGTCCGCGGTCCGGCCGGCACCGTCCTCTGGTCCCTCTGCGCGGTCGGTTGGGTCCTGGCGATCTCGGCGACGTTCGCGGTCGACCACCCCGAGCTCACGGGCTTGCGGCAAGCGGGCTGGCTGGCGCCGCGGGAGGCGGCCACGACCAGCACGCTGACGGTCGACGGCCTGCACGCCATCGTGCGGCATCCCCTGATGACCGGACTCGTCCTCGCCTTCTGGGCGACCCCGCACATGGGCGCTTCGCACCTTCTGTTTGCGGTGACCGCGACCGCCTACATCGTCGTCGGGATCAGGTTCGAGGAGCGGGACCTCCGGCGCACGTTCGGCGCCACCTACGCCGCCTACGCCGAGCGCGTCCCCGCACTGGTGCCCGGACTGCTCCTTCGGACGAGTCGTCACCAATCAGCGCAGCGGCCCGCCTGGCAGCACGAACAGACTCGGTGAAGGCCCGCGGGCGAGTGGAGAAGTCCGTGCCTGCGAACGCTACGGGGCGGGCCGCAGCACTTGGTGGCACAGACGAGGAACCCATCGGGAAAGCCGCTGCGGAAGCCGGGCTTGACCCGCGTGAACGCTGGTGGGCGCAACCGGGATCCAACCAGTGACCCTTCTTGTCGGCGAAGTTCGGTCGTGTCTGCTGAACTTCCCCGACGACGTCCCCAAGGTGCGCAGGCGTACGGGATCCACTTTGAGCGCAAGCGGCGCGCTACCGAGCTGCACTGGCTCGCCACCGCGCAAGCCGAGAACCGGGCCCGGGACGCGCGGGCGCATACCTGCCAACCCCGCGACCGGCGACTCACCGCGTGGCCGACGCGCACCTGACACACGATGCGACCGGTTCGATTCCATTGTCGGGGAAGTTCGCCATCGCTAGATTGATGGCGGAGGCGATCCGCATGGTCGGCGTGCGACGGGCCGCAGTGATTCTGGTATCAATTCTCCTCGTCGCAGGGTGCACGGCGACTCCACCCCCCGACGATGAATCGAAGTCCGCGATCCCCGCGGCAGAGCCGGATCCATCGCCCTCCCCGACGGTGGAGGGGCTCGAGTTCCTCACTATCGACACCGACGTGTACGGACTTCTGCCGGTTGCGAATTCACAGGACTCGATAGTTGCCTGGGCGGAAGACTATTGCGAAGCGGCGGATCTCTCGCCGTGCACCGGCATTGCGGATCGCGCCGTGGCCATGTGCATCGAGAGCCGGGACTGCCACCCGGCCGTGCTGGTTCCGTTCGACGAGGGAACGGCCGCCTTCCTCTTCGGCGGGATCTTCGAGGATTCTCAGGTGATCGCAATATGGCGTCCCGAATCCGACCCTGATGTCGCGCCGTACGGCGGCGCACGGAAACTCCTAGAGGCCTACCTGGCCACCGTGGACGTATACCCAGACCCGGCGGTCGAGAGCAGCTAGCCGGGGCATGAGCCGACCCGCATTCTGAGCACGACCGTCTCAGCGCGCGGTCCGGCTCCGGCGAAGGTCGTCTCTTTGTGTGCCGATACGAGCCGGGCACGTCTGTCCCGATTTCCTCTCCCATGCCCCTTCCCGGCCGACGCTGTCGGATCCGGGGAGGGGGCTTTCCAGGCGCGAGCTTGACGCTATTCGTTCGTTGCGGGGATGTCGGGTGCGCAATGTCGCACCTGGTGAGCGTCTGCTCATGGGTGGGCCGGCTGGACCGCTCCGAGGGGTCGGTCCTGGCGCGTGGCCCGTGGGGGTGGCGGGACTCGTCGGGTGGGGGTCGGAGGCTGACGCGGCGTTGGCGGCGCATGCGGGGGATCGGTGGGTCCCTGGCGGCMTCGAGGCGTCGTCGGCAGCGTGCACGGTGACCCCGCGTCGGGGTTGGGCCGGAACGTCGGCCGACCGGGGGGACGTGCGGACGGTGCGGGCGGAAACGTTGTCGGCGACGGTTATCGCTGCTCTGCGTGCTGTCGAGAGCGACCGCACCCGTCGAGATGGGCACGGGGGCGAATGGGTGTGGGTCATTCCACCCCTGTGAGCAGCGCGTTCGTGCTGCTAGCGTCGGCCGCATGAGCAAACCGCGCTCGGCCACGGTGCGAATCGCCATCCTCGTCGCCCTGGGCGGTGCGGCATTGGCCGCCTGTTCCAGTAGCGAAGACTCTTCCGGAGCCGCTCTCGAGTCCAGCGACGTCATCGGGACCTGGTCGCAGACGGACACCGAGCCCGCGGTCGACCTCGAGCTCGCCGAAGATGGCACAGTCAGCGGCAGCGACGGGTGCAACAAGCTGAACGGCACCTGGAAGATCGACGGCTCCGAGGTCGAGTTCGGTCCGTTCGCCGCGACCATGATGGCGTGCGAGAACGTCGACACCTGGCTGTCCGCGGGCACCTCGGCCAACGTCGACGGCGAGGAGATGACGGTGTTCAACGAGGACCACAAGGAGATCGGCGCCCTGTTCAAGGAATGACGCCCGAACGATGAGGGCCAGCCCGTGGCGGCCCTTGCTCTGTTGTTCCGCCGAGAAAGGCGAAGGCCCGTCGAGCGCTGCTCGACGGGCCTCTGACCTGCGGTGAAGCTGGTGGGCGATACTGGGATCGAACCAGTGACCTCTTCCGTGTCAGGGAAGCGCGCTACCGCTGCGCCAATCGCCCGGGGACGAAGCCGGGTCATGCTTGAGGTGCTACTTCGGTGCTACGAGGTGGAGATGGGATTCGAACCCACGTATACGGCTTTGCAGGCCGCTGCCTCGCCTCTCGGCCACTCCACCCTGAGACCGCAGTCCAGAGCGGCTCGGTATGCCGATCAGGATGTCTGCCTCCGAGCGGACGACGGGATTCGAACCCGCGACCCTCACCTTGGCAAGGTGATGCTCTACCACTGAGCCACGTCCGCACAGCACGTCCCCCCGGCTTTCACCGGTGTTCCGTGTGCGTCCCGAACTCTAACTGACGATCTCGGCGAGAGTCCAACTGGCTCCGGGCAGGCGGGTGATCGCGCGGATCGGCGGGTGTCGGGGCACCGATCGATAGCGTGTGCGGGTGCCCGAGCCGACCGTCAGTCCCCGGGGCGTCGCGTGGTTCGCGGGCGTCGAGGCGTCCGGCGTGGTCGAGGTCGTCGACGTGCGCGCGCAGCCTGAGCGGCTCACGCAGCCCGGTTGGTGGGCGGTCGTGGGGGACTTCGAGGGCGGGGTGCGCGCCTGGCGCTTCGCGCAGACCCGGCCTTCCTCACCAGCCGTCGACCACGGGTGGACCGGCCCGGACCCGGCGAGCTGGGTGTCGTCGCTGGACCGCGCGCAGTACGTGGCGGCGGTCGGTCGAG
Source organism: Cellulomonas sp. P1_C4 (assembly GCF_056406355.1). Lineage (NCBI taxonomy): Bacteria > Bacillati > Actinomycetota > Actinomycetes > Micrococcales > Cellulomonadaceae > Cellulomonas > Cellulomonas sp. P1_C4. The sequence goes on along the minus strand of NZ_JBFUAI010000030.1, from coordinate 24,213 downwards.
TGCGGGACCACATCGAGGAAGGCGACGTCTACCAGGCGAATCTCTGCCGGGTGCTGAGCGCGCCGCTGCCCGGGAACGGCGACGAGCCCGTCGCGCGAGCCCTCGGTGCCGTGCTCGATGCGGGCAACCCCGCTCCGTTCTCCGGGGGCGTGCAGGTGCCCGGCGAGGTGTGGGTGGTGACCGCGTCGCCGGAGCTCTTCCTGCGCGTGGAGGGGGGCGTGGTGTCGTCGGGCCCCATCAAGGGGACCGCGGCCACGGCGGACGGGCTCACCGAGAAGGACCGCGCGGAGAACGTCATGATCACCGACCTCGTCCGCAACGACCTGCAGAGGGTCTGCGTCCCGGGCACCGTCGAGGTCACGACGCTGCTGGGTGAGGAACATCACCCTGGTCTGGTCCACCTGGTGAGCACGGTGCAGGGCGTGCTCGACGACGAGGTGGCGCACGCCACGGACCTGTGGGCGCGGCTGCTCGACGCCACGTACCCGCCAGGCTCGGTGTCGGGCGCCCCGAAGTCCTCGGCGCTGGACATCATCGCGGCGCTCGAGACGGTCCCGCGCGGTCCGTATTGCGGGGCGGTCGGCTGGATCGAGGTCGGCGCCGACGGCGCCGTGCGCGCCGAGCTGGCCGTCGGCATCCGGACGTTCTGGTGGGCGGACGACGTCCTGCGGTTCGGCACGGGCGCCGGCATCACGTGGGGGAGCGATCCCGAGGGGGAGTGGGCCGAGACCGAGCTCAAGGCTCGCCGACTCGTCGGCCTGGCCTCCGAGCGTGATCCCGGAGCGATGACAGACTGACCCGATGGGTGTCGTGATCTGGTCGAACGGTCGTCTCTACGGCCCGGACGACCTTCTCCTGTCCGGCGTCGACCACGGCGTGACCGTCGGCGACGGCGTCTTCGAGACGTGCGCGGTGTACGACGGGACGGCGTTCGCGCTCACCCGCCACCTGCGCCGGTTGAGGCGGTCCGCGCTCGGCATTGGTCTGGGCGAGCCGGACCTGGACCGGGTCCGGGACGGTGTCGCGGCCGTACTCGCCGCCGCCGGTCCGGACACGGGACGTCTGCGCATCACGTTGACCGGCGGGGCCGGTCCGCTGGGCTCCCACCGCTTCGCGCCCGAGGACCAGCGCCAGACCGTCCTGGTGCTGGCCGGACCCGGGGTGCGTTCTGAGGTCTCGCGCGTGGTCCGCGTGCCGTGGGTCCGCAACGAGCGCTCGTCGGTCGTCGGCCTGAAGACGACGTCGTACGCGGAGAACGTCGTGGCCGTGGCGGAGGCCTACCGGCTGGGCGCCGATGAGGCGGTGCTCGCCAACACGGTCGGCGACCTGTGCGAGGGCACGGCGTCGAACGTGTTCGTCGAGCGCGCGGGCGAGCTGGTGACGCCGCCGCTGTCGAGCGGCTGCCTGGCGGGCATCACCCGCGAGCTCCTGCTCGAGTGGGCGGCGGCCGCCGGCCTGCCGGTCCGGGAGGCGGCGCCGGGGGAGCTGCGGTACGACGTGCTCGACGAGGTCGGCGACGGGACCACGCATCTGATGATGAGCGGCTCGATCCGCAACGTCTCGCCGGTGGTCAGCCTGGACGGGTCCGCGGTCGCGGCCGGCCCGATCTCGCTGGAGGCGCAGCGCCTGTTCCAGGCCCGTCTGGCGGACGACCTCGACCCCTGAGCGGCACCGGACATGCGACGACCGGCCCCGCCAGGAGGCGGAACCGGTCGAGGTCAGGAACGGTCAGGCGGTGAGCAGCGCGGCGATCAGCGCCGTGATCTCGCCTTCCATGCGGTCGCTCTCGCTACCGAGTGGCACGAGCGCCTCGGTCCCGGCGAGGAACCGTTCGATCGGCTCGGTGGGCGCGGCGAGGAGCGCGCTGCCCTCGACTCCACTGAGAGAAACCAGCGTGTAGTCGGGGTCTTCGTCACGCCACACCTGCACGTCACCGGTCCCAGCGGGAGCATCGGCCGTCGCGTGCATCCCCAGCGAGAGGAGCTCGCGGCCGATCAGCCACGTCGACATGGTGTGCGGGCCTGTAAAGACCGCACGCACCGTGTAAGGATCGGAGGTCCGGAAGGAGAACTCGGCGCTCACCGGGATGACGCTGGCGTCAGATCCGATGAGCTGCATGGCGACGACCTCGACGACGTCGTAAGTCGAGTTGGTCATCGGGTCCTCCTGTTCGCAAGGGCTGGAGGTCCCATCATGGCAGGCCAGATGCCCGATTGGACCGGTAGATGGCGCGAGTTCACCCGGAGGGACGCGCCACCGAACGGGCACGCACGGGTGGCAGCACCCAACTTGGTGACGGTCTAGCCCTTGACTCCATCGCGGTGACCTGCAGTGCTCCAGTTTCGGATTCTCGCGTTGACCCGGGTAGCATCCTCTCGATGTCACCCGCGGGTGAACGTCATCCTCGACGCCTCGGCGTGTCGCGGTTGACGGCACCGGCGGACGACGGGCGATTGGCTCAGTTGGTAGAGCGCCTCGTTCACACCGAGGAGGTCATCGGTTCGAGTCCGGTATCGCCCACTCGAACAGGAGGGGTCGGCCCAGTGGGCCGGCCCCTCTTGCCGTTCATTTCAGGTCCGGCGAGCGGTAGGCCCGCCGGTAGCATCGAGGGGCTCGCCGCCAGGGCGAGCGGCCACGAAGGAGGCTGTACCGGTGCCCGAGCTCATCACCCTCACCGTCGACGGGATCGCGACCACGGTGGAGCCGGGGACGACGGGTACCGACCTGTACTCCTCCCGGCGAGACGTCGTCGTCGCCCGCGTGGACGGCGAGCTGCGCGACCTGCACCTGCCGCTGGCCGACGGCGCGGTCGTCGAGGCCGTGACCCTCGAGGAGCCCGACGGCCTGGCCGTGCTGCGGCACTCGGCGGCGCACGTGCTGGCGCAGGCCGTGCAGGAGGTCAACCCGTCCGCGCGGCTGGGCATCGGCCCGCCGATCACCGACGGCTTCTACTACGACTTCGACGTCGACACCCCGTTCACCCCGGAGGACCTCAAGGCGATCGAGAAGGTCATGGGCCGCATCGTCAAGGAGGGCCAGACCTTCCGTCGGTGGGACGTCACCGAGGAGGAGGCTCGCAAGGAGCTGCGCGACGAGCCGTACAAGCTCGAGCTCATCGGCCTCAAGGGCGACCCGACGGCGGCCGACGGCGCGTCGGTCGAGGTGGGCCTCGGCGGGCTGAGCATCTACCAGAACGTGCGTGGAGCCGGCCGCGAGAGCGAGCAGGTCGTCTGGCAGGACCTGTGCCGCGGTCCGCACATCCCGAGCACCCGCCTGCTGGGCAACGGCTTCCAGCTGACCCGGTCGGCGGCGGCGTACTGGCGCGGGTCCGAGAAGAACCCGCAGCTGCAGCGCGTGTACGGCACCGCGTGGCCGACCAAGGACGAGCTGCGCGCCTACCTCGAGCGGATCGCCGAGGCCGAGCGTCGCGACCACCGGCGGCTCGGGACCGAGCTCGACCTCTTCTCCTTCCCGGACGAGATCGGCTCGGGCCTGGCCGTGTTCCACCCCAAGGGCGGCGTCGTCCGCATGGAGATGGAGCACTACAGCCGGCTGCGGCACATCCAGGGCGGGTACGAGTTCGTCAACACCCCGCACATCACCAAGGGCAAGCTGTACGAGATCTCGGGGCACCTCGACTGGTACGCCGACGGCATGTACCCCCCGATGACCCTCGACGAGGAGCGCGACGCCGAGGGGCACGTGCGCAAGGCGGGGCAGCAGTACTACCTCAAGCCGATGAACTGCCCGATGCACAACCTGATCTTCGCGGCGCGCGGACGCTCCTACCGGGAGCTGCCGCTGCGGCTGTTCGAGTTCGGCACCGTGTACCGGTACGAGAAGTCCGGCGTCGTGCACGGCATGACCCGCGCGCGCGGGTTCACCCAGGACGACGCCCACATCTACTGCACCCGCGAGCAGATGGCGGACGAGCTCACCACGACGCTGAAGTTCGTCCTGGACCTGCTCAAGGACTACGGCCTCGACGACTACTACCTCGAGCTCTCCACCAAGAACCCCGACAAGTTCGTCGGGTCCGACGAGGTGTGGGACGAGGCGACGGAGACCCTGCGGCAGGTCGCCGAGGCCTCCGGACTCGACCTGGTGCCCGACCCGGGCGGTGCCGCGTTCTACGGCCCGAAGATCTCGGTGCAGGTCAAGGACGCGCTCGGTCGCACCTGGCAGATGTCGACCATCCAGCTCGACTTCAACCTGCCCGAGCGGTTCGAGCTCGAGTACACCGCGTCCGACGGCAGCCGTCAGCGCCCGGTGATGATCCACCGCGCGCTGTTCGGATCGGTCGAGCGGTTCTTCGCCGTGCTGACCGAGCACTACGGCGGCGCGTTCCCCGCGTGGCTCGCGCCCGTGCAGGTGCTCGCGGTGCCCGTGGCCGAGCCGTTCGAGGGATACCTCGACGACGTCGTCGGGCAGCTGCGGGCGCAGGGCATCCGCGCGGAGGTGGACCGGTCCGACGACCGCTTCGGCAAGAAGATCCGCAACGCGAGCACGCAGAAGATCCCGTTCGTGCTCATCGCCGGTGGCGAGGACGCCGAGGCCGGTGCCGTCTCGTTCCGCTACCGCGACGGGCGCCAGGACAACGGCGTGCCGGTCTCGGAGGCGATCGAGCGGATCGTCTCGGCGGTGCGCGACCGCGTGCAGGTCTGAGCGTGAGCGAACCTGCCGATCACTTCGCCGGGGTGCCGGACGGCTTCGAGCGACTCTGGACGCCGCACCGCATGGCGTACATCGGCGGGCAGGACAAGCCCGCCGACCGCGAGGCGGGCGACGGCTGCCCGTTCTGCCGGATCCCGACGCTGAGCGACGAGGACGGCCTCGTCGTCGCGCGCGGCGAGGTCGCCTACGTGGTGCTCAACCTCTACCCGTACAACTCGGGGCACCTTCTGGTCTGCCCGTACCGGCACGTCGCCGACTACACGGACCTGACCGAGCCCGAGGTGGCCGAGGTCGCCGAGCTCACGCGGACGGCGATGCGCGTGGTGCGTCAGGTGTCCGCGCCCCAGGGCTTCAACCTGGGCATCAACCAGGGTGACGTGGCCGGCGCGGGCATCGCGGCCCACCTGCACCAGCACGTGGTGCCGCGGTGGGGCGGGGACTCGAACTTCCTGCCGATCATCGCGCGCAGCCGGGCGCTGCCCGAGCTCCTGGGCGACACGCGGGCGCGCCTCGCAGCAGCCTGGCCCGCCCCGGCGAAGGGATGATCGGCACGTGCTGAACGGACTGCGCGGTGCCATGACGCGCTTCTTCACGCCCATCGCCAGGGCGCTGCTGCGCGCCGGGGTCTCGCCGGACGCGGTGACCGTCGCCGGCACGCTCGTCGTGGTCGTCACCGCGCTCTGGGCCTTCCCCACCGGTCACCTGCTGCTGGGCACGCTGGTGATCGCGGTGTTCGTGCTCACCGACTCGCTCGACGGGGTGATGGCACGCCAGGCCGGGCGGTCCGGTCCGTGGGGCGCGTTCCTCGACTCGACCCTGGACCGGTTCGGCGACGGCGCGATCTTCGCGGGGCTCGTGCTCTGGTTCACCGCTGGCGGCGACGACCGCCTCTCCGCTGTGCTCGCGCTCGCCTGCCTGGTGCTCGGCTCGATCGTGCCCTACGCCCGCGCCCGCGCGGAGGGCCTCGGCATGACCGCGTCGGGCGGCATCGCCGAGCGCGCGGACCGGCTCGCGCTGGTGCTCGTCGCCACCTTCGCCGTCGGCGTCGGTGCGCCGACCGTCGTGCTCACGGTCGTGCTCGCCCTGCTCGCCCTGGCGTCGGCGGTCACGATCGTGCAGCGGATGAGCAAGGTCCACGCTCAGGCCATGCGGGTGACCGAGTGAAGGTGGACGTCGCGCGGGCTTACTCGGTCGCGTGGAAGGTGGCCGGCAGGCTGCCCGGCTCCGCGCTGCGGACGGCCGGCGACGCCGCGGCCGACATCGCGTGGCTCCGGCGCAGCGGCGGTGTGCGTCAGCTCGAGCGCAACCTGCAGCGCGTGCGCCCCGAGCTCGACGCGCGGGCGTTGCGACGGCTCAGCCGCGCCGGGATGCGCTCGTACATGCGGTACTTCTGTGAGGCGTTCGCCCTGGCCACGATGCCGCTGGACCGGGTCGACGCCCGCGTGCGGGCCGTCGGAACCGAGAACCTCCGCGTCCACACCGACCGGGACCAGGCGGTCGTGCTCGCGCTCGGGCACACCGGCAACTGGGACCTCGCCGGGGCCTGGGCGGCCCGCGCGGTCGCGCCGGTGACCACGGTGGCGGAGCGGCTCGAGCCCGAGGAGCTCTTCCAGGAGTTCGTCGCCTTCCGGAACAGCATCGGGATCACGATCTTCGCGCTGACCGGCGACGGCGACGTCTTTCGTGGGCTCGTGCGCGCCGCGCGCGCCGGCGCTGGGCTCCTGCCGCTCCTCGCCGACCGCGACCTCACCGCGAAGGGGGTCGAGGTCGACCTCTTCGGGCACCGTGCCCGCGTCGCCGCCGGTCCGGCCGCCCTCTCGATCTCGACCGGCGCCCCGCTGGTGACCACGGTCATCTACTACGAACGCCTGCGGGGTGCCCAGCGGCGTGCCGCCGGCTCGCCGTGGGGGATCGTGATCCAGTTCAACAAGGCCATCGAGATCCCGGCCGGCGTGCCGCGAGCCGACCAGGTGCGGGCGATGACGCAGGCCTGGGTCGACGAGTTCGCCGCAGGCGTCCGCCAGCGGCCGCAGGACTGGCACATGCTGCAGAAGGTGTTCGTCGAGGACCTGGACCCGGCGCGCTACGCCGCGACGATCGCGGGTGGGGGATGAGCCCGCGGCGCCTCGAGCGCACCCTGCGGGTCGGCATCGTCTGCCCGTACTCGTACGACGTCCCCGGCGGCGTGCAGTTCCACGTCCGCGACCTGGCCGAGGCGCTCATCGCCCGGGGGCATGAGGTGTCGGTCCTGGTCCCTGCCGACGACGACACGCCGATCCCGCCGTACATGACGGCCGCCGGTCGGGCGATCCCGGTCCGCTACAACGGGGCCGTGGCGCGCATGACGTTCGGGCCGGTGACCGCCAACCGGGTGCGCCGGTGGCTCGCCGCGGGGGAGTTCGACGTCCTGCACCTGCACGAGCCGGTCACGCCGAGCCTGGGAATGCTCGCGCTGTGGATCGCCGACGGGCCCATCGTCGCGACGTTCCACACGGCCCTCATCCGGTCGCGGCCCCTCCAGATGGCGTACCCGCTGGTGCGGCAGTCCCTGGAGAAGATCTCGGCCCGGATAGCCGTGTCCGAAGACGCCCGGCGCACGCTCGTCGAGCACATGGGCGGTGACGCGGTCGTGATCCCCAACGGCGTCTACGTCGACGACTTCGCGGCGGCGCAACCCGACCCGCGCTGGACCGGGACGCCTGAGCGGCCCACGATCGCCTTCCTCGGGCGGCTGGACGAGGCGCGCAAGGGCCTGCCCGTGCTGCTCGAGGCCGTGCCGCGCGTCCTGGCCGAGATCCCGGGCGCGCGATTCCTCGTGGCCGGCCGCGGGGACACGGGTCCCGACGAGGTCCGCGAGCTCCTGGGTGAGGACGCGGCCGCTGCCGTCGAGTTCCTCGGTGGGATCTCCGACGACGAGAAGGCCGGGCTGCTGGCGTCGGTCGACGTGTACTGCGGCCCGCAGACCGGGGGCGAGAGCTTCGGGATCGTGCTCGTCGAGGCGATGAGCGCGGGCGCGACGGTGGTCGCGAGCGACCTCGGGGCGTTCTCGCGCGTCCTCGACGACGGCGAGGCCGGCGTCCTGTTCCGCACCGGCGACAGCGCGGACCTCGCGCAGACGCTCGTGCGKGTGCTGAGGGACCCCGAGCTGCGCGCCCGGGTCTCGGCCCACGCCCTCGACGTCGTCCGCCAGTACGACTGGGCGACCGTCACGGACCAGGTGCTCGCGGTGTACGAGATGGTCGTGGCCGGGCGGCACGCGCCCGTCGGGGAGGACCCCTCCTCCGTGCGGGGTGCGCGCCTGCTCGAGCTGCGCCGCGGGCGGGGTGAGTCCCGATGAGGTGGTCCGAGATCACCGTCTACGCGACGATCGTCGTCGCGCTCGCGCTGTGGTGGGTGTGGGTCGCCGCTTCCCGGCTGGACCGGCTGCACCGCAAGGTCAACTCGTCCCGCGCGGTGCTCGACGCGCAGCTGGTCCGGCGGGCGACCGTCGCGGCCGAGCTGGCCACGTCCGGGCTGCTCGACCCCGTGAGCTCGGTGCTGGTGGGCGAGGCCGCGTGGGCGGCCCTGTCGACGAGCACGAACGAGCTGCCCGCCGACCTCCTGGCGCTGGTCGGTCCCGACGACGTGCCCCCCGGTGGCGCGGCGCTGCTGGCCGTGGACCGCGGGGGGATCGAGAGCGAGCTGTCGGCCACGCTGCGGGAAGCCCTCGACGACCCGGACGAGGTCGCCGCCCTGCGAGCCGACCCCGCCGGCGACGAGCTGGTCGACCTCCTCGCGTCGTCCTGGTACCGGGTGCAGCTGGCCCGCCGGTTCTTCAACGAGGCCGTCGTGCAGACCCGCCGCGCGCGTCGAGGGCCGCTCGTGCGGATGCTCCGTCTGGCGGGTCACGCACCCGAGCCGCAGAGCCTGGAGCTCGACGACGCCTGGCCCGAGAACCTGGGTCGGCCCGGTGCGCGCAGTGGTCCCGTGGAGACCCCTCCGCCCCGCTGAGACGCGCCCGGGAGCCCGTCGTCGACGGACTACGATTGCCCGATCAGGCCGCCGTCCTCCCACGTGGCGGCCGTACCCCGACCGCACCACGATCTGTGAGGCTCGACGTGACCAGCGAGAACAGCCAGCCCACCACCGCGACGCACGCCGGCGTCATCGGCACCGCCCGCGTGAAGCGGGGGATGGCCGAGATGCTCAAGGGCGGCGTCATCATGGACGTCGTCACCGCCGACCAGGCGAAGATCGCCGAGGACGCCGGAGCCGTCGCCGTGATGGCCCTCGAGCGGGTCCCCGCCGACATCCGCGCCCAGGGCGGCGTCGCGCGCATGAGCGACCCCGACCTCATCGACGGCATCATCGAGGCCGTCTCCATCCCCGTCATGGCCAAGGCCCGCATCGGCCACTTCGTCGAGGCGCAGGTGCTGCAGTCGCTGGGCGTCGACTACATCGACGAGTCCGAGGTGCTCACGCCGGCGGACTACGCGCACCACATCGACAAGTGGGGCTTCACGGTTCCCTTCGTCTGCGGCGCCACCAACCTGGGCGAGGCCCTGCGCCGCATCACCGAGGGCGCGGCCATGATCCGCTCCAAGGGTGAGGCCGGCACGGGCGACGTCTCGAACGCGACCACCCACATGCGCACGCTGCGCGACCAGATCCGCCGCCTGACCTCGCTGCCGGAGGACGAGCTGTTCGTCGCCGCCAAGGAGCTGCAGGCGCCGTACGACCTGGTCAAGGAGGTCGCCCAGCTGGGCAAGCTGCCCGTCGTGCTGTTCACCGCGGGCGGCATCGCCACCCCGGCCGACGCCGCGATGATGATGCAGCTCGGCGCCGAGGGCGTGTTCGTCGGCTCCGGCATCTTCAAGTCGGGCAACCCGGCCGAGCGCGCCGCCGCGATCGTCAAGGCGACCACGTTCTTCGACGACCCGGACGTCATCGCGAAGGTGTCGCGCGGCCTCGGCGAGGCCATGGTCGGCATCAACGTCGAGGACGTCCCGGAGCCCCACCGCCTGGCCGAGCGCGGCTGGTGACACAGGACGACGCAGTGGTGGAGGCCGCGGACGACCAGTCCGCGGCCTCCGCCGTCTCCCCCCGGTCGGGTGCCGACGGCGGGGGACCGGTGCACGGTCTGGGGCCCGAGTGGCGCCGCGGCGACGACGGGCTGCTGTTCCGCGAGGCCGCGCGGGTGATCCTGCTCGACGAGGACGATCGCGTGCTGCTGATCCGCGGGCACGACGTCGACCAGCCCGAGCGCAGCTGGTGGTTCACGGTGGGCGGCGGCATCGACGACGGCGAGGATGCCTCGTCGGCCGCGTTGCGCGAGGTGCGTGAAGAGACGGGCATCCAGCTCGACGCCGCACAGCTGGTGGGGCCGGTGTTCACGCGCTCGGCCATCTTCGACTTCTTCCTCGAGCACTGCCGGCAGGACGAGATCCTCTACCTGGCGCGCGTGCCCGCGGCGTCGTTCGAGGCCGTCGACCGCGCCGGCTGGACCGAGCTGGAGCACGACGTCATCGACGAGCTGCGGTGGTGGTCGCTGGACGACCTGGACCGGGTCGAGATCGAGGTGTTCCCCGAGTCGCTGGTCGAGCTCGTGCGCGGCCTGCTGCCCGCCTGGGACGGCGTGACGCGGCACCTGGGCCTCGCGCGCGAGTAGGTCAGGTGACGGCGTTCCGCGTCGCCCAGGCAGGGTCGAGGTGCTCCCCGCGGTCCAGCGCGGCCCGCAGCGCGCGCACGGCGGTGACGAGGTCCGCGTGGGTGAGGTACGGCGCGGCGACGCCCAGGCGGACGATGTCGGGCATGCGGAAGTCGCCGACGACGCCGCGCGCGGCCAGCGCCTGGACGATGCCGTACGCGTCGGGGTGCCGCAGGGCGACCTGGGAGCCGCGTCGGTCGTCGTCCTCGGGCGAGGCGAACTCGGCGTCCGGCAGCACGGCGGTGATCGCGTCGCGCAGGAACCGCGTGAGCGACGAGGACCGGGCGCGGACGGCCTCGATGGCGACGTCGTCGAACGCGTGCAGGGCGGCCTCCAGCGCGAGCAGTGACAGCAGCGGCGGGGTGCCGATCCGGGCCCGGGAGATGCCCAGGGCGCCCTCGTACTCGTCGGCCATCGCGAACGGCTGCGCGTGCCCGTGCCAGCCGGGCAGCACGTTGACGAACGCGTCCTGGTGTCGCGCCGCGACGTAGCCGAACGCCGGGGCGCCCGGGCCGCCGTTGAGGTACTTGTAGCCGCAGCCGACGGCCAGGTCGACCTCGTGCTCGTCGAGCCCGACCGGCACGGCTCCCGCGGAGTGGCAGAGGTCCCAGAGCACGAGCGCGCCGGCGTCGTGAGCCGCTGCCGTGATGCGGGGCAGGTCGAGCAGGTCGCCGGTCCGGTAGTCCACGTGGGACAGGACGACGACCGCGACGTCCGGGCCGAGCCGGCTGGGGATGTCGGCCGGCGCGGTGTGCTCGACGTGCCACCCGACCTGGTCCGCGACACCGGCGATGACGTACAGGTCGGTGGGGAACGAGCCGGGCTCTGTGAGCACGACGGAGCGACCCGGGCGCAGCGCGGCGGCGGCGTGCAGCGACTGGTGCAGGCGCACGCTCGTGGAGTCGCCGACCACGACCTGGCCGGGTGCGGCGCCGACCAGCCGCCCGATCGCGTCGCCCACCCGGACCGGCGCTTCCCACCAGCCTTGGGTGTTCCACGACGCGATGAGGTCGTGGCCCCACTGCTCCCGCACCGCCCGCTCGACCGCCTCCGGCACGCCCACCGGCAGCGCCCCGAGGGAGTTGCCGTCGAGGTAGACGACGCCGGGCGGGAGCAGGAAGCGGTCGCGCAGGTCTGTCGCCGCGTAGGTGGTGTCGAGGGCGGCGGCCTGGGCGTCGAGCTCGTCGAAGGTCACGGTCCGCGAGCCTACGACGCCCGCGCCGCGTCCGACCCTGCCGCGCTTGGTGCGCGTGTTGCCGATGTGGCGCCCCCCCGACCCCGTCCGCACCCCTGGCACCAAGGGCGGCAGGTTCCGACGCTCGGGCGGGGCGTGGGCCACGTTCGCACGGCGCCTAGACTCGCCCGTCGTGACCGTGACCGTCGGAGTCCTCGCCCTGCAGGGAGACGTGCGCGAGCACGTGCGCGCCCTCACGTCCGTGGGAGCGCAGGCCGTGCCGGTGCGTCGGCAGCGCGAGCTCGACGGCGTCGACGCCCTGGTGATCCCCGGTGGCGAGTCGACCACCATCGACAAGCTCCTGCGGGCGTTCGACCTGTTCGGGCCCCTTCAGGAGCGCCTGCGCGGCGGGATGCCCGCCTACGGCTCGTGCGCCGGGATGATCCTGCTGGCCGACCGCGTGATCGGCGGGATCGAGGGCCAGCAGACGCTCGGCGGCGTCGACGTCACCGTGCGGCGCAACGCGTTCGGCCGGCAGGTCGAGTCGTTCGAGACCGACCTGGCGATCGACGGCGTCGACGGCCCGGTGCATGCCGTGTTCATCCGGGCGCCGTGGGTCGAGGAGGTCGGACCGGCCGCCACGGTGCTGGCCCGGGTGGAGTCCGGCCCCGCCGCCGGTAGGATCGTCGCGGTGCGCCAGGGGCCGTTGCTCGTGACCTCCTTCCATCCGGAGGTCACCGGGGACACCCGGGTGCACCAACTGTTCGTAGAGATCGTCCGCGACACCCTCTGAGGGGTCGGCGTCGTAGCCGGCCGCAGGAGCACGCGGGAGACGAAGGGGTAGCGAAGCGATGTCGGGTCACTCCAAGTGGGCCACCACCAAGCACAAGAAGGCCGTGGTCGACGCCAAGCGGAGCAAGCTCTTCGCGAAGCTCATCAAGAACATCGAGGTCGCCGCGCGCACCGGCGGCGGTGACCTCGCGGGCAACCCGACGCTCTTCGACGCGGTCCAGAAGGCCAAGAAGAACTCGGTCCCGATCGACAACATCAACCGTGCGGTCAAGCGCGGGTCCGGCCAGGAGGCCGGCGGCGCCGACTACACGACGATCATGTACGAGGGCTACGGCTCGGGCGGGGTCGCCGTGCTGGTCGAGTGCCTCACCGACAACCGCAACCGCGCCGCGTCGGACGTGCGTGTCGCGTTCACGCGCAACGGTGGCCAGATGGCCGACCCGGGCTCGGTCTCCTACCTCTTCTCGCGCAAGGGCGTCGTCATCGTGCCCAAGGAGGGCACCGACGAGGACGCCGTCGTGGAGGCCGTGCTCGACGCCGGTGGCGAGGAGGTCAACGACCTCGGTGAGGCCTTCGAGGTGCTCTCCGAGGCGACGGACCTGGTGCCCGTGCGCACGGCTCTGCAGAACGCCGGCATCGAGTACGACTCCGCGGACGTCGTGTTCTGGCCCGCCACGCAGATCGAGGTCGACGCCGAGGGCGCGCGCAAGATCCTGCGCCTCATCGACGCCCTCGAGGACTCCGACGACGTGCAGAACGTCTACGCGAACTTCGACGCCTCCGACGAGGTCATGGCGGAGCTCGAGGAGGACTAAGCCGTAGCGAGGCGCAGGCCCGGTCCGACCGCGAAACGAGATGACTGAGCATTCGATCGGAGGGGCCGGCCGCACTGCGGTCGGGCCCCTCCGTCGTCCCGGGCGTGGCCTCCCGGGTTGACCCCCGGTCGGCTGCGACCATGACGGCGTGCGCGTCCTCGGAGTCGACCCCGGCCTGACCAGGTGCGGCCTCGGCGTCGTCGACGGGCTGCCGTCCCGCGGCCTGGCCATGGTCGCCGTCGGCGTGGCGACGTCCGACGCGCTGTGGGACGTGGACCAGCGCCTGCTCTCGATCGAGCGCCAGATCGAGGAGTGGCTCGAGGAGCACGCGCCCGACGCCGTCGCCGTGGAGCGCGTGTTCGCGCAGCACAACCTGCGCACGGTGATGGGCACGGCGCAGGTGGCCGGCATCGCGATGGTCGCCGCCGCGCGGCGCCGGATCCCCGTCGCGCTGCACACGCCCAGCGAGGTCAAGGCCGCCGTCACCGGCAATGGGCGGGCCGACAAGGCCCAGGTGCAGACGATGGTGCAGCGGCTCCTGCGGCTCGACGACCTGCCCCGGCCTGCCGACGCCGCCGACGCGCTCGCCCTGGCCGTGTGCCACCTCTGGCGACCCGCCGGCGCGCTCGGCACGCCCCAGCGCGCGCCCGGCTCGCTCACCGCCGCGCAGCGCGCGTGGGCCACCGCTGAGCAGGCGGCGCGTCGTCGCGGCTGACCGCGTGTCTTCGTACACCTGTTCGCTTTCGTGTGCCAGAGTGTCCGTCAGCTCTAGTTCTCGACGCAAGGAGGGTGACCGGTGATCGCGTCGGTCCACGGCACGGTGCAGGCGGTCCGGCTCGATGCGGCGGTGGTCGAGGTCGGGGGAGTGGGCCTGCTCGTGCACGCGACTCCCGCGACGCTCGCGGGCCTGCGCGTCGGGTCGACCGCGCAGCTGGCGACGTCGCTGCTCGTCCGCGAGGACGCGCTGACCCTGTTCGGGTTCGCCGACACCGACGAGCGCGAGATCTTCGAGATCGTGCAGACCGTGAGCGGGGTCGGGCCTCGGCTGGCGCTGGCCATGCTGGCCGTGCACACCCCCGACGGGCTGCGCCGCGCGGTGGTCGACGAGGACGTCAAGGCGCTCCAGCGCGTGCCCGGCATCGGGCTCAAGGGCGCGCAGCGCATCGTCCTCGAGCTGAAGGACCGGATCGGCGCCCCCTCCACCGTGTCGACGCCCGCCGCCGCCGTGTTCGGCGGCGACCGTCGCGACCAGGTGGTGGAGGCGCTCGTCGGCCTCGGCTGGAACGCCCGGGCGGCGGGCGACGCCGTGTCGACTGTGCTCGAGGGCACCGAGGGGCCGGTGGCCGCCGACGAGGTCGCGGGCGTCCTGCGGGCGGCGTTGCGGACGCTCGGTGGTGGACGTGGCTGACGAGCGTGAGGAGCTGGTGACCGAGCGGTTCGCCGCGGAGTCGCTGGTCCGGTCCGGTGCCGACGACCTCGAACGAGCGGCCGAGGCCGCGCTGCGACMCCGCAAGCTCGACGAGTTCGTCGGGCAGCGCGTCGTGCGCGACCAGCTCTCGCTCGTGCTCGACGCCGCGCGCGGACGCGGCCGCGCACCCGACCACGTGCTGCTCTCGGGCCCGCCCGGGCTGGGCAAGACGACGCTCGCCATGATCATCGCGGCCGAGATGGGGGCGTCGCTGCGGGTCACCAGCGGACCGGCCATCCAGCACGCGGGCGACCTCGCGGCCGTCCTGTCCTCGCTGGAGGACGGCGAGGTGCTGTTCCTGGACGAGATCCACCGGATCGCGCGGCCCGCCGAGGAGCTCCTCTACATGGCGATGGAGGACTTCCGGGTCGACGTGATCGTCGGCAAGGGAGCGGGGGCCAGCGCGATCCCGCTGACCCTGCCGCCGTTCACCGTGGTGGGCGCCACCACCCGCGCGGGTCTGCTGCCCGCACCGCTGCGCGACCGGTTCGGGTTCACGGCGCACCTCGACTTCTACTCCGCCGACGAGCTCGAGCAGGTGCTCGTCCGCTCCGCCGGGCTGCTCGGCGTGCCGCTCGACCACACCGCCGCCGCGGAGATCGCGTCCCGCTCGCGGGGCACGCCGCGCATCGCGAACCGGCTGCTCCGGCGCGTGCGCGACTGGGCCGAGGTGCGCGGTGACGGCACCCTCAGCCTGACGGCGGCGCGCGCGGCGCTCGAGGTGTACGAGGTCGACCAGCTGGGCCTCGACCGGTTGGACCGTGCGGTCCTCACCGCGCTGTGCACCCGGTTCGGGGGCGGGCCGGTGGGCCTCACCACGCTCGCCGTCGCCGTCGCCGAGGAGGCGGAGACCGTGGAGACCGTGGCGGAGCCGTTCCTGGTGCGGGAGGGTCTGATCGGGCGGACGGCACGCGGTCGGGTGGCGCTCCCGGCGGCCTGGGCGCACCTCGGTCTCGAGATGCCTCACGGATCGGGCACACTGTTCGGCTGAGCCGGTCCTCACTGCGCAGATCTCGGAACCCTCATCGGGCTCCGTGCGTTGGAGCGGCGAGCTGCTGCGCCTAGACTGCGGCGGACACACCACCCCGATCGGAGCCTTTCAGCCGTGGATCCTTCCTTCCTCGTCATCCTCGCCGTCGCCCTCGGCGCCCTGTGGCTCATGTCGAACCGCACGCGCAAGCAGCAGCGCTCGGCTTCGGAGTTCCGCAACAACCTCGCCGCCGGTGACGAGGTCATGACGGCGTCGGGTCTGCTGGGCACCGTCGTGGCGGTCGAGGACGACGTCATCACGCTGGAGTCGGGGCCGGGCACCCAGACGCGCTGGATCCGCGCCGCGATCGCCAAGAAGATCGACCCCGTCATCGACGACGTCGAGGAGATCGACGACGTCGACGACGACACCGACGTCGACGACCAGGTGGACGACGTTGCCGTGCCCGGTGCCGACCGCATCAGCCGCGCGGACGACGACGTGATCGACGTCCCGGACGACCTGTCCTCGCTGCCGCCCGCCCGCAAGGACGGGGACCCGGACACCAAGTAGACCGTTTGGTCCGGGTGACGACGCCCGGACCTTGACCCCACCGGCTGCCTTCGCGGTTCGGTGCGCGCACGAGAGAAGAACTCCGTTGGCTCCTCCTACACGCCGCCAGAGGCCTGTCCGCACGCTCGTCGTGCTCGGCGTCATCATCCTTGCGCTCTTCGGCGCGATCGCCGCAGGCGTCAAGTGGTCCACCGCGTCGTGGACCCCGAACCTCGCGCTCGACCTCGAGGGTGGCACGCAGATCATCCTCACCCCGGTTGCGGAGAACGGGGAGAAGATCACCTCGGAGACGACCGCGCAGGCGATCGACGTCATCCGTCAGCGCGTCGACTCGTCGGGCGTGGCCGAGGCCGAGATCACCAGCCAGAGCGGCGGCAACATCGTCGTCGCGCTGCCGGGCCACCCGAGCGAAGAGACGCTCAAGCTCGTCCGGACGTCGGCCGTCATGTCGTTCCGGCCGGTGCTCGCCATCGGGAACCCGACGCCCACCGACACGTCGACCGCGACGCCGACGCCGACCGCCTCGGCGGCAGGTACCGACGGGGCGGCGGCGGAGCCCACGCCGACGCCGAGCGCGTCGGCCGAGGCGCCGTCGGATGTGCCCACCAAGGCAGCGCCCGACAGCCCGAGCGATGCGGCGTACTACATCACCCCGGCGGTCCAGGCGGAGTTCGACGCCCTCGACTGCACCGACCCCGACAACCTGACCGGCGGGGTCAACGGGGACCCGGACAAGGCCTTCGTCACGTGCAGCCAGGACGGCAGCGCGAAGTACATCCTTGGTCCGATCGAGATCGCCGGCGCGCGGATCTCCACGGCGAGCTCGGGCCTGAACCAGCTGCCCAGCGGCGGTCAGGGCAACGAGTGGGTCGTCAACATCGTGTTCGACAACGAGGGAACGACGCAGTTCACCGACGTCACCACCCGCCTGCAGGGCCTGGCCTCGACGCCGCCCCAGAACCAGTTCGCGATGGTCCTGGACGGCCTCGTCATCTCGGCCCCCAGCCTCGCCTCCGGCGTCATCATCGCCGACGGCAAGGCCGAGATCTCCGGCACGTTCACGCGTGAGAGCGCGGCGAGCCTGGCCAACCAGCTGAACTTCGGTTCGCTGCCGCTGACGTTCGAGGTGCAGAGCGAGGAGCAGATCTCCGCGACGCTCGGGTCCGAGCAGCTGCAGAAGGGCCTCATCGCCGGTCTCATCGGCCTGGCGCTCGTCGTCCTCTACTCGATGCTCCAGTACCGCGCGCTGGGCCTGGTCACGGTCTCGTCGCTCGTGGTCGCGGGCATCCTCGTCTACGGCGTGATCACGCTGCTCTCCTGGACGCAGGGCTTCCGGCTCTCGCTGCCCGGTGTCGCGGGACTCATCGTGGCGATCGGTATCACCGCGGACTCGTTCATCGTGTACTTCGAGCGCATCCGTGACGAGCTGCGCGAGGGCCGCACGCTGGTCGCGGCCGTCGACCGAGGCTGGGAGCGTGCGCGACGCACCATCCTGGCGTCCGACGCCGTGAACTTCCTCGCGGCGATCGTGCTCTACCTGCTCGCCGTCGGTGGGGTGCGCGGTTTCGCGTTCACCCTCGGGCTCACCACGCTCATCGACGTGCTGGTGGTCTTTATGTTCACGCACCCGGTGATGCAGCTGCTCGCGCGCACCAAGTTCTTCGGTCAGGGTCACCGGCTGTCCGGCCTCGACCCGCGGCGCCTCGGTGTCGAGGGCTCGCGCTACGTCGGCCGCGGCCGCGTCGTCACGGGTCCCCGGACCTCCGAGGATGCAGCGGTCACGGATGCGGGCGTCGAGGACGCACCGGTCGACGCCGAGCCCACGCCTCGCGTGCCGGTCGCCGTCGGCKGCGGCGCGGGCGGGCAGACGATCGCCGAGCGGCGTGCCGCGGCGAAGGCGGCGGAGCAGAAGGCCGCCGCGGTCGACGCTCCCGCCGACGCACCGGCCACCGAGTCCGAGCCCGAGTCCGGGCGCACCGAGGGGAACGAGCACTGATGGCCGCCGGATTCGCCCAGTGGGGCAACGACCTGTACACGGGCCGGCGGTCGTACGACATCGTCGGTCGGCGCAAGATCTGGTTCACGATCTCGACCATCCTCGTGATCCTGTCGGCGATCTTCCTCGTGAAGCCCGGCCTCAACCCCGGCATCGAGTTCCGGGGCGGGTCCGAGTTCGTCGTGTCCGGCGTCGCCGACGACAGCCAGCAGCTCGCGATCGACACCGTCCTGGTGATCGCGCCGGACGAGCAGCCGAAGGTCACCACGATCGGCGCCGACGGGCTGCGTATCCAGACCTCGACGCTGACCAACGACCAGGTCGAGAAGGTCAAGGCGTCGCTCGCGACGGCCTTCGACGTGCCGGAGGGCACCAACGTCACCAGCTCGTTCATCGGGCCGTCGTGGGGCAAGGACATCTCGCAGAAGGCCATCACCGGCATCTTGGTGTTCCTCGTCTTCGTGACGATCGTGATGACGATCTACTTCCGCAACTGGCGGATGGCCGTGGCCGCGCTGATCGCGCTCTTCCACGACCTCATCATCACGGTGGGCGTGTACGCGGCGGTGGGCTGGGAGGTCACGCCGGCGACGGTCATCGGCTTCCTGACGATCCTCGGGTACTCGATCTACGACACCGTCGTGGTGTTCGACAAGGTGCGCGAGAACACCGCCGACACGCTGGACCAGTCGCGGTTCACGTACGCCGAGAAGGCCAACCTGGCGATCAACCAGACGCTCGTGCGGTCGATCAACACCTCGGTGGTCGCGCTGCTGCCCGTGAGCGCCATCCTGTTCGTCGGCACGTTCGTCCTCGGGCCGGGGACGCTGCGCGACATCGCGCTGGCGCTCTTCGTCGGCATGCTGATCGGCACGTTCTCATCGATCTTCCTCGCGACGCCGTTCGAGGTCGTGCTGCGCAACCGCGAGCCCGCGCTCCGCGACCACACGCGCAAGGTCCTGGCTGCGCGGGCCGCACGCGTGGCCGGTGGCGAGGCGGAGCCCCAGGACGCCGGACCCGTGCACGTGACGGTGGGCGCCCTCAAGCCGGGCTCGCACCAGGGCGTCGCCGCGCAGCCCAAGCGCAAGCGATGACCGATCCTCTCGGCGCGGCGGGGACTCCCACGGGGGTCCCCGCCGCGCGTGCGGACGTGCTCCGCCGCATCGACCAGCTGGTGCGCCTGGTGCCCGACTACCCGCAGCCCGGGGTGCTCTTCCGCGACATCACGCCGCTGCTCGCCGACGCCGCGGCCTTCGCCGACGTGATCTCTGAGATCGCCGGCCGCGTCGACGGACCCGTCGACCTCGTGGCCGGCATGGAGGCCCGGGGGTTCCTGCTCGCGGCTCCCGTGGCGGTCGCGCTCGGCGCGGGGGTTCTTCCCGTGCGCAAGGCGGGCAAGCTCCCCGGCCCGACGGCGGCGCAGTCGTACGAGCTCGAGTACGGGACGGCGACGATCGAGATCCACCCGGACACCGTCCCCGCGGGCGCCCGCGTGCTCGTGATCGACGACGTGCTGGCCACCGGCGGCACGGCGGCGGCCACGGTCGCACTGCTCCAGCGCTGCGGTGCCGAGGTCGTCGGGCTGTCCTTCCTCGTCGAGCTCGAGGCGCTCCGAGGCCGGGACCAGCTGGCGGGCCACGCGATCGACGTCCTCGTCGCGGTGCCCTGACCAGGGTCGCTGCGACGGCGCTGTGACCGTCCCACTGCCCGCGCGGTCGTAGACTGTCGCCTCGACCGAGGGAGGGGGTGTGATGAGCGAGGACGTCCGCACGCCCGAGACCGGTGTCCCGGCGACGCAGAGCGACTCACCGTCGAGCCGCATGCGTTCGCGCCTGGGCAGGTTCGGCGCGCGCAGCGGGGCCGCGTTCCCGGCGATCGAGCCGGTGCTCCAGGCCGCGCGCACCAACCACCCCAAGGCCGACCTGGCCGTGGTCGAGCAGGCGTACGTGGTCGCCGAGAAGGCGCACCGCGGCCAGCTGCGCAAGAGCGGCGACCCGTACATCACGCACCCGGTCGCGGTCGCGACGATCCTCGCCGAGCTGGGCATGACGCCGTCCACCCTGGCGGCGGCCCTCCTGCACGACACGGTCGAGGACACCGACTACTCCCTCGACCAGCTGCGCCGTGAGTTCGGCCCCGAGATCGCGATGCTCGTCGACGGCGTCACCAAGCTGGACAAGGTCACCTACGGCGACGCGGCCCAGGCCGAGACCGTGCGCAAGATGGTCGTCGCCATGTCCCGCGACATCCGCGTCCTGGTGATCAAGCTGGCGGACCGGCTGCACAACGCCCGGACCTGGAAGTTCGTCGCCGCGGCGTCGGCCGAGAAGAAGGCCCGCGAGACGCTCGAGATCTACGCGCCGCTGGCCCACCGGCTCGGCATGAACACGATCAAGTGGGAGCTCGAGGACCTCTCGTTCGCGACGCTCTACCCCAAGGTCTACGACGAGATCGTGCACCTGGTGGCCGAGCGCGCGCCGGCGCGCGAGGAGTACCTGGCGACCGTGCGCGAGCAGGTCGGCACCGACCTCGGCAAGGCCAAGATCCGGGCGACCGTGACCGGCCGGCCGAAGCACTACTACTCGATCTACCAGAAGATGATCGTGCGCGGCCGCGACTTCGCGGACATCTACGACCTCGTCGGGGTGCGCGTCCTGGTCGACTCGGTGCGGGACTGCTACGCGGCGCTGGGTGCGCTGCACGCGCGGTGGAACCCGGTGCCGGGCCGGTTCAAGGACTACATCGCGATGCCCAAGTTCAACCTCTACCAGTCGCTGCACACCACCGTGATCGGCCCTGGCGGCAAGCCCGTCGAGATTCAGATCCGCACGCACGACATGCACCGACGGGCGGAATACGGCGTCGCCGCGCACTGGAAGTACAAGGAGAGCGCGAAGAACGGCAACTCGGCCGACCCGGACACCGCCGGCAACGACATGCAGTGGCTCCGGCAGCTGGTCGACTGGCAGAAGGAGACGGCCGACCCGAGCGAGTTCCTGGACTCGCTGCGGTTCGAGATCGCTGGCTCCGAGGTCTACGTTTTCACGCCGAAGGGCGACGTGATCGGGCTGCCGTCGGGGTCGACCCCGGTCGACTTCGCGTACGCGGTGCACACCGAGGTCGGGCACCGGACCATGGGCGCCCGCGTCAACGGGCGGCTCGTGCCGCTCGACTCGTCGCTGGAGAACGGCGACGTGGTCGACGTCTTCACGTCCAAGTCCGAGACGGCCGGCCCGTCCCGCGACTGGCTCGGCTTCGTCAAGAGCCCGCGCGCCCGGAACAAGATCCGCCAGTGGTTCTCCAAGGAGCGCCGCGAAGAGGCGATCGAGCACGGCAAGGACTCCATCGCCAAGGCGATGCGCAAGCAGAACCTGCCGATCCAGCGCCTGCTGTCCCACGAGTCGCTGGTGGCCCTGGCCAACGAGATGCGGTACGCCGACGTCTCCGCGCTGTACGCCGCGATCGGCGAGGGCCAGGTCTCCGCGGCGACGGTCGTGCAGCGGCTCGTGCAGTCGATGGGCGGCGAGCCGGCGGCCGAGGAGGACCTCGCCGAGGTCGCGCGCCCCGGTCAAACCCACCGCCGCGTGCGCACGGGCGACCCGGGCGTCGTGGTCAAGGGCGTCGACGACATCTGGGTGAAGCTGGCGAAGTGCTGCACCCCGGTGCCGGGCGACGACATCGTGGGCTTCGTGACCCGCGGCGCCGGCGTGAGCGTGCACCGCAGCGACTGCATCAACGTGCAGAGCCTGCGCTCGGAGCCCGAGCGCATGGTGGACGTCTCCTGGAGCCACAACAGCACCTCGCTGTTCCTCGTCCAGATCCAGGTCGAGGCGCTGGACCGCAGCCGCTTGCTGTCCGATGTCACGCGCGTGCTGTCCGACTCGCACGTCAACATCCTCTCGGCGTCGGTCTCCACGTCCCGGGACCGCGTCGCGTTGTCGCGGTTCGTGTTCGAGATGGCCGAGCCGAACCACCTCGCGTCCGTGCTCGCGGCCGTCCGCAAGGTGGAGGGCGTGTTCGACGTCTACCGGATCACGGGCTCCAAGGCCGCCGAGGAACCGGCTATCCGCGCCTGAGCTCCAGCGATCGCAGGGTCGTGTCGGCCTGACGGATCCCGCGGTACCCCCGCAGGCTCGCGAGGTCCTCGCGCGCCCGCTCGGGGTCCAGCCCGACGCCCTGCAGCGCGCGGAGCAACGGCAGCGCGTCGTCGGCCGGGAGCATCCGGGCGATGTCGATCCCGGTGCGCTGGACCGACGTCGCCCGCAGCCCGCCGACCCGCACCACGTCGAGCGGCGCGAGCACGGCCTCGGCGGCGATCCTTGCCGGGTGCGGGTCTGTCCGGCGGCCGCCGGCGCGGACGATCACCTCGACGCGGTCCGGCGGGAAGCACCCGGTGTGCACCCACGTGGCGGTCCGGCGGCCGAGCACGCCGCGCGCCGGTACCAGGGGAGCCACCGCGAGGGCACGCAGCTCCGGGGTGTCGACGAGGTCGGCCGCGATGGCGACCTCGCCCCAGACGATGCGCACCACCCCGTCGCGCAGCAGGCCGAACCACGCGGCCGCGCCGACGTCGTCTCGGCTCACGGTCCGGGGGAGGACCGGCGTGGTGGCGCGATAGGCGTCCAGACCGGTGCTCATCCGGTCAGCATGGACGGCGCTGCGGTGCGCGGGGACGGCGTCGCGCCGATCTGTGGACGACGCAGGCCCCCGCCCCGAAGGGCGAGGGCCTGCACGAGCCGGGCGGAGCCGGTCAGCCGCGGGCGTCCTGCGCGGCGCGCTGCACCTGCTCGAGCCACGCGCGGCGCGCGTCGAGCGCGGCCTGGGCGTCGGCGATCCGGCGCGTGTCGCCCGCCGCCTTGGCGCGGTCGAGGTCGGCCTCGAGCCCCGCGATCGCCTGCTCGAGCTGGGCGGCGGCACCCTCGGCGCGCGCACGCGTCTCKGGGTTGCTGCGACGCCACTGGGCCTGGTCGGTGTCCCGCACGGCGGTCTCCACCGCCCGCAGGCGTCCCTCGACGCGCTGGACGTCGCCGCGAGGCACCTTGCCGGCCGCCTCCCAGCGGTCCTGGATCTTGTGCAGCGCCGCCTTGGCCGCTGCCAGGTCCGTGACCGGGACGAGCGCCTCGGCCTCGACCAGCAGGGCCTCCTTGACCTCGAGGTTCGCCCGGAACTCCTCGTCCGTCTGCGCCGACTGCGCGTCGCGGGCCGCGAAGAACGCGTCCTGCGCGGCGCGGAACCGCGCCCACAGGGCGTCGTCGTCGGCCCGGCTGGCGCGTCCGGCGGCCTTCCACTGCGCCATGAGGTCGCGGAAGACCCCTGCGGTGGCGCCCCAGTCCGTGCTGGACTGCAGGCGCTCCGCCTCCGCGACGAGGCTCTCCTTGACGCTCTTCGCCGAGGCGTTGCGCGTCTCGAGCTCGGCGAAGAAGTGGCGACGCTCGCGGTCGAACGTGGTGCGGGCGTGGCTGAACCGCTTCCAGAGCGACTCCTCCGTGGGTCGGTCGAGGCGCGGACCCGAGCGCTGCGCCTCCTTCCACTGGTCCAGCAGGGTGCGCAGCTGCTCGCCGGCGGGGCGCCATTGGATGCGGGACGGGTCCGTCGCCGCGATCTTCTCGGCCTGCTCGACGATCTGGGTCCGCGCCGCGACCGCCGCCTCGCGGGCCGCCGCACGCTCGACCTCGGCGGCGGCGCGGCGCTCGGCCGCGGTCGCCTGCAGCGCCTCGAGGCGAGCGCGGAGCCCGTCGAGGTCGCCGACCGCCGCCGGTTCGGCGACCTCCTCGGTGAGCCGCGCGAGCGTCTGGTCAATCTCCTTGACGGAGAGGTCGGTGGCGCCCAGCCGGGCCTCGAAGAGCGTGACCTTCGCCTGCAGGTCGAGGAAGCGTCGCACGTAGAGCGCGAGCGCCTCCTCCTGCGTCGCGCCGGGGTACTGGCCGACCACGCGCTCGCCTGCGGCCTCACGGACCGAGACGTTACCCTCGTCGTCGACGCTCCCGAAGGTGGCGGCGTGGGCCGCCTCGGCGGCGTCCTGCGGCGGTGCGACGGGTGCGGCCGGCGTGGCGGCCACCGTGGCG
>NZ_JBFUAI010000029.1:0-31379 GCF_056406355.1 Cellulomonas sp. P1_C4 | reverse complement strand
GAAGAAGCCACCCCCGTAGGGGTGGCTTCTCCTGAATGATGTCCGGCGGCGTCCTACTCTCCCACACCCTGGCGAGTGCAGTACCATCGGCGCTGAAGGGCTTAGCTTCCGGGTTCGGAATGGGACCGGGCGTTTCCCCTTCGCTATGACCGCCGTAACGTTGTCGAGTTGTCAAACGGGTTCCCGTTCGTCTCTCGGGAACCGCACAGTGGACGCGTAGCAAAGCAATGAATGAAGTGGTGAAGTTGTCGGCTTATTAGTACCGGTCAGCTGCAAGGGTCTTGAGTCCCCTCTTCCACATCCGGCCTATCTACCCAGTGGTCTAGCTGGGAGCCTCTCACCCCTCGAGGGGGCATGGAAACCTCATCTTGAAGCAGGCTTCCCGCTTAGATGCTTTCAGCGGTTATCCCTTCCGAACGTAGCTAACCAGCCGTGCTCCTGGCGGAACAACTGGCACACCAGAGGTTCGTCCGTCCCGGTCCTCTCGTACTAGGGACAGCCCTTCTCAAGTTTCCTGCGCGCGCAGCGGATAGGGACCGAACTGTCTCACGACGTTCTAAACCCAGCTCGCGTACCGCTTTAATGGGCGAACAGCCCAACCCTTGGGACCTACTCCAGCCCCAGGATGCGACGAGCCGACATCGAGGTGCCAAACCATGCCGTCGATATGGACTCTTGGGCAAGATCAGCCTGTTATCCCCGGGGTACCTTTTATCCGTTGAGCGACGGCGCTTCCACAAGCCACCGCCGGATCACTAGTTCCGACTTTCGTCCCTGCTCGACCTGTCAGTCTCACAGTCAAGCTCCCTTGTGCACTTGCACTCGCCACCTGATTGCCAACCAGGCTGAGGGAACCTTTGAGCGCCTCCGTTACATTTTAGGAGGCAACCGCCCCAGTTAAACTACCCACCAGGCACTGTCCCTAGTCCGGATCACGGACCGAGGTTAGATATCCAGAGCGACCAGAGTGGTATTTCAACGTTGACTCCACCGACACTGGCGTGCCGGCTTCACAGTCTCCCACCTATCCTACACAAGCCGCACCGAACACCAATACCAAGCTATAGTAAAGGTCCCGGGGTCTTTCCGTCCTGCTGCGCGTAACGAGCATCTTTACTCGTAGTGCAATTTCGCCGAGTTCGCGGTTGAGACAGCGGAGAAGTCGTTACGCCATTCGTGCAGGTCGGAACTTACCCGACAAGGAATTTCGCTACCTTAGGATGGTTATAGTTACCACCGCCGTTTACTGGGGCTTAAATTCTGAGCTTCGCCTTGCGGCTGACCCGTCCTCTTAACCTTCCAGCACCGGGCAGGCGTCAGTCCGTATACATCGTCTTGCGACTTCGCACGGACCTGTGTTTTTAGTAAACAGTCGCTTCTCCCTGGTCTCTGCGGCCCTTCACGCTCCCCGAGCAAGTCGGTTCACGCTTCAGGCCCCCCTTCTCCCGAAGTTACGGGGGCATTTTGCCGAGTTCCTTAACCACGATTCTCTCGATCGCCTTGGTATTCTCTACCTGATCACCTGAGTCGGTTTGGGGTACGGGCGGCTAGAACCTCGCGTCGAGGCTTTTCTTGGCAGCATAGGATCACCAGATTCCCGCTAATGCGGTCACCGTCAGCTCTCAGGCTATGTGAGGTGCGGATTTGCCTACACCTCGCCCTACGACCTTGGACGTGGACTACCATCGCCACGCTTGGCTACCTTCCTGCGTCACCCCTGTTAATACGCTTACCTACTACCGGTTCGGGTCACGCGCTCCCTGGTGCGGTGTCCCCGAAGGGACGATGCACCAGCTCGGGCGTTTAGCATCACCGGGCTCGGTATGGGCGGTTCTTCGCCGGTACGGGAATATCAACCCGTTGTCCATCGACTACGCCTGTCGGCCTCGCCTTAGGTCCCGACTTACCCAGGGCGGATTAGCCTGGCCCTGGAACCCTTGATCATTCGGCGGACGGGTTTCTCACCCGTCATTCGCTACTCATGCCTGCATTCTCACTCGTGTGGCGTCCACCGCTGGGTTCCCCCGCGACTTCACTCGCCACACGACGCTCCCCTACCCATCCACACGCCTGAACACACCCGAGGGTGCGCTGAGCTGATATGTGAATGCCACAGCTTCGGCGGTATACTTGAGCCCCGCTACATTGTCGGCGCGGAATCACTTGACCAGTGAGCTATTACGCACTCTTTCAAGGGTGGCTGCTTCTAAGCCAACCTCCTGGTTGTCTGTGCAACTCCACATCCTTTCCCACTTAGCATACGCTTAGGGGCCTTAGCTGGTGGTCTGGGCTGTTTCCCTCTCGACTACGGAGCTTATCCCCCGCAGTCTCACTGCCACGCTCTGGCTTACCGGCATTCGGAGTTTGGCTAACGTCAGTAACCTGGTGGGGCCCATCGGCTATCCAGTAGCTCTACCTCCGGCAAGAAACACGTGACGCTGCACCTAAATGCATTTCGGGGAGAACCAGCTATCACGGAGTTTGATTGGCCTTTCACCCCTAACCACAGGTCATCCCCCAGGTTTTCAACCCTGGTGGGTTCGGTCCTCCACGCGGTCTTACCCGCGCTTCAACCTGCCCATGGCTAGATCACTCCGCTTCGGGTCTAGAGCACGCGACTGAGACGCCCTATTCGGACTCGCTTTCGCTACGGCTTCCCCACACGGGTTAACCTCGCCACGTACCACTAACTCGCAGGCTCATTCTTCAAAAGGCACGCTGTCACCCCTGCTAGGGAGGCTCCAACGGATTGTAGGCACACGGTTTCAGGTACTATTTCACTCCCCTCCCGGGGTACTTTTCACCTTTCCCTCACGGTACTTGTCCGCTATCGGTCACTAGGTAGTATTTAGGCTTACACAGTGGTCTGTGCAGATTCACTCCAGGTTTCTCGGGCCCGGAGCTACTTGGGATCCCCTTCGGGAGGCCACGCCATTTCGTCTACGGGGGTCACACCCTCTGTGCCGGGCCTTTCAATGCCCTTCGACTATGACGCGACTTTCTGACTCCCTGTCGGATCGGCAGATCCAACGGAAAGGTCCCACAACCCCGTGCACGCAACGCCTGCCGGCTTGAACACGTACACGGTTTGGCCTGATCCGCTTTCGCTCGCCACTACTCACGGAATATCTCTTCCTGGCGGTACTGAGATGTTTCACTTCCCGCCGTTCCCTCCACACACCCTATATATTCAGGTGCGGGTCACACGACATGACTCGTGCGGGGTTTCCCCATTCGGACATCCTCGGATCACGGTTCGTTTGCCAACTCCCCGAGGCTTATCGCAGGCTACAACGTCCTTCTTCGGCTCCTAGTGCCAAGGCATCCACCCTGTGCCCTTATAAACTTGACCACAAAGATCATTCATAAAAGATGCTCGCGTCCACTGTGCAGTTCTCAAGCTACGACCGGTCACCAGCACCCTCACCCCAGCGCCTACCCACCACCCAGGCACCCTTSCGGGACCCGTGCAGTCAGCGGTTCGTCTGAGCGGTACCAGCCCGCAGCCACCCGAGCCCGACCCCCACCCGCAGGTGAGCGCAAGACCCGTAGCGACCCTGAACGAACAACCTTCCGGCTGTTCCCTCAGGACCCAACAGCGTGCCCAGCCGACCCCTCACCAGCAACGATCCGTTCCCACCCGACCCCGAAGGATCGACGTACTAGGTCGCCACCAGCTCGTAAGCCGGCCACAGTCGATGTTCCACCCTCGAGCACCGTCCCCCACTCGTTCGGCARGGACAACGGGCCTGGACACCCTCCACCACCCATGACAGGCGATGTGGCTGCCAGATGCTCCTTAGAAAGGAGGTGATCCAGCCGCACCTTCCGGTACGGCTACCTTGTTACGACTTAGTCCCAATCGCCAGTCCCACCTTCGACAGCTCCCCCTCTTACGAGTTGGGCCACTGGCTTCGGGTGTTACCGACTTTCGTGACTTGACGGGCGGTGTGTACAAGGCCCGGGAACGTATTCACCGCAGCGTTGCTGATCTGCGATTACTAGCGACTCCGACTTCATGGGGTCGAGTTGCAGACCCCAATCCGAACTGAGACCGGCTTTTTGGGATTCGCTCCACCTCGCGGTATCGCAGCCCTTTGTACCGGCCATTGTAGCATGCGTGAAGCCCAAGACATAAGGGGCATGATGATTTGACGTCATCCCCACCTTCCTCCGAGTTGACCCCGGCAGTCTCCCATGAGTCCCCGGCATAACCCGCTGGCAACATGGGACGAGGGTTGCGCTCGTTGCGGGACTTAACCCAACATCTCACGACACGAGCTGACGACAACCATGCACCACCTGTACACCGACCTTGCGGGGCAACCATCTCTGGAAGTTTCCGGTGTATGTCAAGCCTTGGTAAGGTTCTTCGCGTTGCATCGAATTAATCCGCATGCTCCGCCGCTTGTGCGGGCCCCCGTCAATTTCTTTGAGTTTTAGCCTTGCGGCCGTACTCCCCAGGCGGGGCACTTAATGCGTTTGCTGCGGCACGGAACTCGTGGAATGAGCCCCACACCTAGTGCCCAACGTTTACGGCATGGACTACCAGGGTATCTAATCCTGTTCGCTCCCCATGCTTTCGCTCCTCAGCGTCAGTTGCGGCCCAGTGACCTGCCTTCGCCATCGGTGTTCCTCCTGATATCTGCGCATTCCACCGCTACACCAGGAATTCCAGTCACCCCTACCGCACTCTAGTCTGCCCGTACCCACTGCAAGCCCAAGGTTGAGCCTTAGGTTTTCACAGCAGACGCGACAAACCGCCTACGAGCTCTTTACGCCCAATAATTCCGGACAACGCTTGCGCCCTACGTATTACCGCGGCTGCTGGCACGTAGTTAGCCGGCGCTTCTTCTGCAGGTACCGTCACTTTCGCTTCTTCCCTGCTGAAAGAGGTTTACAACCCGAAGGCCGTCATCCCTCACGCGGCGTCGCTGCATCAGGCTTGCGCCCATTGTGCAATATTCCCCACTGCTGCCTCCCGTAGGAGTCTGGGCCGTATCTCAGTCCCAGTGTGGCCGGTCGCCCTCTCAGGCCGGCTACCCGTCGTCGCCTTGGTAGGCCACTACCCCACCAACAAGCTGATAGGCCGCGAGCCCATCCCAGACCGATAAATCTTTCCAGACGCCACACATGCGTGTGCGTCTCGTATCCGGTATTAGCCATCGTTTCCCATGGTTATTCCAGAGTCTAGGGCAGGTTGCTCACGTGTTACTCACCCGTTCGCCACTGATCAGACCAGCAAGCTGGCCATCACCGTTCGACTTGCATGTGTTAAGCACGCCGCCAGCGTTCGTCCTGAGCCAGAATCAAACTCTCCGTAAATGTCTACATGGCACCCCACCACCCAAAAGCAGTGAAGCAACCGACACACGAAACGGTCCCGATAAGGACCAATCAGATTCGGCTGAATTGTGGCACCCGCCCCCCACGGAGGTGAAGAAACGGACACCAATCTCAACCAAGACCCACCACCTCAGCACCCACACCCCAAACAGGGCATGACCACCTCTGATAGCGAGCCATATGGCATCGACTATTTGGCACACTGTTGAGTTCTCAAGGAACAGACGCGCATCTCCTCGAGATCTTGCGATCTCATCCGAGAGGCTTTGTCGTTCTGAATCCTACCTGGCTTTTCGGCCGCCTCCCGCCACCCTCGCGGGCGAGCAGTCCGCGGGCCTGGAGCCCGTCCCCGTCCGGCTTCAGGGCGCACGAAGCGCCTGTGAAGACGAGCGGGGGTGGCCACCCTAGGGACCAGCCACCGTGGTTCGATCCGCGGTGTCCGTTCCTCCCTCTCGGGCGACATCGAGAACATTACGCGGGTGTTGCGGCGGGTGGCAAATCCCTGCGCGGTGACCCCGGTCACCAGACCCGTCCCGTGGGGTCGAGTGCCTGGTCAGAGGCCGGAAACGAGACGACGAACCCCCGCGGCCCGGGTCGGCGCGGGGGTTCGTCGGGCGGTATGCCGGGATCAGGCGTGGGCGTCGACCACCGCGAGGGTGCGCTTTCCGCGGCGCAGGACCGCCCACCGCCCGTGCAGGAGGTCGTCCGGCGTCAGGACGGCGTCCTCGGAGGCGACCCGCACGTTGTTGACGGAGGCTCCGCCCTCGGCGATCGCCCGGCGCGCGGCGCCCTTGCTCGCGACGACCCCGGTGGCCGCCAGGAGGTCGGCGATGCCGTCGCCGGCCGCCCCGGCTGCCGACGGCAGCTCCGCGACGGCGGCGGCGAGCGTTGCGGCGTCCAGGTCGGCGAGCGAGCCACGGCCGAAGAGCGCCTGGCTGGCGGCGACGACCTGGTCCGCGGCGTCCGACCCGTGCACCAGCGACGTCACCTCGTAGGCGAGGGCTCGCTGGGCCTCACGCGCGGCCGGACGTGCTGCCACCGCCTCTGCGAGCTCGACGATCTCCTCCCGCGAGCGGAAGGAGAAGACCTTGAGGTAGCCGACCACGTCGGCGTCGTCGACGTTGAGCCAGAACTGGAAGAACGCGTAGGGGCTCGTGAGCTCCGGGTCCAGCCAGACGGTCCCCGACTCGGTCTTGCCGAACTTGGTGCCGTCCGCCTTGGTGATGAGCGGCGTGGTGAGCGCGTGCACCGAGACGCCTTCGGCCTTGCGGATCAGCTCGACGCCCGAGAGGAGGTTGCCCCACTGGTCGCTGCCCCCGGTCTGCAGCGTGATCCCGTGGCGGCGGTGCAGCTCGAGGTAGTCCATCCCCTGCAGGATCTGGTAGCTGAACTCGGTGAAGCTGATGCCGGTATCGCTGTTCAGGCGACGTGCCACGGTGTCCTTGGCCAGCATGGTGCCCAGGCGGTAGTGCTTGCCGATGTCCCGCAGGAAGTCGATGGCCGACAGCGGCGCCGTCCAGTCCAGGTTGTTCACCATGGTCGCCGCGTTGGCACCGTCGAAGCGGAGCAGGGGTTCGATCTGCTTGCGGATGCGCTCGACCCAGCCCGAGACGACGTCGCGATCGTTGAGCGTGCGCTCCCCCGCCATCTTCGGGTCGCCGATGAGTCCGGTGGCGCCGCCGACCAGGCCGAACGGCGTGTGGCCGGCGTCCTGCAGTCGGCGGACGGTGAGGATCTGGACGAGGTTGCCGATGTGCAGGCTCGGCGCGGTGGGGTCGAAGCCGCAGTAGAGCGACACCGGGCCGTCCGACAGTGCGGTGCGCAGGTCGTCGAGGTCGGTGGTCTGGGCGATGAGCCCGCGCCACTCGAGCTCGTCGAGGATGTGGTTCACGAGGTCTCCAGGCAGTAGGCCGGCGTCAGCACGGCGAGGAAGTCGGAAAGGACGTGGGAAAGGCGGGTGGTCGGAGGCGTCGGGCCGGCGTCGTCGTCCCTCACGGGACGTCTACCGACGCCGGCGCGCGATACGCCGGGCGGTACGCGGAGACCGTGCGCTCGTCGGTGAGCCAGTAGCGCCAGGGGAACCGGGTKCCCTCGCCGCCCGAGCCCGAGACGCCCACCCGCGGCCCGCTCTTGTGGGTCGGCTGGGCGACGACCTGCTGGCGGTGCAGCACAATGTCGCCGCCGGCCTCCGTGATGTCCGCGCCGTTGGCCCGCATGTCGAGCCCCAGGGCGACGGCCAGGCGCGCCGGGCCGCGCGCGAGCTGGCGCTCCGAGTCGACGACGCCGACGGCCTCGCGGCGCTGCCACGCCAGGTCGGTGCCCTCGACGATCTCGCCCGCGCGCAGAAGGACGGCCGACGGGCTGCCGGTGGGCTCGGTGACGATGTTGAGGCAGTGGTGCAGGCCCAGGTGGCGGTAGACGTACAGCCGGCCGGGCTCCGCGAACATCACCGCGTTGCGGGAGGTACGGCCTCGGTAGGCGTGGGAGCCCGGGTCGTCGGCACCGCCGTACGCCTCGACCTCCGTGATCCGGAGGGTGACGTCACCCTCCGGCGACCGCGCCGTGAGGTAGGAGCCGAGCAGGTCGCGGGCCACGGCGTGGACCTCGCGGCTGAACCAGACGCGCGCCGGGACGGCCACGGGCGGGCGAGGCTCAGCGGCGTCCGGGGTCTGGAGCGGTTCCGACGACGTGCTCACGCGCCCATCCTGCCGTACGGCTCCGGTGCCTCGCGCCCGGAAACCAGGGTGCCGAACGCGTCGAGCCAGACGTCCGCCCGCTCGCGCGTGCGCTCGCGAGCGAAGTGCGCGGCCTCCTCGGTCATCCACGTGAGCCAGTGCTCGCGGGCGTCGGCCCCGTCGCGCGCGAGGCCCCGGTCGAGCCGGAGGTCTGTCGGCGCCTCGACCCAGACCCGCACGACGGCGACGTCGTCGACCGCCCGGCGGGCCGAGCCGCACCCCTCGAGGACGAGCAGGTCGGGGACCGGCAGGTCGACCCACTCCGCGAAGGCACCGGTGGGCCAGTCGTACCGCTGGTAGCGCCCGGGGCGGCCGCGGCGCAGCGGTTCGAGGACCTGCGCCGACAGCCGTGGCCACAACGAGCTCTCGAGGCCCGACCAGCCCTCGTAGAGGTCGTCGAGGTGCAGCACCGCGCAGCCCGGGCCGGCGGCCGCGGCGATCGCGGCCGCCGCCGTCGTCTTGCCGGAGCCCGCGGGCCCGTCGACGCAGACCAGCCGTACCGGGCCGAGTCGTGGAGGGCTGTCGACGGCGGCCGCGACGACCCGCTCGGCCGACGAGGTCAGGCTGTCGTCCACGCCCGGAGGTTCTGCGCCTGGCTGCGCGCGTTCACCAGCTGCGCGGCGACCGCGGACGGTGCCGTGCCGCCGACCGCGGAGCGGGACGCGAGCGACCCCTCCACGGTCAGCACGTCGCGCA
This sequence comes from Cellulomonas sp. P1_C4, assembly GCF_056406355.1. NCBI lineage: Bacteria > Bacillati > Actinomycetota > Actinomycetes > Micrococcales > Cellulomonadaceae > Cellulomonas > Cellulomonas sp. P1_C4. The sequence continues at coordinate 22,602 of NZ_JBFUAI010000029.1, read as the reverse complement.
CGCCCGGCGTCAGGTGCGGCGAGATCGCCGCGAGCTCGTCGTCGGTCAGGTCCCACAGCTCGATCGCCGGCTCGTGCTCCTCGCAGGCCCGGACGCACGCGCCCGCGACCTCGTGCGCCACGCGGAACGGCACGCCCTGGCGGACGAGCCACTCCGCGATGTCCGTCGCGAGCGAGAAGCCCTGCGGCGCAAGCGACGCCATGCGATCGGTGTCGAACGTCAGCGTCTCGATCATCCCGGCGAACGCCGGCAGCAGGATCGAGAGCTGGTCGACCTGGTCGAACACCGGCTCCTTGTCCTCCTGGAGATCGCGGTTGTAGGCGAGCGGGAGGCCCTTGAGCGTCGCCAGCAGGCCGGTCAGGTCGCCGATCAGACGCCCGGCCTTGCCCCTGGCGAGCTCGGCGACGTCCGGGTTCTTCTTCTGCGGCATGATGCTCGACCCCGTGGAGTAGGCGTCGTGCAGGCGCACGAACCCGAACTCCTTGGTCGACCAGAGGATGACCTCCTCGGCCAGCCGCGAGATGTCGACCGCGAGCATGGCCGCGACGAACGCGAACTCCGCCACGACGTCGCGCGAGGCCGTGCCGTCGATCGAGTTCTCGACCGGGCCGACGAAGCCCAGCTCCTCGGCCACGGCGGCCGGGTCCAGGCCCAACGACGAACCCGCGAGCGCACCGGAGCCGTAGGGCGAGAACGCAGCCCGGCCGTCCCAGGAGATCCAGCGGTCGACGTCGCGCATGAGCGGCCAGGCGTGAGCCAGCAGGTGGTGGGCGAGCAGGACCGGCTGCGCGTGCTGCAGGTGCGTGCGGCCCGGCATCGGCGCGTCGCCGGCGGCGGTGGCCTGCGCGACGAGGGCGTCGACGACGTCGAGCACGAGCCCGGCGAGCGTGCGGGCCTCATCACGCAGGTACATCCGCACGAGGGTGGCGATCTGGTCGTTGCGGGACCGGCCCGCGCGGAGCTTGCCGCCGAGCTCGGCGCCCGCCCGCTCGATGAGCCCGCGCTCGAGGGCGGTGTGCACGTCCTCGTCCTCCAGGACGGGCAGGAAGTCGCCGCTGGCGACGTCCGCGCGCAGCCGCTCGAGCGCGTCCACCATGCCCGCGAGCTCGTCGCCCGTCAGCAGCCCGGCAGCGTGCAGGACGCGGGCGTGCGCGACGGAGCCGGAGATGTCGTGGCCCGCGAGCCGCCAGTCGAAGTGGGTCGACTGGGACAGCGCCTGGAGCGCCTGCGAGGGGCCGCCGGCGAACCGGCCGCCCCACAGCGAGACGTTGCCCGGCGCCTGAACGGCGGCGCCGGACGTCGTCGTGACCGCCTCTGGCGTGTCAGCCACTGATCCCGCCCTGCGTGCCGAGGTCCACGCCGTTGCCGAACCGCACGTCGCGCGCCGCGGCGAGCTTGGAGGACAGGCCGTAGATCTCGATGAAGCCCTTGGCGGCGGCCTGGTCGAACGTGTCGCCGGTGTCGTACGTCGCCAGGTTGAAGTCGTACAGGCTCGCGTCCGAGCGGCGGCCGGTGACCGTCGCGCGCCCGCCGTGCAGGACGATCCGCACGTCGCCGGACACGTAGCGCTGCGTGTCGTCGACGAACACGTCGAGCGACTTCTTCAGCGGCGAGAACCACTGGCCGTCGTAGACCAGCTCGGTCCAGCGCTGCTCGACGCCCCGCTTGAACCGGGCCTGCTCGCGCTCGACGGTGACGTTCTCGAGCTCCTGGTGCGCCGCGATGAGCGCGATCGCGCCGGGCGCCTCGTAGACCTCGCGGGACTTGATGCCGACGAGCCGGTCCTCGACGATGTCGATCCGGCCGATGCCCTGGGCGCCGGCGCGGCGGTTCATCTCCTGGATCGCCTGCAGCGGCGTGACCGGGATGCCGTCGAGCGCGACCGGGACGCCGGCCTCGAACGTGATGACGACCTCGTCGGCGACCGGCGGGAACGTCGGGTCGTCGGTGTACGTGTAGACGTCCTTCGTCGGGCCGTTCCAGATGTCCTCGAGGAAGCCGGTCTCGACCGCGCGGCCCCAGACGTTCTGGTCGATGGAGAAGGGGTTGTGCTTCGTCGTCTCGATCGGGAGCGCGTTGCGCGTCGCGAACTCGATGGCCTTGTCGCGGGTCAGCGCGAGGTCCCGGACCGGCGCGAGACAGGTCAGGTCGGGCGCCAGCGAGGTGATGCCGACCTCGAAGCGGACCTGGTCGTTGCCCTTGCCGGTGCAGCCGTGGGCGACGGTCGTGGCGCCGAACTGGCGGGCCGCGCGGACCAGGTGCTTGACGATGACCGGGCGGGAGAGCGCCGAGACCAGCGGGTAGCGGTCGAGGTAGAGCGCGTTGGCCTTGAGGGCCGGCATGCAGTACTCGGTGGCGAACTCGTCGCGGGCGTCGGCGACGTACGCCTCCACGGCGCCGCAGTCGAGGGCGCGCTGACGGATCACGTTGAGGTCCTCGCCGCCCTGGCCGACGTCGACCGCCACGGCGATCACCTCGGCACCGGTGGCCTCGGCGATCCAGCCGATGCCCACGGAGGTGTCCAGGCCGCCGGAGTAGGCGAGGACGACGCGCTCAGTCATGTTCTTCTCTCTTCGATGTGTGCGTGGTGCAGGAACGAGGTTCTGGGGGTCAGTCTGACGGACGGCCGCGCGACGGCGCGTCGGTGGCCAGTGCGAGGAAGCGTGCCGCGAGCGCCGTGCCGGTCTCGCCCTCGCGGGCGATGACCAGGACCGTGTCGTCGCCGGCGATGGTGCCCAGGATCGCGGGCAGGATCGAGTGGTCGATGGCGGACGCGAGGAACTGCGCGGCGCCCGGGGGCGTGCGCAGGACGACGAGGTTGCCCGACGCCTCCGCGGTGACCAGGAGCTCGGCGCACAGCCGGGCGAGGCGGGCGGCGAGCATCTCGTCGTCCGGTCCCGCCGCCGGGGTGCGCAACCCGCCCTCGGCCGGCACGGCGTACGCGAGGGCGCCGGACGGCGTGCGGATCTTCACCGCGCGCAGCTCGACCAGGTCGCGCGAGAGCGTCGCCTGCGTGACGGTGACGCCCTCGGCGGTGAGCAGCTCGGCGAGCTGCTGCTGCGAGTGCACCGTGCCGCGCGTGAGCAGCGCGGTGACGAGCGCGTGCCGCGCGGCCTTGGTGTGCGGGACGGTGACGCTCACGCGCTGTCCACGAGCCAGCTGAGCAGTGCCTTCTGCGCGTGCAGACGGTTCTCCGCCTCGTCCCAGACGACCGACTGCGGCCCGTCGAGGACCTCGGCGGTGATCTCCTTGCCGCGGTAGGCGGGCAGGCAGTGCAGGACGAGCGCGTCCGGCCGCGCGAGGGCCATCGCGGCTGCGTCGACTCGGAACGGCACGAACGGCGTCTCCCGGTCGGCTGCCTCGGCCTCCTGGCCCATCGAGATCCAGGTGTCGGTGGCGACGACGTCCGCGCCCGTGACTGCCTCGGCGATCGTGTGCACCACGGTCACCGACCCGCCCGTGCCGCGGGCGATCGCTGCCGCATCCGCGAGGATCGATGCGTCCGGGAGGTAGCCCTCCGGGGTGCCGATCCGCACGTGCAGCCCCGCGGTCGCGCCCCCGAGCAGGTACGAGTGCGACATGTTGTTGGCGCCGTCGCCGACGTACGCGAGCGTGCGGCCCGGCAACCCCGCGACGCCGCCGCGGTGCTGCGCGATCGTCGCCAGGTCCGCGAGGATCTGGCACGGGTGGAAGCTGTCGGTGAGCGCGTTCACCACGGGCACGCCCGCGTGCTCGGCCATCTGCTCGAGGCGGCGCTGGGAGAACGTCCGCCAGACGATCGCGGCCACCTGCCGGCCGAGCACCCGCGCGGTGTCCTCGATCGACTCGCGCTCGCCGATCCGGGCAAGCTTGCCGTCGACGCTCAGCGGGAAGCCGCCCAGCTCCGCGATGCCGGCCGTGAACGAGACCTGGGTGCGCAGGGTCGGCTTGTCGAAGATGACGGCGACCGCGCGCGGGCCCGTCAACGGCGTCCGGATGAAGCGGTCGTCGCGGAAGGCGAGGGCGAGCTCGAGGATCTCGCGCTGGTCGCGGGGGCTCAAGTCGTCGTCGCGGAGGAAGTGGCGGGTCATGACAGGTCACCGCCGATGAGGTCCCGCAGAACACCTGGACGGGTCATGACAGGTCCTGCGGGAGGGTCGCGAGGAAGTCGACGAACGTGCCGGCCTGGTCCTCGGTCAGCAGGAACGGCGGCGCGAGCCGGATCGTCGTCGGCGTGCACGGGTTGACGATGAATCCCGCCTCGAGGGCGCGCGCGGCGACCTCCGCGGCGACGGGCGCCGTGAGCTCGATCCCGATGAGGAAGCCTTCGCCGCGCACCTCGCCGACCAGCGGGTGCCCGAGGCCGGCGATCTTCGCGCGCAGGGAGGCTCCCAGCTCCGCGACGTGCGGCAGCAGGCCGTCGCGCTCGATCACGGCGATGGTGGCCAGGCCCGCCACGGACGCGACGGGGTTGCCGCCGAACGTGGTGCCGTGCTGACCGCGGCCGAGCAGCGTCGCGGTCGATTCGCCGTACGCGATGAGGGCTCCGACGGGGAACCCTCCGCCGAGCCCCTTCGCCACGGTCACGGCGTCGGGCACGATGCCGCCGCCGATGTGCGGGTGCTGGTGCGCGAACCAGGCGCCGGTGCGGCCCATGCCCGTCTGCACCTCGTCGAGGATCAGCAGGGCGCCGTGCTCGGCGGTCAGCCTCCGGGCGAGCGCGAGGTAACCGGACGGGAGGGGCCGCACGCCGGCCTCGCCCTGGAGCGGCTCGACGAACAGGGCCGCGATCCGGTCGCCGTCCTGCGCGAAGGCCGCCTCGAGGGCGTCGGCGTCGCCGAACGGCACGAACTCGACGCCGCCGGGCAGCGGCTCGAACGGCTCGCGGTACGCGGCCTTGTGCGTGAGCGCCAGCGCGCCCATGGAACGGCCGTGGAACGAGCCCTCGAGCGCAAGGATGCGCGGCCGCTCGGTGCCGCCGTTGCGGCGGGCGAGCTTGAACGCGGCCTCGTTGGCCTCCGTGCCGGAGTTGGTGAGGAACACGCGCGAGCCGGCCGGGGCGCCGGCCAGGCCGAGCAGCCGCTCCGCGAAGGCGATCTGCGTGGGGCTGGCGAAGAAGTTGGAGACGTGGCCGAGCGTGCCCAGCTGCGCGCTGATCGCCGCGGTCAGCGTCGGGTGCGCGTGGCCGAGCGAGTTCACCGCGATGCCTCCGAGGAGGTCGAGGTACCGCTTGCCGTCGGCGTCCCAGACGTAGGCGCCCTCGCCGCGGACCAGCACGCGCTGGGGTGCACCGAACGTGTCCATCAGCGCGTGCGTGTAGCGGTCGGTCCACTGGGCGACCGAGCCGTCGGTCGCGGGCACCGGGAGCGTCGCGTCCGGGGCCTCGGGCGACCGGTGCCGGGCCCGGACGTTCTCGACGGTCATGCGGTCACCTCGGGATCGTGGGGAATGACGGGGATCGGGGCCGTGAAGGGGGCGTCGGCCGGCTCCTCGTCGGGCAGGACCATGGTGCCGATGCCGTCGCTGGTGAACACCTCGACCAGGATCGAGTGCGGGGAGCGGCCGTCGATGACGTGGGCACGGCCGACACCACCCTCGACGGCCCGCCAGCAGGCCTCCATCTTCGGGCGCATGCCGGCGTCGAGCCCCGGCAGCATCTCCGCGAGGGAGCTGGCGCTCAGGCGGCGCACGAGGGAGCCCTTGTCCGGCCACCGGGTGTACAGGCCCTCGACGTCGGTGAGGACGATGAGCTTGCGCGCGCCGAGCGCCACCGCCAGCGCGGCGGCTGCCGTGTCGGCGTTGACGTTAAGCACCGTCGTCGGGTCGTCGAGGTCGGGCGCGACCGTGGAGACCACGGGGATACGTCCGGCGTCGAGCAGGTCCAGCACGGCGCCCGGGTTGACCTTGACGACGTCGCCGACCAGGCCGATGTCGACGTTCTCGCCGTCGATCACCGCGGTGCGACGCCGGGCCTGGAACAGGCCGCCGTCCTCCCCCGACAGCCCGACGGCGTGCGGGCCGTGCGCGTTGAGCAGCCCGACGAGCTCGCGCGAGACCTGCCCGGTGAGCACCATCCGCACGACGTCCATCGCCTCCGGCGTGGTCACGCGCAGCCCGCCGCGGAACTCCGACTCGATGCCGAGGCGGTCGAGCATGGCGTTGATCTGCGGTCCCCCGCCGTGCACGACGACGGGCTTGAGCCCGACCTGGCGCAGGAAGACCATGTCCTGCGCGAACGCGCGCTTGAGCTCCTCGTCGATCATCGCGTTGCCGCCGTACTTCACGACGACGAGCGCGCCCGCGAACTTCTGCAGCCACGGGAGGGCCTCGATGAGGACCTCCGCCTTCTGGTCGGCGCGCAGGTCCGTGCGGGTGTTGAACGTGAAGTCGGTCATGTGGAGTACGCGCTGTTCTCGAGGACGTAGTCGTGGGTGAGGTCGTTGGTCCAGACCGTGACCAGCTCGGACCCCGCGTGCAGGTCGATGAGCACGCGGACCTCGCGGCTCGCGGCCAGGTTGACCTCGGAGCGGGGCCGGAACGCCCCGCCGGCCTTGCACACCTGGACGCCGTTGATCGAGACGTCGAGCTGGTCGGGGTCGAACGCAGCGACGCTCTCCGGCACGGTGCCGACCTGCGCGAGCACGCGGCCCCAGTTGGGGTCGTTGCCGAACATCGCGGCCTTGAAGAGGTTGGACCGGGTCACGGCCCGGGCGACCGCGAGCGCGGCGTCCTGGGTCTCCGCGCCCATGACGGTCACCGCGATGTCGTGCGTCGCGCCCTCGGCGTCGGCCACCAGGGCGCGCGCGAGCTCGCCGCAGACCTGGGTGAGCGCCGCGGTGAAGCCCGCGGGGTCGGGGACCGAGCGGCTGGCGCCCGAGACCAGGAGCGTCACGGTGTCGGACGTCGACATGCAGCCGTCGGAGTCGATGCGGTCGAAGGTCTCGGACGTCGCGGTGCGCAGCGCCGCCGCGGCGGTCTCGGCGTCGATGACGGCGTCCGTGGTGATGACGCAGAGCATCGTCGCCAGTCCCGGGGCGAGCATCCCCGCGCCCTTGGCCATGCCGCCGACGGTCCACTTCCCGCGGTCGCCGTCGATGTGCATGTGGGCCGTCTTGGGGACGGTGTCGGTGGTCATGATCGCGATCGCGGCGTCCGGGCCCCCGTCGGGCGACAGCGCCTCCACCGCGAGGTCGACACCGGCCAGGAGCTTGTCGATGGGCAGCCGCTCGCCGATGAGACCGGTCGAGCAGACCACGACGTCACCGGACGAGATCTCCAGGGCGGCGCCGACCTTCTCGGCCGTGGCGTGGGTGTCCTGGAAGCCCTCGGGTCCGGTGCAGACGTTGGCGCCGCCGGAGTTGAGGACGACCGCGCTCACGACGCCGTCCGCGACCGCCTGACGAGACCAGACCACCGGGGCGCCCACGACGCGGTTCGTCGTGAAGACGGCCGCCGCCGCCTGCGACGGTCCGTCGTTGACCACGAGGGCGAGGTCGGGGCGGCCCGATCCCTTGAGCCCGGCGATGACGCCGGACGCCCTGAAGCCCGCCGCCGCGGTCACGCCGGGCGAGGGCAGGTCGACTGAGTCGTTGAGCACGTCCACGCTCACGGTGAAACTCCGTCCAGAGGGAGGCCGAGCGTCTCGGGCAGCCCGAGCGCGAGGTTGAGGGACTGCAGGGCGCCGCCGGCGGTGCCCTTGACCAGGTTGTCGATCGCCGTGACGGTGACGACGCGGCCGGCGCGCTCGTCGACCGCGACCTGAACGAGCGCGGTGTTGGCACCCAGCGTCGCAGCCGTCGTCGGCCACTGCCCCTCGGGCAGCAGCTGCACGAACGGCTCGTCGGCGTACGTCTCCTCCCACGCGGCGCGGACCGTGCTCGGGTCGACGCCGGCAGCGAGGCGGGCCGTGGCCGTCGCCAGGATCCCGCGCGCCATCGGCACGAGGGTCGGCGTGAACGAGATGGTCACGTCGTCGGCACCGGCGGACCGCAGGTTCTGCGCTATCTCGGGGATGTGCCGGTGGGTGCCGCCGACCGCGTACGGCTGCGCGGAGCCGAGCGCCTCGCTGGCCAGCAGGTGCGTCTTGAGCGACTTCCCCGCGCCCGAGTAGCCGTTGGCCAGCACGGCGACGAGGTCGGTCGGCTCGATGAGCCCGGCGGCCACGCCAGGCTGCAGACCGAGCGACACGGCGGTGACGTTGCAGCCCGGAACGGCGATCCGCCGTGCCCCGGCGAGGACCGCACGCTGACCCTGCGCGGTCCGCTCGCCCGGGTGCAGCAGCTCGGGCAGGCCGTACGGCCAGGTCCCGGCGTGCGCGCTCCCGTAGAACGCCTCCCAGTCGGCGGCGTCGACGAGCCGGTGGTCCGCACCGAGGTCGACGACGACGGCGCCGTCACCGAGGGCCTCGAGCTCCGCGGCGATCGCGCCGCTCGCACCGTGCGGCAGGGCGAGCACGACGACGTCGTGGCCCGCGAGCGCGTCGACCCCCGTCGGCTGGAGCACCTGGTCGGCAAGCGACCGCAGGTGCGGCTGGTGCGCGCCCAGCAGGCTGCCCGCGTTCGAGTGCGCGGTGAGGGTCCCGATCCGGGCCTCGGGGTGGGCGAGGAGCACGCGGAGCATCTCGCCGCCGGCATACCCGCTGGCACCCGCGACCGCGACCGTGAACGTCATGTGCATGAACATACACGGACATGTACGAAGATACGACAACCATTCCGGGAATGAGGATCGGATGCCGCCGCGTTCCGCCACCGTGCGCGCGATCCAGGCCACCGCCCCGGGCGGTCCCGACGTCCTCCAGCTGGTCGACCTCCCCGACCCCGAGCCCGCGGCCGACGAGGTCCTCGTCCGCGTCGCCGCCGCGGGCGTCAACTTCATCGACACCTACCGCCGCTCCGGCGCGTACACGATCCCGTTCCCGCACGTCGTGGGCTCGGAGGGCGCCGGCGTGGTCGTGGCGACCGGGACCGACGTCAGCGAGATCGCCGTGGGCGACCGCGTCGCGTGGTCGGCCGCGCCGGGGTCGTACGCCGAGCTGCTCACCGTGCGCGAGTCGCAGGCCCTGCTCGTACCCGAGGGCGTGTCCGACCACGTCGCCGCCGCGCTCCCGCTGCAGGGCATGACCGCGCACTACCTGGTCACCTCCACGTTCCCCCTCCAGCCGGGGCACGACGTGCTCGTGCACGCCGCCGCCGGCGGCGTCGGCCTGCTGCTCACCCAGCTCGCGTCCCGGCGCGGCGCCCGCGTCATCGCCACCGTCGGCAGCGCGGAGAAGGAGCGGCTGGCGCGCGAGGCCGGCGCGTCCGAGGTCATCCGGTACCGCGAGCTCGACGACCTCACGCGCGACCTGCCGGCCGAGGTGCGGGCCCTGACCGACGGTCGCGGGGTGCACGTCGTCTACGACTCCGTCGGCAAGGACACGTTCGACGCCTCGCTGGCGTCGGTGCACCGCCGCGGCACGCTCGTCCTGTTCGGCGCCTCCTCCGGCGCCGTCCCGCCGCTCGACCCGCAGCGGCTCAACGCCGCGGGGTCCGTCTTCCTCACCCGACCCAAGCTCGACGACCACACGGCCACCCGCGAGGAGCTGACGTGGCGCTCGCGCGAGCTGTTCGACGCGGTCCGCGCCGGCGAGCTCGACGTGCGGGTCGRCGCCACCTACCCCCTGGCCGACGCGGCCGAGGCCCACCGCGCGCTCGAGTCGCGCTCCACGACCGGAAAGGTCCTTCTCCTCCCGTGACGATCGACATGTTGTCCCCCGTCCGAACGCTGAACGTCGAGGTCTGGTCCGACATCGCCTGCCCGTGGTGCTACATCGGGAAGCGCCGCTTCGCCACAGCCCTGGCCGACTTCCCGCACCGCGACCACGTCGAGGTGACCTGGCGCTCGTACGAGCTGTCGCCGAGCACACCGATCGGCCCGGGGCGGCCCGAGATGGACGCGCTGGCCGAGCACAAGGGGATCCCGCTCGACCGCGTGAAGCAGATGTTCGCGCAGGTCACCGCCGTGGCCGCCGGCGAAGGCCTGGCCTACGACTTCGACCGGGCGCTCGCCGTCAACACCTTCGCGGGACACCGCCTGGTGCACCTCGCGCGGGAGACCGGCGGCGCCGAGCTGGCCGAGCGCACGCTCGAGGCGCTGTTCTCGGCGCACTTCGAGCACGGCGCGGACCTGGGTGACGACGAGACCCTCGTGCGGCTCGTCAGCGGTGCCGGGCTCGACGCCGATGCCGTGCGGGCCGCGCTGGCCAGCGGCGCGCACGCGGACGCAGTGCGTGCCGACGAGGACGAGGCGCGTGCGCTCGGCGTGACCGGCGTGCCGTTCTTCGTCGTCGACCGCCGCGTCGCCGTCTCGGGCGCGCAGCCCGCCGAGGTCTTCGCGCAGCTGCTCGAGGCCGGCTGGCGCGAGGCGAACCCGCTCCAGACGCTGGCCACCGCGGACCCCGACGCCGCGGCCTGCGTCGACGACTCGTGCGCGATCTGACCCTGCGACGGGTCGTCGCCTCGGACCTGCCCGCGCTCGCCGAGCTCAACGACGCCGCCGTGCCCGCAGTCAACGGGCTCGGCCTCGACGGGCTGACCGCCCACGTCCCGGTGTGCGACGTCGCGCTCGTCGCGGAGCTCGACGGCGAGGCCGCCGGCTTCGTCCTCGCGCTGGCGCCGGGCGCCGACTACGCGAGCGAGAACTACCGCTGGTTCTCGACGCACGTGCCGGGCTCGCTGTACGTCGACCGGATCGTGGTCGCGCCCACCGCCCACGGCCGCGGCATCGGTCGCTCGCTGTACGCGGCGGTCGACGCCCGGGCACGCGAGCTCGGCCTTGGCGTCGTGACCTGCGAGGTCAACCTCGAGCCGCCGAACCCGCAGTCGCTCGCGTTCCACGAGCGGCTCGGCTTCGGGCGTGTGGGCGAGCAGGCGACGAAGGGCGGCTCGGTCGTCGTCGCGCTGCTGTCCCGCGAGGTGGGCTGAGCCGGCGCGCTGGGCAATACGTGCCCGCGTACCACGACTACGTCCAGGGACACGAAGGCCCGCACCCGGTGCTGGGCGCGGGCCTTCGCGCGTGCGAATCAGCGGGTGCTGACCGGTGCGCTCGTGCTCGGCGACACGTTGTCCGTGTCGGACGGGACGAACGTCGCCGTATAGGTGTGCAGACCCGACGGCACCGTGCCGACGGCGACGCCCAGCACCACGTTCAGGCGCTTGACCACCGTGGTCCCCTCGCGGATCTCGATCGTGCCGGACGGCACCCGACCGATGTCCGACGAGACCGTCGCGAAGACGATCGAGGGGATGAACAGGAAGCCGCGCGTCACGGACAACCCGGTCGTCGTCGTCACCTTCTTCACCACGACGGTCACCGGCGCCGACTCCGAGCCGGTCACGGTGGCGTCGCCGGCGAACCGCGCGACCACGTCGTAGCTGCCCGCCGGTGTCGTCGACGGGAGCCGCAGCGTCGCGGTGCCGCCCTGCAGCGTCGCCGAGCCGAGCACGGTGTCACCCGCGACGAACTCGACGGATCCGGCCACCGGGACGTCGGCCGTGACCGTCGCGGTGAGCGTGACCCGCTGCGACGACCCGAACACCTGGCTCGGCGACGAGGCCGTGAGCGCGGTGGTCGACGACGGGATGTCCGCCTCGACGGTGAGCGGGAGCGTCACCGTGGTGCCGCTCGGGCTCGCCACGAGCGTGAGGGCGTGGGCCCCCGCGTCCGTGGCCGCCGGGATGGTCACCGAGACGTTCGCGTTGCCGCCGCTCACGGCTGCGGTCCCGATGGACGTGCCGTCGAGCCGGATGTCCAGGCTGGTGTTCAACGGCGAGCCGAGGCTCGTCAGGTCCAGCTTGGTCACCGGGAACGCCAGCGTGGCGCCGGCCGTGACCGTCGACGGCACCGTCGGCACGCCGACGGCTTGGCGGGCGAAGTCCGGGGTCAGGCCCGGGTGCGCCTGCAGGTAGGCGATCCAGCCGTCCCGGTCGACGAGGCCCGAGTCGCGCGCATCCGTCCCCTGGGCCACGACGCGGAAGTTGTCGCCACCCGTCGTCAGGAACGAGAACGTGCCGATCCGGTAGCTCGCCGCCGGGTCGATCGGCGTGCCGTTGACCGTGATGGACGTGATGTGCGAACCCGCGGGCGCCGCGGCGTCGTACGTGTACGTCACGTTGTCCGACAGTCCCAGCTGGAGGTACGGCCGCGTCGGGATGGTGCCGTCCGCGTTCGTCTGCCACTGCTGCTCGAGCATCACCTTGAACTGGGCGCCCGTGAGCGACGTCGTCCAGAGGTTGTTGACGAACGGCAGCACGCTGTTGGCCTCGGCCGTCGTGACGACGCCGTCCGGGGCGTAGTAGAGCTCGGCCCGCAACCCGCCCGGGTTGACGACGCCGATCTCGGCGCCGCCCAGGTTCGCCGGGGCGAGCGTGTCCCGCAGCGCGTTGGCCACGAGGTCACCGAGCGTGGACTCGCTGGCCCGGTCGTCACGTGCGGTCGTCGCGGCCGTGTAGCCCGTCGGACCGTACGTCCCCCCAGTGAAGGCGGTGGTGATGTCGGCCTTGACCGAGCCGACCGGGACCGACCCGACCGTGCTGGCGTACGCGAGCGCCGCCGTGACGATCTTGTCCACCTGCGCGACGCGCGGGTACGCGGCGACCAGCTGCGCGGCGAACGCCGCCTCGGAGGTGCCGGTCGGCGGGGCCAGGCGTGGCACGTTCTTCTGCGTGTGCGCCGTGACCTCGCCGATGCTCGGGTCGACCGTCAGCACGACCTCGCCGATGTACTCGCCGTAGCTGCCCGTCTGCAGGACCGGGCGGGTCTTGCCGGGCTCGCCCGGGACGGGTCCGGCCCACGCGTACTGCTGGTGCGTGTGACCGGTGAAGATCGCGTCCACGCTGGCCGCCGTCTGGTCGACGATCTTGGCGAACGCGCCGCCCTGGGCTACCTCGTCCTCGAGGGTGCCGTTGGGCAGACCCTCGCTGGCGCCCTCGTGATAGCTGGCCACGAGGACGTCGGCCTCGCCGTTGGCCTCGTTGCCGTCGCTGAGCTGCGCGGCCACGCGGTTGACGGCGTCGACCGGGTCGCCGATGTCGATCTGCGTGATGCCGCCGGGGCTGACCAGCGAGGGGGTCTCCCCCGTCACCGCCCCGATGACGCCGACCGTGACGCCGCCCATGTCGAGGATCGAGTACTCCGGCAGCGCCGGCGTCGTGGTGCCCTTGAGGTAGACGTTCGCTCCGAGGTAGTCCCACTTCGCGTTCTTCATGACGCGGTCCGTGAGGTCCGTGAACCCCTTGTCGAACTCGTGGTTGCCCACCGCCGACGCGTTGAGCTCGAGCGCGTTGAGCACGTCGATCGTCGGCTGGTCCTGCTGGACTGCCGAGGCGAACAGCGAGGCGCTGATGTTGTCGCCCGCGGAGACGAACGCGACCGGGCTGCCGGCCGCGAGGGCCGCCGCCTTCTCCTTCTCGACGGTGCCCGCGAATTTCACCGTGTTGGCGTCGATCCGCCCGTGGAAGTCGTTGATGTCGAGGAGCGTGAGGTTGATGGGCTTGGCCGCACCCTTCACCAGGCCGACGACGACCGGGTCGTGGTCGGAGGACCGGTACGGGTCCGGCGCGTAGTAGAGCGTGCCGTGGTAGTTGTACCGGTCGTACTCGAGCGCGATGGACTCCTCGGCGTTGATCTCCCAGATGTCCGCACCGGTGGCCCGCTTCAGGGCGGGGCCGTTGAGGAGCACGTGGTCGAGGGAGCCCGTCAGGCCGCTGAACGAGTACGAGTACTGACCGTCGGCGAGCGTCGTCGCGGCGTCCGTGTAGCCGGCGTCGTACAGCGTCTGCAGCGGGTCCTCGAGCGTGTACGAGTTGAAGTCACCGACCAGAGCGACCGACTTCGCGGCGCCCTGCACCGTCGGGATCCAGTCGCGCAGCGCCTCGGCCTGACGGACGCGCGACTCGTTCGAGGCGCCCTGCCCGTCACCGGTGTCGGCGTCGCCCGGCCACGGGCCCGCCGAGCCCTTGGACTTGAAGTGGTTGACGGCGACGAAGAAAGGCTCGCCCCCGCCGACCGGCGTGAACGTCTGCCCGATCGGCTCGCGCGCATTGCCGAACGCCTGGTCGTCGCCGCTCAGCGTGCCGAGCGCACGCGACGGGCCGGTGCGCTCGACGGCGGCCGGCTTGTAGATCAGCGCGTTGGTGATGACATCCATCTCGGCGGCCGGGGGCAGGTCCGTCGACGACGGGACGAACGCCCACACGTCGGAGCCCGCGGCCTTGTTCAGGGCGGCGACCAGCGTGCCGAGCGCCTCGTCCGGCACCCCGTCGACCGTCGCCGAGTTCTCGATCTCGAGGAGGCCGACGACGTCGGCACCGAGCGCGTTGATCGCGGCGACGATCTTGTCCTGCTGCCGCTGGAGGTCCGCCGGGTCCCACGCGCCGCGCGGCGCGCAGCCCGTGTTGACCGTGACGGGGTCGCCGGTGCGGTCGTTGTACGACGTGCAGCCCGCGGTCGTCGCGCCCAGGGTCGTGAAGTAGTTGAGCACGTTGAACGAGGCGATCTTCAGGTCGCCACCGACCGCCGCCGGGGCCTTCGTCCGGTCGTTCTCGAACGTGACGGCGGCCGGTCCGGGCTGCGTCGGGTTGAGCTTCCAGACGTTGTTCCGGTAGTCGACGACGACCGGCGCGGTGATGGTCGCCGAGGCGCCCACGCGGACCGGGTTGGTCAGCGAGACGTACGGCGGCGTGAGGCTGGAGTTGGCCGCCGACAGGAAGTTGGTGGACGACCCGTCGTCGAGCACGACGCCGCGGGCCGCGTTGTCCGCGACGGCGGCGGCCGCCTCGGGCGAGCCCGGACGGCCGACCTCGGTGGGCTGGATCAGCGGAAGGGTGCCGGCCGCGAGGCCCACCTCGCCGTACTGGTTCGTGGAGTAGGTGTTGGAGATGGTCAGGTCGCCGGTCGGCTGGAACAGCATCGACTCGAGCGCCTCGCGCGCGGCGTCGGTGGTCGGCCACGTGCCCGAGACCGGCGTCACCGGCGCGGCGGCGTCAAGCTTCACCAGGTTGGCCGCCGCGGCGACCGAGATCTCCGTGAGCCCGTTGAACTCGGAGACCGCGCCGGTCACCTGGACGTGGTCACCGATCGCGACCGAGCCCGCGGTGGCGGAGGAGAAGACGAAGACGGCGTCGGACGCGCCCGGCGTCGCGTCGCTGGCGCCGCCCGAGCCCGGAGTCTGGATGACGTAGCCGCTCAGGCCGCCCGTCGGGTAGGCCGCGGTGACGACGCCGTCCGTGGTGACCGTCTTCCCGGCGAGCGGCGAGGTGGCGCCCGAGCCCTGGATCTCGGCGATCGTCGCCGCCGTCGGGGTGGCCGGCGGGATGCTGCCGACGACGCCCGGGGTGGGGGCGGCCGCGGCGAAGTCGGCCGCGTTGTCCGCCGTGTTGGTCAGCGTGGCGTTGCGTGTCACCGCCTGGGTGTTGGAGGCACCGAGCGCCGGCCCGCTGCCCGCGTACCCCGTGGCGGCCGAGCCGTATCCGACGAGGTCGACGACGGGAGCCAGCGCCGCGCACTCGACGCCCCCGCACGCCAGGGCCGTCGTCGACGACACGAGCGCGACCTTGCCCGCCGTCCCGCTCATCGGGATCGTGCCCGTCGCGCTGCCGGTCACCGGCGTCGTCCCGGCGGCACCCGCGGCCTCCACGACGACGTAGGCGGCGCCGGGGGCGATCACGCCGGTCAACGGCGTCGTCTGCCAGTTCACGCCCGCCGAGGACGCGTACTGGACCGACCAGCCCGTCACGTCCACCGTGTCGGGGCTCGCGTTCACCAGCTCGATGAAGTCGTTGGTGTAGGTGGCGCCGCTGTTGCCGCCGCCCCCGTACACCTCGTTGATCAGGACCCGTGGCGTCGTGCCGACCGAGGCCTGGGCAGAGCCGGCCACGATCACACCGCCCGTCAACGCAAAAGCGAGGGCTGCGACGCCCCCGCTGATCGACTTCATGGCACGGCGCACGTGGAGTTCTCCTTCGTCGGGGAAACGTCAGTGGCCGCTCGTGGCGGCCGGGGACCACCTTCCGGGATCGTCCGATTTGCCGCAACTACTCGCAGGTAACTATTGCGTGAACTCGTCCCATGACAGCGGTCGTGGGGCCTCCGACGCGCCGAGGCCTCCGCGACCACGGGGTCGCGGAGGCCTCGGTCGGCTCGGGTCAGGCGCGCAGCGTCGCCCCGAACCTGCGGTTCGCCTCGGCGACGACCGCCTCGCGGACGGCGGCCGTCTCCTGCGCGGTGAGCGTCCGGTCGTCGGCGCGGAGCCGCAGCGAGAACGCGAGCGACTTGGAGCCCTCGCCCACCTGCGACCCGGTGTACACGTCGAACAGCCGGACCTCCTCGACGACGTCGCCGGCCGGGCTCGCCGCCGCGCCGACCCGCACGGCGTGCAGGACGTCGGCCGCGGGCACGCTCACGTCGACCACCAGGGCGACGTCCTCCTTCGCCACGGGGAACGTCGACACCGGCTCGGCCTGCAGCGGCTCGGGCGACGCCGCTGCCAGCAGCACGTCGAGGTCGAGCTCGAACGCCGACGCGCGGGCGGGGAGCCCGAGGGCCGTCACCACGTTCGGGTGCAGCTCGCCCGCGTGGCCGACGAGCGTGCCGTCGACCGTGGTGAGGCGCGCGCACCGCCCGGGGTGCCACGGCGCGTGCTCGGCATCGGTCGTGGCGACCAGCTCGACGCCGACCACCTCGGCCACGAGCCGGGCGGACGCGAGGGCGTCGGTGTGGTCGGCGCGACGCCCGGGCCCCCACCAGCCCGCGGGCTCGCGCAGGCCGGCGAGCACGCCCGCGACCCGGCGAGGCTGCGGTGGCACGGCCGCGTCGAGGGCGGCAAGGTCCTCGTCGGAGGGCCGGACGCCGCCGGGCAGCTGCGGAGCCGCCGGCGCATCGACCAACGGCCGGGTGACCAGACCGAGCTCGAAGACCGCCACGTCGCCGGCACCCCGGGCGACGTTGCGACGCGCCGTGTCCAGCAGCGTGACCAGCAGGTTCGTCCGCATGAACGGCTGCTCGTCGGAGATCGGGTTGACCAGGCGGACGGCCCGGCGCCGGTCGTCGTCCGCAGCCAGGCCGAGCGCGTCCAGCTGGGCCGCGCCGACGAACGGGTAGCTGAGCACCTCGACCAGGCCCGACTCCGCCAGGGCGCGCGCGACCGAGCGGCGGGTCTTCTGCCCCGGCGTGAGACCGGCACCGGCGGGCGCCGAGGGCACGATCGACGGGATCGCCTCGTACCCGCGCAGCCGTGCGACCTCCTCGACGAGGTCGACGCCGACGACGAGGTCGGGCCGCCACGACGGCGGCTGCACGCGCACCACGCCGGGACCGGCGTCCTCCACGACGCACCCGATCGACACGAGCGTCTCGCGCACCTCATCGGCCGTGTACGCGACCCCGACGAGCCGCGCGGGCAGGTCGAGGTCGAGCTCGAACGCGGGCGCGGGCACGCGCTCGTCGACATCCGTGAGGTGCGGGTCTGCGACGCCGCCGCCCAGCTCGACGAGGAGCGCCACCGCGCGCGCGACGGCCACCGGCGGCAGCGCGGGGTCCGCGCCGCGCTCGAACCGCTTGGCTGCCTCGCTCGGCAGCTTGTGGCGGCGGGCGGTGCGCGCGACGGTCGTGGGGTCGAAGTGGGCCGCCTCGATCAGCAGGTCGGTGGTCCCCGCGCCGACCTCGCTGTCCCCGCCGCCCATGACGGCCGCGAGCCCGATGGGTCGGGATCCCCGCGCGCCGTCGGGGCTGTCGGTGATGAGCAGGTCCTCGGGGTCCAGGACACGGTCGACGTCGTCGAGGGTCCGGATCCGCTCGCCCGGGTTGGCGCGCCGCACGACGATCGGCCCGGCCAGGTGGGCCAGGTCGTAGGCGTGCAGCGGCTGGCCCAGGTCGAGCATCACGTAGTTGGTCACGTCGACCGCGAGCCCGATCGGCCGCATGCCGACCTGCTGCAGGCGGCGCTGCATCCAGGCGGGCGACGGGTCGTTCGCCCGCACACCGCGCACGATCTGCGCGACGAACCGGTCGGCGCCGGGGACACCGTTCAGCGGAGCCGCGTCGTCGATCTCGACCGCGAAGCCGCCGCCGACGGGGGGCAGGTCCGTCGTCGGCAGGCCGTGGTCGGTGAAGGCGGCGCCCGTCGACAGGCTGTACTCGCGGGCCACGCCGCGCATCGAGAAGCAGTACCCGCGGTCGGGCGTCACGTTGATCTCGAGCACCTCGTCGCCGAGGCCCAGGAGCTCGCGGGCGTCGGCGCCGATCTCGGGGTCCAGCCCGAGGGTGGCCAGCACGATGATCCCGGCGTGGTCCTCCCCCAGCCCCAGCTCGCGGGCCGAGCAGATCATGCCGTCGGACACGTGCCCGTACGTCTTGCGCGACGCGATCGGGAACGGCCCGGGCAGCACGGCTCCGGGCAGCGCGACGACGACCTTGTCGCCCACGACGAAGTTGTGCGCGCCGCAGACGATGCCCCGGGGGGCGCCGCCGGCCTCGTTGTGCTCCGGTCCCACGTCGACCCGGCACCAGTTGATGGTCTTGCCGTTCTTCTGCGGCTCCGGCGTGAGCTCCACGACGCGGCCGACGACCAGCGGGCCGGACACGGCCGCGGGGTGGATCGCCTCCTCCTCGAGCCCGACGCGGACCAGGTCCGCCGCGAGCTGCTCGGCCGTGAGCCCCGCAGGGAGCTCGACGTGCTCGGCCAGCCACGTCAGGGGGATGCGCGGCATCAGATCTCCGTCCCGAACTGCGTGGAGAAGCGGATGTCGCCCTCCACCATGTCGTGCATGTCAGCGATGCCGTGGCGCAGCATCAGGGTGCGCTCGATGCCCATGCCGAACGCGAAGCCCGAGTAGACGTCGGGGTCGACCCCGCACGCGCGCAGGACGTTCGGGTTGACCATCCCGCAGCCGCCCCACTCGATCCAGCCGGCCCCGCCCTTCTTCTGCGGGAACCACAGGTCCATCTCCGCGCTGGGCTCGGTGAACGGGAAGAACGACGGCCGCAGGCGCGTGCGAGCCTCGGGCCCGAAGATCGCCTGCGCGAAGTGGTCGAGCGTCCCCTTGAGGTGCGCCATCGTCAGGCCCTTGTCGACCGCCAGGCCCTCGACCTGGTGGAAGACGGGCGTATGCGTGGCGTCGAGCTCGTCGGTGCGGAACACCTTGCCGGGGCAGGCGATGTAGACCGGGAGGTCGCGCTCGAGCAGAGTGCGGGCCTGCACGGGCGACGTGTGGGTGCGCAAGACAAGACCGGGGCTCTCGACGAAGAACGTGTCCTGCATCTGCCGCGCCGGGTGGTCGACCCCGAAGTTCAGCGCGTCGAAGTTGAACCACTCCGCCTCKAGCTCGGGGCCTTCGGCGATCTCCCAGCCCATCGACACGAAGATGTCGGCGATGCGCTCGGACAGCGTCTCCAGCGGGTGCCGGGCCCCGCGCGGGCGCCGGTCGCTCGGCAGCGTGACGTCGATGGACTCCTCGACGAGCACGCGCAGGTCACGCTCGGCCTCGAGCTCGGCCTGCCGCTCGGCGAGCGCCGCGGCGAGGCGGCCCTTCGCCTGGCCCAGCAGCTTGCCGGCGACGGCCTTGTCGGCGGGGGCGAGGCCGCCGATGGCACGGTTGGCGAGCGCGATCGGGCTGCGCTCCCCCACGTGCTCGAGCCGAGCGGACTTCAGAGCGTCGAGGTCAGCGGCGGCCGCGAGGGCCTTCAGCGCGTCCTCGACGGCGGACTCGATGCCGGGGGCATCGAGCGGGGACAGGGCGGTGTCGTCGGACATCCTGACCTTCCAGTGCGTTCTGGGGCGGCCGGCACAGGCACGGCCGAGGCCCGCGCGCGAGGGCGCGCCGACCAGCGGACAAGTCTAGGGGCGCCCGATCCGGGGCTGTGCGGCCTGTCCAGCGGTGGACGGCCTGCTCAGGTGCGCGTCAGCGCGGCCCGGGAACGGGCCCGGGAAATCGGCGACCACCGGCCGCCTGCGCACGCGCTGTCATGGGGTCATCCTGCCACGGCGGTCGGCTACCGGCCGAGCGCGAATGTCCCGACGGTCTCGTACAGCGGGCCGCCACCGCGCCCGGCGCCCGGGCGCGACGACACGAGCAGCAGCTGGTCCACCTGCCACCGCGGGCCGTCGTACACGGCGAGCGCGCGCACCAGACCGGCGGCCACGCCCTCGTCGTCGGGACCCTGCCCGTCGGGTCGCTGGCCCGGACGGTCTGAGCGCGACGACCGACGGCGCGGTGGGCCGCTGCCGGGACGCACCCGCCCGACGGTGAGGTGCGGGCGGTCCCGCKGACGGTTGTCGGGGACGCCGCCTGCGCTCTCCCCCGCCTCGACGCACCCGACGCTCAGCGCCCGCTGGACGGCGAGGTCCCCGGCGACGCCCACCCAGAGGGTCCGGTGCGAGAACACACCCGCGCCGTGCAGCGCGAGCTCGTACGGTGCGGTGCGGGCGGCCACCTCGGCCAGGTCGGCGGACAGGCCCGGCACCGCGCCGTCCGGCAGGTCACCGTAGAACGCGACCGTGAGGTGCCAGGACTCGCGGGCCGACCAGCGCACGGCCGACGGCAGACCCGACGGGGCGCCGCGCACGGAGGCGAGCGCGAGGTCGAGGTGGTCGAGCACGTGCTCGGGCGGCCAGACGGCGGCGAACAACCTCACCGCTGCGCCCGCGAGCTCGCGTAGAGGCAGACGGTCGCCGCGGTGGCGAGGTTGAGCGACTCGGCACGACCGCGGATCGGCACCCGCACCACGGCGTCCGCCAACGCCCGGTCCTCGTCGCGCAGTCCCCACGCCTCGTTGCCGAACACCCACGCCGTCGGCCGCGCGAGGTCGGGCACCCCGTCGGGCGCGTCCCCGGCGACGTCGAGCAGGTCGTCCAGGTCGTGGGTGCCCGCCCCGTCGGCCGCCAGGACGGTGAGGCCCGCGGCGCGCAGCGCGTCGAGCGCCGGCGCGAGGTCCGCCCCCGTCACGACGGGCAGGTGGAACAGCGACCCCGCCGTGGACCGGACCACCTTGGGGTTGTGCACGTCGACGCTCTGCGCGGTGAGCACGGCCGCGTCGGCACCGACGGCGTCGGCGGCGCGGATCACGGTGCCGGCGTTCCCGGGGTCGCGCACGTGCGCCAGGACCGCCACGAGCCGCGGCCGGTCGGCGAGCACGGAGCCCAGGGTGTGCGAGGTCAGCGCGGCCACCGCGACCACCTGCTGAGCGTCCGGGCTCATCGCGTCGAGGACCTCGGCGGTCCCGACGTGCACCCGGATGCGTCGCTCGCGCGCGGCGCCGACGATCTCCGGGTAGCGCTGCGCGGCGGCCTCGGTCACGTACACGTCGTGCACGTCGGCCGCCAGCACCGCCTCGCGCACGGACTGCGGACCCTCGACGACGAACCGCCCGGCGCGCTGGCGGACGGACCGTCCGGCCAGCGCCCGCACGGCCTTGACGCGCTCGGCGCGGGGGTTGGTCAGGATCTCGTCAGCCACGGGGACATCATGCCCGGGTACGACGAAGCCCCCGCGAGTCGTTTCGACTCCGGGGGCTCCGGGTGCACCGAGCCGCCGCCCGGCCCCGCGGCGGCGGGGCGATCGGGCGGTCGGGCTCAGCGGCTGACGAGGGTCACGCAGCCTTCGGCGCGTTGACGTCCTCGGGCAGGGCAGCCTTCGCGGCGGCCACGAGCGTGTTGAACGTCGCGGCGTCGTTGACGGCGAGGTCGGCCAGCACGCGGCGGTCCACCTCGATGCCCGCGAGCTTCAGGCCCTGGATCAGGCGGTTGTAGGTCAGACCCTGCTCGCGGGACGCCGCGTTGATGCGCTGGATCCACAGCTTGCGGAAGTCCTGCTTGCGCACCTTGCGGTCGCGGTACGCGTAGACGAGGGAGTGGGTGACCTGCTCCTTCGCCTTCCGGTACAGGCGCGAACGCTGGCCGCGGTAACCCGCAGCGCGCTCAAGGGTCGTACGGCGCTTCTTCTGGGCGTTGACCGCCCGCTTCACGCGTGCCACGTGATGCTCCTTGCTTGTCTCAGGCTCGGGCCGAGTGACCGGGGCGCCGGGGCGCCCCCGGGGTCACTTACCGAGCAGCTTCTTGATCTTCGGGGCGTCTGCGGCGGAGACGACGACGTCGCCGGCGATGCGGCGCGTGCGACGGCTCGACTTGTGCTCGAGCAGGTGGCGACCGCCGGCCTGCTCGCGCATGACCTTGCCGGTCCCGGTGACCCGGAAGCGCTTCTTGGCACCGGAGTGCGTCTTGTTCTTCGGCATGGCTGCCGTGTCTCCTTGTCGTTCACATCGCACGGGTTCGTACGACTCGTCTGGTGCGGTCCGACCGGTGGGCCGGGCCGTCCGTTCGTGCTGGTTCAGCTGGCCTCTTCCGAGGCCGTCGTGCTGGTCTGTGTCTTGGCGGACCCCGCCGGACCCGGCCGCGGCGCGGGCCGCGGCGTTCCTGCCGGCTTCGGCGTGGCCGGCTTCGGCGCGGCTGCGGCCGGGGCTGCAGCTGCGGGCGTCGCGGGCTTGGGCGTGGTCGCGGGACGCGGGGCCGAGGCCGGACGCGGCGTCGTCGCACGGGGTGCGGCGGCGGACGTCGGTCGCGGCGCGGCCGGACGCGAGGCAGCCGAGCCG